>DYLS01000067.1 GCA_020721965.1 Blastopirellula marina | reverse complement strand
TTCGGGTTGCCCGACGGGTCGGGATGCCGTATCATGCACGCGGATTCAAAATGGGCATACGATTCTTCGCCAAGGCTGGAGGTCTGCCATGACCCGATACTTGCAAAACTCCAAGCAATCCTGTGAGACAACATCCCGGTTGCCGCGTGGGGAGTCATCGCGGCGTGATTGGTTGGCCGGGATGGGGCTTGCCGCCGCGGGCATGTCGTCAGCCCCCTGGCTCTTTTTGAGCAGGGCGGCGCAGGGAGCCGGCGAGGGGGCCGCCGCGGCCTCGCCTCCCGCGCCCGAGATTCACGTAGCGGAAGTGGCCACGATCTCCCAACTCGAGGCCTACCACGGCTGGCCGACCGTCGCCCGACGCAAGAGCGGCGAGCTGTTGCTGGTGTACTCGGGCGGGCGCGAGGCCCACGTTTGCCCCTTGGGCCGCGTGGAACTGATGCGTTCGCATGACGAGGGCAAGACGTGGACGTTTCCGCAGGTGATCCTGGACAGCCCCATCGACGACCGCGATGCCGGCGTGCTGGAGACGGATCGGGGGAGCATTTTGGTGACCACCTTCACGTCGCTGGCGTACGAGCCGATCTTGAAGCGTGCGGAGGCGGCGGAGGGGAAGGAGAACGCCTGGCCTGCCGACAAGCTCCGCCGCTGGCGGGCGGCTCACGAGCGATTGGATGCCGCGGGGCGCGATGCGGCCCTGGATGTGTGGATCACCCGCTCCACGGACCAGGGCATCACCTGGTCGCAGCCGCAGCGGTGCATGGTCAGCAGCCCTCATGGCCCGATTCAACTCCGCGACGGTCGGCTGCTTTATGCGGGCAAGGAGTTGTGGAAGGGGCAAAGCCGCGTGGGGGTCTGCCAATCGCTGGACGATGGCGGCACGTGGGAGTGGCTGGCGGAGATTCCCACCCGATCAGGCGACGATCCCTCGCAATATCACGAGCTGCACGCCGTGGAAACGAGCGATGGCCGCTTGATCGTGCAGATTCGCAACCACAATCCGGAGAATGCCGGCGAGACGCTCCAGTGCGAATCGGAGGATGGGGGGAAGACCTGGTCTCCGCCCCATGCGATCGGCGTCTGGGGCCTGCCGTCCCATTTGCTGCGGCTCCGCGACGGCAGGCTTTTGATGACCTACGGCCACCGCCGACCACCTTTTGGCTGTCAGGCCAGAGTGAGCGAGGACGGCGGGCGATCCTGGTCCGGGGCGATGGTGATCTGCGGTGACGGGGCGGGCGTCGACCTGGGCTATCCGTCCACTGTAGAGTTGGGCGACGGCTCGCTGCTTAGCGTGTGGTATGAATTGCCCGGCGGGTCGTCCCTGGCCGTCCTCCGCCAGGCCCGGTGGCGATTCGCATAGCGTTTTGCGTCCGGCGGTCGCTCCACGTTCTCATTCGAGTTACGACGGCAACCTGGTCCGCCGCCGCAACTCGTAGAGGAAGTCGGTGAGGTCCTTGGGAAGCGGGACCTCGAAGTGCAGGGCCTCGCCGGTCACGGGGTGGATGAAGCCCAATTCCACGGCGGCCAGGGCCAAGCGGGGGGCGCCGCTGGTGTCTTCGATGGTTTTGCCGTAGAGCGGGCGATTGTAGATCTTCTCGCAGCACACAGGGTGTCCGGCCTCGGCCAGGTGAATACGGATTTGATGCGTCCTGCCGGTTTCCAATCGGCATTCCAGCAGGGTGTAATCCCCAATCCGCTCGATGGGCCGAATGTGGGTCACCGCGGCCTTGCCCTCGCCATCCCGGGGGGTGCTGCCGCGCCGTCCGTCGCCGCGATCCCGCACAAAGCGACTGCGGAAGGTCTGCGGCGCAAGGTAGCCCGATATGATGGCGAGATACTTGCGCGTGGTGGTGTGCTTTCGAAACTGCGCCATCAGCCCGCGTTCGGCCTCGGCGGTCCGGGCAAAGACGATCAGGCCGCTGGTGTCGCGGTCCAGGCGATGCACGGCGCGGACGGGCGGGGGCGGCCCTTTTTTCCGCTTGACATCCATCCGCGAGATGATCCGCGGCAACAGCTCGTCCAGCGTCGGCTGCAATTGCCTCCTTCGCTGCGAGGCATTCCATTCCTCGGGATGCCGATTGGTGGTCATTCCGGAAGGTTTGTCGACCACCACCAGGTGCTCGTCGAGATGGATCACGGCCACGTCGCGAGGTCCAGGCGGCGCGACCGACGGCCGGGCCGTCAGCTTGACCACGTCCTGAAGCTTGATGCGCCGGGCCACGTCCAGGCACAGGTTCCCGTTTACCTGCACGTAGCGACCCGCAATCAGCCTCTTGGCCTGCGACCAGGAGATGCCGGGCAGCCACTCGCGGAGCGCCGCCGCCAGCGTACTCCCCTCTTGCCGCGGCAAGACACGAAAAATCCGTTCCCCAAAAGAATGCATGACTGGACGTTGCGACCTGCTGAGTACGGTACACTCCCCAAGGATGGGAAGGCGGGACGGCGCACCTGGCCGGTCCACGAAAATGCCCTGTGGAACGCGCCCGCGAAACCAACCCCAAGGGCCATATCATCAGCTTAGCCGATCTTGCGGTTTGCGGTTAGGGATCGCGGATGCCCGCCAGCGGGTCCGCGATTACAGCAGCGCCAGGGTGCGCGGCGGGGCCGAGATTACAGCCTCCAGCGGGGTAGTCGCCGCTCCTGGAGGCCGCTTTCCGTCCTCCCTTTCCGTCGTCTCTCGTGCTCCCAACCTCTCGTATCCCCAACTCTCGTGTCCCTAACTCTCGTCTTCCCATATCACCGTGACCTCAACCGCCCTCGCCGCCAGTCGCCTTTGGTGAAGGCGATCGGGGTACCCGCGCGGGCGATTGCCGTTGCTTTTCCGGTCGAAAGGTCCTTTAATGGTATAGAAATATCGGCCAGTTCTGCTCATCGTCCACGGAGGCCGCTGGAATGGCGCGTCCTAAGCAAGGGGAGCACCATCGGCAAGACAAAGGTGTGCCATCGGTGGCGGATCGCGTGTCCGCTGCCCAGGCGGAACCACAAGAGCGGGCCTCGACGGAAACGCCTTCGCGGGATGCGATCTTCGTCCAATATTGCCGGGAGGTTTTGTTGCGGCAAGAGTGCACGGCTGCCACGCAGGCCAAGGCGTTCCTGGATGCCGCGGGCATGAATTGGGGTAGTCTTGCCCGGCTGCCCCTGGGCGTGCTCGACGCAGTGGCGTTGGCCCGGCGGCACGTGGCTCGGCTGGGAGTCTCCGCGGAGGATTGGCAACGACTTCGTTTGGTGCCGCAATTGGAGAGCTGCCTGATCGGGCCGATTCAAGAGGCCTCGGGGGAGATTGTGACCTATTGGGCACGGGCGACCACGCCGGAGACGCGATGTTATCTGTTCCGCGACCGCTGGGACTACCGGCCGTTCGTTTACGGGATGGACCAGCTGGCGGAGATGCGGCCGACGCACGCCTTCGTCGTGGAGCGTATCATCGACGCCTTGGTCCTCCGCTCGTGGGGGGTGGAGCCGGTGCTGGCCCTGGCACGTCGATTCGATCAGACCCTGCCCGACGTCTGGCAGGACCTTTACCGCTGGGGCGTCGTCCAGGTGACGCTGCTTCCGGTGGGTCCAGAGGTGCCGGGCTGGGTGCTGCGGGGCGCGCGAGATCAAGCCCACCGCGCCCTGCGCCGGCCCGATATGTGGCTCATCCCTCCCCGGCGGATCGCCCCCAACCTGGGCCGATGGATCGCCAGTTTGGGGACCGAGGACTTCCCGCAGTGGATTCGGGACTACCGTATCCCCTTTTCGGGGAAAAAGGTGACCCATCAGTGGGGGCTAGCTATCCCGGCACTGTCTGCGGGCAGTCCCGTCAATCCCCCATGGGATGCGGCAAAGGCCCCCCGGAATAAAGCCCCCCGAAATTCGGAAGTACTCCCGAAAGAGCTGGCCGATTCAACCGGAGCGATTCCATCCGAGGCGTCTTCAAGCGGAGCGATGCCATCCGAGGCATCCTCAGAGGTGGCAAAAGCTGGGCAGGAAACACCACTTCATGGTACAATTGAACCAGCCCGTGGTGGTATATGTCCGAAGCACGGGCGGCCAATCGACGAGTGTTTCTGTTTCGATTGATGCTTAGCGACTATATTCGTTTGAAGTTTAGCGACTATAATTGAGGATTCGAGGCAAAGGCTGCGGGATGCAAGGAGAGTGTCCATTCCACGGTGTGGGGATGGCCTCGATTAAGGGTGGCATCGGTTTAAGACGGCATCGCATAGGGCTGGCTTCCGCTGGGAAAGGCTTGGGTTAGGGACGGCTTTTGCGGCGGGTAGCACGGGAGGCTGTTCATCGCCCCCGGGGCTGACCCGCAGTTACGGCATTCGTTTTGTCAACTCACGTGGTGGTCGGTTCGCATTTCCAGGGTAGCTGGGAATCACGACTTCGGCGATTTTGTTAATACACTTTTAGATGCAAGGAGCATTATCCATCGGCGGACGATTGGAGGGGAGAAACCACGCATGGGGGGCAGCCGCCCTTGAGGACGCGAAAACGAGAACGAGGCGTCTCTCGGGTGCGTTCGATGGGGAGGACCGTCCCCGGCGCGGCGAGATGGTGTGCGTCTCGACGGAGTCCGGCGGTCCCCGTGCGGAAGACCCGGCCAATTGTCGCCCGAGTATCGACCATGAGAAAACATTGACCCAAAGAGGCCCCGCCGCCCACGGCAGCGGCGGGGAGGGCGAACCTCGTGTTCGTCAACGAGTGCGTATTCGCTTTTCAAAAGTTGGGGATTTGCGGTTCGTTGGGCATCACGACCTGGCAAGGATCGTGGAACGGCTGTTTCGTCGGGCGGGAATCCCCACGGCGTATAGCCAAGGATTTCACCCCAAGCCCCGTCTGAGCTTTCCGTCGGCCCTGGCATTAGGAATCGAGGGACTTCACGAAGTGCTCGAAGTCGAGCTTGCGGAGGCGATGCCGACCGAGGAGCTGGCTGCGCGTTTGGCAGCGCATACGATTCCCGGCCTCGTGTTCCGCACAATCGAATGGCTCCCTCCATCGACCCCGCCGGCCCGGGTAGAGCGGGTCGTGTATTGCCTGGAATTGCCCGACGAACGCCGCGCCTCCGTTTCTGCCCGCATCCATGATGTAACCATCGCCCCCTCCTTCCCGATCCATCGTCCCGCCAAAGGCAAGACGTTCGAGCTGCGGGAGTGGGTCGAGGAATTGACCATGGAGGGGGGCGTATTGCGGATGCGGCTGCGGGTCGATCCCCAGGGATCGCTCCACCCGCGAGAGGTCCTCGCGGCGCTGGGGCTGGAGGATTTGGAGGGGCAAGGCGTGCCCCTGGTCCGGGTCGACGTGGAGCTGCGGCCATGACCTCCGTATCGCGCACCATCCGCTTCGGACCCCCCCGATCCTCTTGCGACGCACTCGCCTCTGGAGCCGATAGGGAAGGCGAGAACCATGAAACAGGAGATGTTGATCAACGCGGCGCAACCTGAGGAGTGCCGCATCGCGATCGTGGAGGACGGCGTTCTCCAGGAGCTGTACGTCGAGCGTGCCGACCAGGAGCAATTCGTCGGCAATATCTACAAGGGCGTGATCGTCAACTTGGAGCCGAGCATTCAGGCCGCGTTCGTCGATTTCGGCGCGGGGCGGAACGGCTTCTTGCATGTCAGCGACGTGGAGCCGCAATATTTTCGTCAGGCGGGGTACGATCCCAGCGAATTGGGCGAGCTTCCTCCGCCGGCCTCCGGGGTCTTGAACGGGGTGGGCGAGCCGGGAGAGGAGCGGCCACGCAACCATCGTTCCCGACCCTTTCGACCGGGAAACCGCCCCCGATTCAAACCCCCTATCCAGAACATCTTCAAGCGCGGGGACGAGGTCATTGTCCAGGTCATCAAGGAAGGCATCGGCAACAAGGGGCCGACCCTCTCCACGTACATCAGCATTCCCGGCCGGTATCTCGTGCTGATGCCGGCGCTGGGCCGCGTGGGCGTCTCCCGCAAGATCGAGGATGAATCGGTCCGCCGTCGTCTGCGCGACATCATGCGGGAATTGAATGTCCCCAAGGGGCTGGGATTCATCGTGCGCACGGCGGGCGCCGACCGCACGCGAAGGGACCTCTCACGCGACCTGGCGTATCTCATGCGGCTGTGGAAGGTGCTGGTCCGCCGCATCCGCAAGCTCGGCGCCCCCGTGGACATCTACGAGGAAAGCGACATCATTACGCGGACCATCCGCGACATCTTTAGCACCGAAGTCGGCACGATCATCATCGATGAGCCTAAGACCTATGAAAAGGCCAAGGAATTCCTCGAGATGGTCATGCCGCGGTACGTGAACCGTTTGCAACTGTACGATGGCAAGGAGCCTTTGTTCCACAAATTCAACCTGGAGGATGAGATCTCGATCATCCATCAGCGCCGGGTGCCGCTCAAGCCCGGCGGCTCCATCGTCATCGATCAAACCGAGGCCCTGGTGGCCATCGACGTGAACAGCGGGAACTTTCGGGCAGAGGACTCCGCGGAAGAGACGGCCTATCAAATCAACCTCATTGCGGCCAAGGAGATCGCCCGGCAGATTCGCCTCCGCGACCTGGGGGGCGTGATCGTCAACGATTTCATCGACATGCGGAAGGAGAAGCATCGCCGGGCGGTGGAGCGGGCACTCCGCGAGGCCGTGCAGCGGGACCGGGCACGCACCAAGATCATCCGCACCAGCCCCTTCGGCCTGATCGAGATGACCCGGCAGCGGATTCGCCCCAGCCTGAAACGGACCCTCTTCCGCGATTGCCCGTTGTGCCACGGCGCCGGCCTGGTGAAGACCGTCGACACGATGGCCATCGACGCGATGCGGCAGTTGATCCTCGCCTGTTTGGTACTCCGCACCGCCGAGGTCGCCGTCACCGTGGCTAACCAGGTGGCCGAACATTTGAACAACAATAAACGCCGCGAGCTGTCCGAGCTGGAGCGCCAGCATCAGGTCACGATCCGCGTGATGGGGGCCGAGCACGTCTCACCCGAGCACCTGGTCATCGAGTGCCGAGACGCCGACGGACACCTCTTGCCCGCCGCCTCGTGATCGAACCGGCCCAGGCACCATCCGCCCCTTTGTCCGGCGCCCTTTTGTCCGGTCCGCCGCGGCTTCGCAAAAGGTCGTGATTTCTTCGCGGCCCGCGCGAACGGGGGGGCGTTGTGGGCATCGCATGGCGGGCAGTAAGATGATGGCCGCCCCGCCTGTCGGGAAGTGGAACCCCATCGGCGACGGTCACCGGGCGGTGCACCCCCGCGCAATGCATGGATTTCCCCCTTATCCCTCACGCGAGCCGGGCTTTTCGATGAAGGGAAAGGAACACGAGAGAGGGAGTAGAGCTTATGGACATCCGGATACCGACGATCTCCAAACCCGTCAAAGCCAAGAAAAAACAGGTCTTTTTGGTCGCCAGCGGGGACTTGCGGCTGGCGGCGAATCAGGTCTGCTGGCCAGCCCAGCAGGCCATGGAGGAGGCCTTGGGGCAGGTGATCCGCGAGGCTGGGTACGAACTGGTCCGCGCCCATCCCTACAAGCCCGACCCAAAGCACGGCTTCATCAGATCCCAGCGCGAGGGGATGCAGGTCTTCGCGGGCATCGACCCTGACGCCAAGTTGATTGTCGCGGAGGCGGTCTGGCAATATTCCCATCACGTGCTGGCGGGGTTGCTCGCGCATCAGGGACCAATCCTGACCGTGGCCAATTGGTCCGGCCAGTGGCCGGGGCTGGTCGGCATGTTGAACCTCAACGCCTGCCTCACCAAGGCCGGCAAGCCCTACAGCACGCTGTGGAGCGAGGATTTCTCTTCACCGTGGTTCCGTAAGAAGCTGAACAGTTGGCTGGAGAAGGGGAGCGTTCGCCACTCCCTCCGCCACGCCATACCCTTGAAAAAGGTGAAGGTCCCCGGCTCTTTGCGGCGATTGGCGGAGGCCCTGGCCCAGGAGCTTCGGGTCAAGAAGGCCATCCTGGGCGTCTTCGACGAGGGGTGCATGGGCATGTACAACGCCATTCTCCCCGATGAGCTGTTGATGCCCCTGGGCGTTTACAAGGAGCGGCTCAGCCAATCGGCCCTGTATTACGAAACCACGCAGGTTTCGGACGACGAGGCACGCCAGGTCTATCGCTGGCTGCTCGATCGCGGCATGAAGTTCGTCACCGGACCCAATCCCGAGACGGATCTCACCGAGGACCAGATCCTCACGCAGTGCAAAATGTACATTGCGGCTCTGCGGATTGCGGACGACTTCGGCTGCGACGCCATCGGCATCCAATATCAGCAGGGTCTGAAGGACCTCTTGCCTGCCAGCGACCTGGTGGAAGGAATGCTCAACAATTCGGATCGCCCCCCAGTCAAGGATCGCCGCGGCGAACGGATCCTCTATGAAAACGAACCGCTGCCGCATTTCAACGAGGTGGATGAATGCGCGGGCCTGGATGGCCTGATGACCTACCGCGTCCACAAGGCATTGGGGCAGCCCGTGGAAAATACGCTCCACGACGTCCGCTGGGGAGATGTGGATCGCTCGGGCACGGTGCCGGACTACGTTTGGGTATTTTTGATCAGCGGCTCGGCGCCGCCCGCCCATTTCATCGGCGGCTGGAGCGGGGCCTCCAGCGAGCGGCAACCGCCCATGTATTTCCGCTTGGGTGGAGGCACGCTGAAGGGCGTTTCCAAGCCGGGAGAGATTGTGTGGTCGCGAATCTACGTGGACAACGGCCGTCTGTGCATGGATGTCGGCCGCGGCGGCGTCGTTGAGCTTCCTCCCCAGGAGACCCAACGCCGCTGGAACGAGACCACTCCCCAGTGGCCCATCATGCACGCCGTCACCTACGGCGTGGACCGCGACGCCTTCATGGCCAAGCACAAGGCCAATCACGTGCAGGTGGCTTACGCGGAAGATGCCGCATCGGCCGACGCCGCGGCCCTGGCCAAAGCCGCTTTGGCCGATGCCTTGGGGATGCGCGTCTTCCTATGCGGTACGCGAAAAGACGGCAAACCCTGGACCTGATGCCGGGTTGCCACTCATGCGGCGCGAACGAGCGTGGGGGGACCACCTCGGGCTGACGCCCGAGGCTCCTCCGCTGCCGCGTCCATCGACACGCCTCGCCACCACCACGCGCCACCAGCGTAAGCTGGTGGTGAAAGTGAAAACAGGAACCGCGAGCCGCCAGCGTAAGCTGGTGGTGGCTTCGCGTAAGCTGGTGGTGGCTTCGCGCAAGCTGACGATGCGAAGGCCGAACGTTTACGTCGAAATCGGCGCGTTTCCGTCGTTCTTCCACATTGGGCTTTGGGCCGAGGTGGATGAATTACCAAAACGCATGAACCGAATCGCAGTCGCGTAGGGTGCTTGATGAACTCCATCCATTGCTACTCAATGCTTTGGCGCAGAGTCGGCCTGAGTCCATGATGTGCCCAGCGGATGTGGCCAGGGCTTACGTCCTGTCAGTAGTCGTTCACAGGGGTCTTGTGCCTGCAAAACGGCTCGTCCCCCCTGTCCTCACGCTCCTGTCGTTTCGAACGCAGCGAGAAATCTTTTCAAGCGAGAAATCTTCTCGACAGGGGGTAAGATTTTTCCTCGCTGGCGCTCGTCGAAATGACATTGGTGACGCTTCTCGAAATGACGGTCCGTTCAGACTCAAGGAATCTCTGCACAATTCGCTCCAGCTTCAGTATACTCGTAGCGGTGTTGGCGGCACGCGCCGGAAAGGACGCGAGGAAGATACAGAGCAAGGAATCAGGTAAGCAGAGAATTAGGCAATAGCAGGGAACGAGGTAATCGTCATGGCAGGGAAGAATGGCGAAACGCAGCGGACGTTTGCGAGTTCGGGCTTCGACGCGATGCGCAGGCCGACGCGGCGGCTTGATTGTTTGCGGACGATGAATCTCGCCATGCCCTGGGAGGTCGCGGGGACGGTCTCTTGCCGACTGGCAGATCCTGGTTCTTGCGGACGGTGAATCGCGTCATGCCCTGGGAGGCCTCGTCATGCCATGGACGACCCTGCTCCAGCTGAACGAGCCGTTCTATCCCAAGAGCGCAGGCCCCGGCCAACCGGCCAAGCCGCTCTTCTGCCCATCGAGCCCTTCTATCGCGAGACAATATGGAGTGACATAAAGATACTGCGCGCCCATAGTGCGATGGGCGTATAAAACACATAAGATAGAGAACATAGAATCGCTTGCACCTGCTATATAGTCCGATACTCCTCTTGATAGACCCGCGACAGGCACGAAAAAGCCAAAGACTTTTTGAAAAACGAGGGTTGTGCAGAGGTTCCTTGAGTTATTGAACGCGTCGATCCCGCGTGCTGGTCGGCACACGCCGGCGCGGCTGACGGAGACGAGGTCGGCGTGCACTTCCCTTAAGCCGACTCCGCTCCTAGGAGGTACCACGACATTCATCCGATCTTGCAGGAAACCGGGGAAAAGCGAGCCACGCTACAACGTCGTGGGTCGGCTCCGGCTGTTCAGTCATGGAGCCTGGCCGCATGCTTGCCGTGGAACTTTCAAACCCCGCCAGGCGTCTCATATTGTGATTGGCGGTGCCTCGATTGCTGGTGGCCTTGTGAATCATCGTAGATGTAGCACGGCGTGACCGGTCGCATTGGCCTGTCCTCGCAAGGGTTGCGGATGTGCGACCGCTTCAGCCAGTCCGCGCGGTCTGGGATGCGGCGCGGGCACCATTCCTGGGGTAATTGACAGTCCACGGAGTCCACGGCTATCAATACGTCAGCACTGCTTGTCTTGCTGAGACTGCCGAGGTTCTCAGAGCCTGCGTTGCCTCGGCTCTTTTCGAACGCTGGTGGTTCGTGTCACGGATGCGTCTAACTGGATGAGCTGCTCTTGGGACGGAGGTTCCATTCATGTGTCAGGCGAAAATCTCGCGAAACGGCAAGTTGGCGATGTTGGTGGCGTTGGTCCTGATTGGAGGCGGGGCCATCCCATTGGTTTTGACCAGGACCTGGGGGCAAGGCATCGCGGGAGTCCTGACCGCCATTTCAGCGAGCGAGGACTCCAGCATGAATGAAGCCCAGAAACGCGAGGATGCCAAACGGCTATTGGAAGAGGGCAATTTCCGCGAGGCCTACGACATTTTGTTTGGGCTGCTGACGACCCCGGCCAAGGACGCTCGGGCGGTGTGCCAAGACCTGCCGCGGGCTTGGCAGTGCTTGGTGCGATTGAACCGCTGGAATGAGATCGACGCCCTGATCGAAAAAAGTGTGCAAGCCCAGGCGGAGAATTGGCGGTTCCTCGTGGCAGCGGCAAATCTGTACCGCGAGCTTCCGCACGAGGGATTCATGATCGCGGGGGAATACCAGCGCGGTCCGCATCGGGGCGGCGGCGAAACGGTCAATTCGTATCAAAGGGACCGAGTGCGGGCCTTGCAATTGATGCGGCAAGCGATGCCCCTGGCCGATCAGGACGACCAGCGCGGCGAGGTCGGGCGGTTCTACCAGCAGTTTGCCCAGATGTGGCTGGAAGGCGCGAGCGGGGTGGAGGCGTGGCGGCTTGGCGCTCTGACCGACCTGGAGACCCTGCCCGACTATGAGGAAGGCTGGGGCTTTGGGGACGGCACCCGCGGGGCGCCGGTCGACGCGCAAGGGAACCCTATCTTCTATGCCGCACCCAAGACGTTTGCCGAGGCCGCCAACGACGGGCAGCGCTGGCGCTGGTGCCTGAATCAGGCCAAGGAGATCGATCCGTCATTGGCCGACGCGGTCGACTTTCAGTTCGCCGAATTCCTTTGGTCGCAGTTCGGGGTGCAAACGATGGCCGACTACGGCTGGTTCTTCGGCCGACTGGAGGCGGAGGACAAGCCGTCGGGCGAGGCGGGGACCTGGGCGCTGCACCTGTTGAGCGAGGATGAGAGCATGGCCCGGCTGGCCGACGGCGTCAAACGGTTCCCGCTACCGGAGGAGTTCAATTACATCCGCATTTGGCGGCGCCTGGCCGACAAGAAAGGCGCTTTCCAGGTACAGGCCCTGGAACGGCTGGCCACGATATTCGAAAACCGGCGCCAGTATCCCAAGGCGGCGGAAATGCTCCAGCGAGCCGTCTCCTTGACAGGCAGCGACCTTCAGCGCAGTTATCGGGAACGGCTGCAACAGATCGTGGGGAACTGGGGACGATTCGAGGGGGTCGACACACAACCGGCGGGGCGCGGGGCAACCGTCGAATATCGCTTCCGCAACGGGAAGAAGGTCACCTTCACCGCGCACGAAATCCTTCTCGATAAGCTCTTGGACGATGTAAAGGACTATCTCAAATCTTCTCCAGCCGAACCGAATTGGGAAAAGGCCGATATCTCCAACCTCGGCTATCGGTTGATCGAAAAGTCGCAGTCGCGCTACCTGGGAGCAAAGGTAGCGCAGTGGACGATGGAGCTGAAGCCCCGGCCCAACCACTTCGACGATCGGATCACGGTCACGACGCCGCTTGAGAAGGCGGGCGTGTACCTGTTGCGCGCCGACATGGAAGAGGGAAACATGTGCTTCGTGGTCCTGTGGGTCGCGGACACGGTCATCGCCCAGAAGCCCTTGGACGGCGAAAAGGTCTGGTTTTACGTGGGCGATGCGGTGACGGGGAGGCCGATTCCCAAGGCCAATGTCGAGTTCTTCGGGTGGCGGCAGGAGTGGTTGGGCAATGTGGCCCGGCCTCGCGTGACCACCAAGAACTTCGCGGAGTTCGGCGACGGCGACGGTCAGTTGGCCCTAGACCGGAAGCGGCTGCCCGACGATTATCAGTGGCTGATCATCGCGCGGACGGATGACGGGCGGCTGGCCCATCTCGGCTTTACCGGCGTCTGGTTCGGGGGACGTTACGATGCCCAGTATCAGGCCGTCAAGACGTACCTGGTAACGGATCGGCCGATCTACCGCCCTGCTCAAAAGATGTTCTATAAGCTGTGGATCCGCCACGCGCAATACGACATGCCCGACACCTCGGATTTCGCGAACGCAAAGGTGCAAATCCGGTTGGTGGGGCCGCGCGGCGACGACCTCTGGAAGAAGGATGCCACGGCTGACCGATTTGGTGGCGTGGAAGGCGAATGGGAGATTCCGCCCGATGCCGGGTTGGGCGTTTATCGATTCGAGGTGCAATTGGCCGACGGCCGGCACGTCGGTGGCGGGGCCTTCCGGGTGGAAGAGTACAAAAAGCCGGAGTTCGAGGTTGCCGTGCAAGCCCCGGATCAGCCGGTATCCCTCGGTGAAAAGATCACCGCCGCCATCCAGGCCAAATACTATTTCGGCTCTCCCGTCACGGAGGCCAAGGTGAAGTACAAGATCGAGCGGACGGGATACACCGAAAGATGGTATCCGCCACGGCCGTTCGATTGGCTGTACGGGCCGGGCTACTGGTGGTTCGCCTACGATTACGATTGGTATCCGGGATGGGCTTCGTGGGGTTGCGCACGCCCGCTGCCCGTCTGGTGGCCGCGAAGTTCGCAACCGCCGGAGCTGATCGCTGAACAAGAGGTCGCTATCGGGCCGGATGGCAAAGTCGAGGTCACAATCGACACCGCCCTGGCCAAGCTGTTGCATCCCGACCAGGACCATCGCTACCGCATCACGGCCGAGGTCACGGACCAATCGCGGCGCACGATCGTGGGGACGGGCGAGGTCATCGTCGCGCGGCAACCATTCAAGGTCCACCTTTGGGTCGATCGCGGATATTATCGCACCGGCGACGTGGTGGCGGTGGAGGCATCCGCGCGGACGCCGGACGGCCGCGGTGTGGCGGGCAAGGGAGAACTGACGCTCTATAAGATCCACTACCAGGAGGGCAAGCCGGTCGAAACGGCCGTCCGCGCATGGGAGATGCCCACCGACCAGGATGGCCACGCTGCCCTGCAATTGCGCGCGGCGGAAGCGGGGCAATATCGCCTCACGCTCAAAGTCACCGAAGCGGAGGGCCACTCCATCGAAGGGGGCTACGTCTTCACCGTCATGGGACAGGCCCTGGCCGACAGCGACGACTTCCGCTTCAACGAGATCGAGCTAATCCCCGACAAAGCCGAGTATCAGCCCGGCGAGACGGTGCAGCTTCAAGTCAACACGAATCGCCGCGACGCCGTGGTGCTGCTTTTCATTCGGCCGAGCAACGGCGTGTATCTCCCGCCGGTCACATTACGGCTGGAGGGCAAGACGGCCGTGGTTCCCATCCCCGTCTCGATGAAGGACATGCCGAACTTTTTCGTGGAAGCCTTCACGGTCTCCGACGGGAAGCTGTTCAGCGAAGTCCGCGAGATCATGGTTCCGCCGGTGCAGCGCGTCTTCAACGTGGCAGTCGAGCCATCCAAAACCGAGTACCGGCCGGGCGAACAGGCTACCGTCAAGCTGAAGCTCACCGACATGGACGGCAAGCCGTTGGCGGGATCGACGATCGTGGCGATCTATGACAAATCGGTGGAGTACATCTCGGGCGGCACGAATGTTCCGGAAATCAAGGCCTTCTTCTGGAAGTGGCGGCGCCACCACAATCCGCGAACCGAGCATTCGCTGGATCACTGGTCCTGGAATATCGTCCCACCTGGCGCGCCAAGCATGCAGGACATCGGCGTTTTCGGCGCCGCTGTGGTGGAGGAGGTAGACGAGCGGCAGTTCCGAATGGTCGCTGCAAACGGCCTGGCGGGCAGACGAAAAGGCGCGGCGATGCAGCGGGCGATGGGCGGTCTTGGCGGAGCAGTGGAGGCTTACGCAATGGCTCCGGCCCCTGCGGCCGCCATGGCGGAAGGCGCTGCGGACAAGTCCATGCTCGCGCTGGACGCAGCGGGTGCCGACGAGGATAGCGGCGAACCGGCTATGGACGGGGCCGTGGAACCGACTGTGCGCTCAGCCTTTGCGGACACGGCCTTCTGGGTGGGTACGCTCGACACCGCGGAGGACGGCACGGCCGAGGTCTCCCTCGACATGCCGGAAAACCTCACGACCTGGCGGGTCAAGGCTTGGGCCATGGGGCACGGGACCCGCGTCGGCGAGGCCGCCGTGGACGTCGTGACCCGCAAAAACGTGATCCTTCGCCTCCAGGCCCCGCGCTTCTTTGTGCAGACCGACGAGGTCGTGCTCTCGGCGAACGTGCACAACTATCTCCAGTCGGCCAAGTCCGTGCGGGTGCGTCTGCAATTGGAAGGCGGCACGCTGGAGGCCCTGGAGGAAGTGGAACGGGCGGTAGAGATTCCGGCAGGGGGCGAGATCCGCGTCGATTGGCGGGTCCGCGTTGTGGCCGAAGGCGAAGCCGTGGTCCGCATGGCCGCCCTGACCGACGAAGAGTCGGACGCCATGGAGATGCGGTTCCCGTGCTATGTCCACGGTATGGACAAAATGGAACCGTTCTCCGGCTGGATTCGGCCAGACAAGGAGGCCTGGCAGTTTACGGCTCACGTCCCCGCCGAACGTCGCCCCGAGTCCGCACGCCTGGAGATTCGTTTTTCGCCGACGCTGGCCGGGGCCATGGTGGACGCCCTGCCCTATCTCATCGACTACCCCTACGGTTGCACGGAGCAGACGCTGAACCGCTTCCTGCCCGCCGCGATCACTCAAAAGGTGCTGATCGATCTCGGCCTGGATTTGGACCAAATCCGCCAGAAGCGGACGAACTTGAATGCCCAGGAGTTGGACGCAGCAGCCCGGCGGGCTGCCCAATGGAAGCGGTTCGATCGTGAGCCGGTCTTCGATCAGGCCGAACTCTCGCGGATCGTCAAGGACGGCGTCCAACGCCTCACCGAGATGCAGCTTTCCGATGGCGGCTGGGGCTGGTTCTCCGGCTGGGGAGAGTCGTCGTCGCCGCATACCACGGCGGTGGTGGTGCATGGGTTGCAGATTGCCCAGCAGAGCGACGTGGCCATCGTGCCCGACGTTTTGGAACGTGGCGTGGCCTGGCTCCAGGCTTATCAGCAAAAGCAGATTGCCTTGCTGCAAAACCATGAGAAAGACCTCAAGAATGCGCCCCGAAAGGCATCCGCCGATAACCTCGATGCCTTAGTGTACATGGTCCTAGTGGATGCCGGGCATGCCGACCCGGAGATGAAGCGGTTCCTCTATCGCGACCGCTTGAACATCTCGGTATACGCCCTGGCCATGTTCGGTCTGGCGTTGGAGAAGGAGGGGGACCGTGCCAAGCTCGACATGGTCTTGCGGAACATCAATCAGTACGTTTACCAGGACGATGAGAATCAGACCGCCTGGTTGGACATGGGCCAGTGGAGCTGGTGGTATTGGTACGGAAGCGAGATCGAGGCCATGGCCTACTACCTCAAGCTGCTGACCCGCACCGATCCCAAGGGCGAGCTGGCGCCGCGGCTGGTCAAGTACTTGCTCAATAATCGCAAGCACGCCACGTACTGGAACTCCACGCGCGACACCGCGCTGGTGGTGGAGGCCTTCGCCGACTACCTTCGGGCATCCGGCGAGGACCGGCCCGAGATGACCGTCGAGGTCTATGTGGACGGCCAGCTCCGCAAGGCGGTGGAGATCACGCCCCAGAACCTGTTCACGTTCGATAACAGCGTGATCTTGGTGGGCGAGGAATTGGCGGAGGGCGATCACCTCGTGGAAGTCAAACGCCGCGGCAAAGGACCGCTCTACATCAACGCCTATCTGAGCTACTTCTCGCTGGAAGACTTCATCCCGGCAGCGGGATTGGAAATCAAGGTGCAGCGGCGATACTATCGCCTGGTACCGCTCGAGGCCACGGCACAGGTGGCTGGTTCTCGCGGGCAGGTAATCGATCAACGGGTCGAAAAATACCGCCGCGAAGAGCTGGCGAACCTGGCTGAGGTCCGCTCCGGAGATCTCGTGGAGATCGAACTGATACTCGAAAGCAAGAACGATTACGAGTACCTGGTCTTCGAGGACATGAAGCCCGCCGGATTCGAGCCGGTGGACCTGCGGTCAGGCTACACACGAAACGCCTTGGGCGCCTACGTGGAGTTTCGGGACAATCGCGTGGCCTTCTTCTGCCGGACCCTGGCCCGCGGAACGCACAGCGTGGCGTACCGCATGCGGGCGGAAATCCCCGGCAAATTTTCGGCCCTGCCGACTCGGGGTTATGCGATGTACGCTCCCGAACTGCGGGCAAACTCGGATGAGATCAAGCTCCGCGTGGCGGACGTACCGATCGTGCCCGAAAAATAGTCCTACCGTGCCAAGTCTGCCTGATTGCATGATGTGCCCAGCATATCTGCGGAACGATATGTCCGATCGCCCCAGAATGTTGAGCCAAGCAATCGCCCCTGCGCTGTAGCAATAGATGCCCCGGCCGCAAATGCGCAATCCGTGCGAGCGGGCAGCGCGTGCAGCGCGAGACGTACCAGGTCGATATACTAGACGGGTAACCGTTCACGGCTGAGCTGTAACGCAAAAGCTTTGTGGAACAACGGGGGTTGTTCGGGGTTCCAGAGGTTCCTTGAGTGTAGAACGGAATGTCATTTCGACGAGCGCCAGCGAGGAGAAATGTTGACCCCCGTCGAGAAGATTTCTCGCTTCGCTCGAAATGACAAAAGGACGAGCCGTTTTGCAGTGCGGAGACTCCCTGCGAACGACTACCCCCCGTAAACGGTTATCTGAGGGTGTCCGGGAATGTGACAGTCGTAACCTCTTGTTTTCAATAGTGTTCCGACATTTGGCCGCACGGTTTCGCGTATCTGTGCGGTTACGGATCTGGGTAATCTGCAGAATCCAATTCCCGGACACCCTCGGTTATCTAGCAGTCGGTGCCTGGCAGAAGGGCCTAGCGGAGGTTTGTTTTAGGGGGATTAGCGATTTTCTGGACTATTCCGCGCGTGACGCCGATGTGAGACATAAGAGAGCGCATTGCAGGCTTGCAGCGGTCCACGCCAGCGGCCGAACGGGATTGCGGGGACTCGTGTAGAGGCGAGGACGCCGCGCCCGCCCGAAACACGGATAACTGAAAAACCCCTTCGTAAAAGGATGCGAACGAAATGAAACACGCGATGTGGCTGATTCTGCTGGTGGTCACGCTGGGCGTTTCCCAGACCACTTTGGCCGGGGACCACGGCTACCGTTATAGCCGTGGGATCGGTTTGAACGGACTGGCGGCCCCCAGTTGCGGCTGGGTGTGCGAGACCTGTCCGCCGGTGGGTTATATGCCTGCGCGGCCCATGATGGCGCCGACCTTTATGGGAATGCATCCGCAGAGGCTGGGGTGGCATCACGGGGCGATGGTCGATCCAGGGCCACCCTCCGCCGCGATCACTTATCCCTATTATACGGTTCGGGGACCGCGGGACTTCTTCCAGAAGAATCCCACTCCGATCGGGCCGTGAATCCACGGGCCCCCTCGGCGCGAAAAAAGCGGTATCTTTTGATGGGTCTGATTGGCCGCGTCGGTTACAGCCACCGACCGGCCAATTGCACTTGCAGCGAAGCTTCCGCAATGCTCTTGATGTCCTGGCCGGAGGAGGACAAGGCCAGCAGGCTTGCCACGGAGCGAATTGCGACGCGGGAAGCCGGATAGCTCATGGTCACGTCCCGACCAAGGATTTCCAGCAAGTCGTTGCCGACGGAATCGTAGATCACCGCGGTATCCTCTCCACCCTGGTCCATCAGGGCGAAGACGGCGTCGAAGGCCTTGGCGCGGCGATAATGACCTCCGCCCGCAACGGTGGTCTGCGAATCCCTGGCCGCGACTTGATCATCGGAAGTGGAACCCAAGAGATACGCCGTATCTTGCCCGCCCGACGTGGCGTAGCCATGCACGTAGTCGAAGGAGCGGGCCACGATTCGATAGCCTGGCCCTTCCATCGTGGCCACGGTGGCGTCGCTGGTGAACGTGTCGTCCCCTGCCGAATCGCGGAGTTCCGCTACGTCCAGGCCACTGGAAGCGGTGATGTCGAGGGATAAGGCGCCGCGTACCTCGAGGCGGTATCCGGTGCCGGTCAGGGTGGCCCAAGTCGGCCCCGCCAGCAAGTAATCATCGCCCGGCGAGTCGAAGAGTTCGGCCTGATCCGCGCCTCCATTGCCGAAAAAGGCGGTGTCGGTGAACCCGCCAGCCTGCACGGATTGTGCGGTGTATTGCAATTGGAAGCCGTTCCAGCGGCCGGTGAAGTGCTCGGTCCCCGACGTGCCGAAGACCGTGGCGAAATCGCCGCCCCCGCCTCCCAGGGCGGTCACGGAGTCGAATCCTTTCGCACGAACGAAAAAGGCATCGTTGCGGATACTCGCAAATGCGGATCGTACGACCAGGCGATCGCTGCCGACCGTACCGGTCAGTTGCGCGGTGTCGTTGCCCCCGGCCAGCGCGTAGCCGTGCGTGAACTGGAAGCCCTTTGCCCGGAGGTAATAATCGCTGCCGAAGAGGATGGTTTGCTGGGAATTGGCAATCAAGCGGTCGTTGCCGATGGAGTCGTAGAGGTGCGCTACATCCTCGCCGCCGTTGCGGCTGTAGCCGTGCAGGTAATGGAAGCCCTCGGCGCGGATGCGGTAGTTCGACCCGCTCATTTCACCCCACGCCGGGGTCGCGATGAAGGTATCGCCGCCCAACGAGTCGGAGAGTTCCGCGACCGTCGATCCGATTCCCGCAGTTACGGCCACGTTTTCCACGTTGGCTGCCCGGAAGGCCAGGTCCGCCATGCCCACTGTCGCCAGCCCTTCCGCGGCGGCGAGCTGGGCGTCGCCGTCGGGGAGGTCAAGGTTCAAGCTGTCACTGCCTCCTAGCCCGTCGATTTCTACCGTCAACCCTGCCCCACCGCCGGCATCGAACCGATAGTCGATTTCGTTGAATTGCAGCGCGATGTCGCGACTGAGGTCCAGGGCGATCGTGTCGTCGCCGGTGGTCCCGAAGACGGTCAAACTTCCCGGCGAATACTGGACCAAGTTGGCCAGTGTCAGCGCGACGCCGGGCGTATCGGAGGCCACTTCCAGCAGGTAGCTTTCTCCCGCCACGGCCGACCAGTCCATGCGGGCGGGGGAGCTGGTCAGCGATTGTTGGGCAAGCACGCGCCGGTCTGCCGAATACAGCGTCACCCGGCTGGCCCCCGGCGTGGCAGGTGATGCCAACACGGTCAAAATGCCATCGTGCGCGGCGGTCAGGCGATACCAGGTGGAACGAGCCCCGTCGGATTGCATCCGCAGGTAATCGACGGTCCCCAATTCCACGACGGGCTGTTCCGCCCGCGACACGAAAAAGTCGACGCCGGTTACGACCTGTCCGGCAGCCAGGGCGACGGCCTGGCCCTCTTCGCCGCGCGTGCTCCGGTAGCCGTCATTGACCACTTGGCGGACCACATAATTCCCTGCCGTCAAGCCGTCGAAGGAGTAAAATCCGTCTTCGGCCGTGGTGGCATACGGCTCGTCACCGCGAAAGCTGATGGTCCAGGACTCCAAGCGACCGGTATCCCAGGGCATGGCGTCGCGAATTTCGAGCTGCCAGCGCCCATCCCCTTCTACCCCGCGGAGCACGCTCAGCGGTTGCATTGGCCGGAAGACGCCGGTGAAAGGGGCTGCCGCGTCTTGGATGGCCTGGTTTGCGCCATCCGAGAAGATGGTGTTGGCAAAGTTGTCTCCGGAACCGCCGACGCCCCCCGCCAAAAGGACCCGTGTGCCATCCGGGGCGATCAGCGAGACCTGGAGGTCGGCCGTGTACGTGTGCGTCAGGTTCAACTGGACTTCAAGCTCTTGGATGCGGCCGACACCGGCCGCGTCGAGCGTGCTAATGACGACGCCGTTGTCGATCAGGTCCAACCCCGTGGACTGCGAGAAAACGCGAGGATCGTGATCGAACTGGCCGTTGCCATTGAGATCGAGATAGACGACTTGTTCGGCGAGTGGCGGCTCGCCTTGTTCCAGGATGCCGTCTCCGTCCAGGTCCTCGAAGACCTGGCCGCGGATGCCGGCGGTCGGCGGCGGGGTCCAGTCGCCCGTCTGAAGCGTCAGTTCCGGGTCGCCGAAGAGCGTGGCGCTGAAATGAATCCAGCGGTAGGCACCCGTGGTCCCCACGCGAAACAGGTTATCCAGCTTGGAGTCGTTTTGGGCGTCGCCCGACCGTCGCAGCCCTTCGTTGAAAACGGCGTCGAAGAACTCCAGGGCGTAATCGTGGCTGCCGGCCGGGGTGTTTCCCGGCGCGTACCAGCCGTACCGCGTATTCATGACGACGGCCGCTGCACCCGCCGGAGAATTGACGAATTGTTCAGCGATGGCGGTATCCTGCGTATCGAAGGAGCCGGCATCGCACCCCTGCGAATAGAGGAAGAACGGAAAGGCATTGTTCAGCGCGGCCACGTCGCTGCGCAACATCCGGGCCACGTAAACCGAGTTCGCGTGGCCCAAATGATGGACCAAGTTCGGTGAGGCATTCAATTCGGAAATCAACTGGGACTTGGTCCACACCGTGGTGGTGGTATCGTACAAGGTGTGGACCGTCCAGTCGCTGGGGATGGTCCGGCTGCGGATGACCTCGCTGGAGACGGTGCCGTTGGTGACGCTGTCCAATTCTTCCCCGAGGAGCAAGGCCGTCGTGGCATTGGGGTGGGCCGCCGTGGCATACATCACGGTTTTGGCCACGAAGTTGCGGGCTTCGGTGAGATTGCTGACCGGCGCCCTTCCCACCGCGATGTCGGGGATCAGGTCGACATCTCCGCCCCCCGCGCCATCGTTGGCCTCGCCCCACCATCCGTCGCCGTCACCGTTCCACGGGCCGTCCAGACTGGCGTAATACATGTCGGTGGCCAGGCCGGCGTCCACGGTCGAGCCGACGGCCGCATAGACCTTTCGCGCCGGGATGATCTCGTGGTCGCCGCCCAGCAAGACGTAGCGGGTCCCGTGCTGCTCGTACGACTCGCGGAGGAATTGGCGAATCTTGTCCGGCAGGTCGCCGTTCTCCGTGCCCGTGTAATTGGCGGCGATCCAGTCCGTGGTCACCAGCCGCGTGCTGAGTCCCCGGGCGGCCTTTTCGTGCAATAGCGGATCGAAGGCCGGCGCCAGATCGGCGGTGGTGACGATCACGTAATCGTACCGCTCGGCGGGGGACGCCGTGGTGTAAGTGGCAAGAATCTCGGGATTGATCACGGAATTGGCGACTTGGGCCGTGACCGCCGGATCGCTCACCGGAACCAGCCCGTCCGCGGAATCCGCTCGCTCCAGTTGCAGTTCCAGCGAGAACGAGTCGTAGTAGGTCAAAAGGCCGCGGTCGGCCTGAAACAGGACTGGAAAGACGTTGATGGTGGCCAACTGATAGCCCGCCAGGCTTTGGTTCGTGAACCGCACCGCGTCGGGCAGTTCGAGCGAGGTGGTGGCAAGCTGTGTCCAGTCGGGATCGCCTTGCGAGCCGTCGAGCAAAACGGGGTTGGGGGCGACCAAGAGCGGCGTGGCGGTGCCCAACACCCGCCCTTCGCCCAAACCCACAATTCTCACGTCCGCCAACCGTGTCCCTTGCGGTAAGAGGATGTTCTGGCTGGCCACGGGAAAGATCGGTTCGCCCGTGTTGAACCACGTGTTGACGCCGGACATGGTAACGATCGTACCGCTGCCCAGGCTCTGCAACGCTGGCAAACCGTCGAACTGGAATTGCAGGGTGGCAGACCCGCCGGTCTCGACAGATCGAAACCCGGACCATTCCGCGTGCACGGCGGGGGGGCTTGCTTGCGAGCCTAGCACCGCGGCCAAGGCGTCCTCCCCCACCGTGGAGGACACCGGCACGAAGGCCGGAGAGACCGACATCATCTGACGGCTCTCGAGCGGTTCCAAACGGCAGAGGCAGCGCCGCCGTCGGCTGCCTTTCAGTGTCGGGCTTAAAAGCCATCGCTGCCAGGGTCGGGCTTGATCCGATGGACGCGTCTGCCCCGGAGGGAGGCCCTCCTTCGCGGCGCACTGATTCTGGCTTCCAAGGGCCACCTTTGGGTGACGGTTTTGCCCATCACCACCAGAAAAACCGACCCGATTGGTTGACCTCGTTGTGCCGAGACATGACGAGACGAAGAACGGGATGAGTCTCATGGCGCGGTGTCGATGTTGCGAGTAGATCAGGGTGCAAACGCGCCGGCGCATGGCCGCGACTCGAAAAAAGGGCGGCATGCGACGCCGTGCTGGGAGGCGAGACCGCAATCGGCCTCGATTCCGCCGAACCTCGATGACAAGACGCGACTGAAATCACAAATTCAGCAATCAGAAAAGTTTCACGGAAAACGCTCAACCAAGGACAAGCGGCTGATTGCAGATCGCACTCGGCGATCGGGATATCCACTAAATAATCTAGGTCACAAATCGAGCGACTTGCCAAGACGTGAGCCAATATCGCCGCGTGCAGGCGTTTCACGCGGCAAAAGCGGCGGGTTGCGCCGAACGTGCGGGACGCTCCGCCAGCACGGGTTAAATCGGTGGAGATACCTTGCGACGCGGGCCTGACCTTCTCTTCCCACGCTTTCAGCATCTTGCTCGTAAAAGGGCATGGCTCTCCAATCTTCCCAGCGCGGTACTCCCGGGATCGAAGGCTTTTCCGGGGGGCGCCGGGCCGGTATATTCGGTCAAGAAGCCTTGGGAGATCGCGATTGGGATGAGGCGATCCGGAAGACTCGCGACTTTGCCACGGGATCGCTCCGCCCAGGGACGACGCGGCCAGGCAAGCCTTTGGCAACATCAGGGGACTTAGCCCATGATAGGTTGGAGCGTGTCAACTCAACGCGTGTCGCTCGGCGCGACGCTTGCTCTGCTCATAGCGGGGATTTCGGGTATGGCACTGGGATCGTTGGCTTGGGGAGGCGAAGGAAGCGGCGAGGCGATCGTCCGGGCTGTGAAGACGCCGGATGGGGCCTTGGGTATCCGGCACTATCCCGCCAACCGTCCCCCCCTCACGCCCAGCCCGCTGTGCAAGCTGCCGGTCGGGGCCGTTCACGCTCATGGCTGGCTGAAGACCCAATTGGAGCTGGAGGCCGACGGCTTCGTGGGCAGGCTGCATGAGGTGAGCCGCTTCCTCGATCCCGAGGGAAATGCCTGGCTCAGCCCTACCGGCGAGGGAGAAAAAAGCCACTGGGAAGAGGTGCCCTATTGGCTCAAGGGCTACGGGGACCTGGCCTACCTCTTGGAACGGCCGGAGATGATCGCCGAGGCCAAGCGGTGGATCGAGCCGGTAATCCAGAGCCAACGCGAGGACGGCTACTTCGGTCCCCGCCGCAACCTCACCGTGATCGACTCCCCTCGCGGCCCGAAACCCGACGTCTGGCCAAACATGGTCATGCTCAACGTGCTGCAATCGTACCACGAATATACGGGCGATCCGCGAGTCATCGATTTGATGCGCCGCTACTTCCGCTGGGAGCTGGAGTTGCCCGAAGAGGACTTCCTCTTGCCGTTCTGGCAAAACCAGCGGGCGAGTGACAATTTGGCGAGCGTGTATTGGTTGTACAATCGCACGGGCGAGGCGTGGCTGCTGGAACTGGGGGAAAAGATTTTTCGGCGAATGGCCCGATGGGATCGGGGCGTGGCCAATTGGCATGGCGTAAACATGGCGCAGTGCTTCCGGGGGCCGGGCATCTTCTATCAGCAAAAAGGGGATTCGGCCCTGCTGGAGCGGGCATGGCTGAACTACGAAGAGATGCGGCGGGAATACGGGCAAGTGCCGGGGGGGCTGTATGGCGCGGACGAGAATTGCCGGCCGGGCTACACCGACCCTCGTCAGGCCGCCGAGACCTGCGCCATGGTCGAGATGATGCTCTCCTGCGAACTTTTGGCGGGCTTGTCGGGCCAGGTCCGATGGGCCGACGTTTGCGAAGACGTGGCATTCAACTCGCTCCCCGCCTCGATGACCCCGGACCTGAAGGCGCTGCGCTACCTGACCTCTCCCAACCTGGTGGTCTCGGATGCCAAGAGCAAATCGCCGGGCGTGCAGAACGGCGGCCCCATGTTCTGCATGGACCCCTACGATCACCGCTGCTGCCAGCACAACGTCTCTCACGGCTGGCCGTATTTCACGGAACATCTTTGGATGGCTGCCCCGGGCGACGGCCTGGCCGCCGTTTTGTACGCTCCGAGCGAGGTGCGGGCGAAGGTGGGTACGGACGGGCGCGAGGTCCTCATCACAGAGGCTACCCGTTATCCCTTCGACGAGGCAATCGTGTTGAAGGTGGGCGCGGAATCGCCCGTCGCCTTTCCCCTGTATTTGCGGATTCCTGCTTGGTGTTCCTCGCCCGCCCTCCGACTCAATGGTCAAACCTTGCAGACCCCGGCGGTCGCGGAGGGTTGGCTGGTCCTGGAACGTACTTGGCGCAATGGGGACGAGCTGCAATTGTCGCTGCCCATGCCGATTCGCCTCCGCGTGTGGGAGGCCAATCACAACAGCGTTTCTGTGGACCGGGGTCCGCTCACGTTTTCCTTGAGCATCGCCGAGCGATACGTCAAATACGATCGCACCGAGGAGTGGCCGTCCTGGGAGATTTACCCCGCAACGGACTGGAACTACGGCCTGGTTCTCAGCGACCCGCCGGAGAGCGGCTTCGAGGTGGGCCGTCGCGATTGGGACGGCAGCGGGCAACCGTTCACAACCGAGGCAGCGCCCGTCGTGCTGAAAACGAAGGTCCGCAAGATTCCCCAGTGGAAGCTCGACCGGCATGGATTGGTTGCCCCCTTGCAACCGTCTCCCGTTCGTTCGGATGAGCCGACCGAGGAAGTGACGTTGATCCCGATGGGCTGTGCGCGGCTGCGGATTTCGGCCTTCCCGATGATTGGCTTTGGTCCCGAGGCCGTGCCTTGGCAGGAGCCGAAAGCCCCGCCGATTGAGGCCTCGCATTGCTTTGAAGGCGATTCCCTCGAGGCGGTCGCAGACGGCAAGCTGCCACGCAGCTCCGGGGATCAGAACCTGCCCCGCTTCACCTGGTGGCCGCAAAAAGGGAGCTGGGAGTGGATCACTTACCGCCTGAACGAGCCTAAGCAGGTCTCCGCGGTGGAGGTTTTTTTGGTTCGACGATACGAGCGTGGGCGGTTGCCGCGTCCCCGAGTCGTGCCGCGTGCAGTGGTGGGATGGAAGTGACTGGCGCGACGTCGCTTCGAGCGGCAGTTTGGGCACCGCGCGGGATCGTTTCAACCGCCTGGAGTTCCATCCAGTGCGGACAACACGACTGCGGCTGTATGTGAAGTTGCAACAGGACTTCTCGGCCGGCATTTTGGAGTGGCGATGGGAATGATCGCCCCCTTGGCGTAACCGCGTCTGCACGGTATTTCACGGACTTGGCATTCCAGCGCAGGCTTGTTCGCGTGGCTGTAACCGTTCACGCCTGAGCTATAGACGAGCGCCAAGCGTGCCATTTCGACGAGCGCCAGCGAGGAGAAATC
>DYLS01000066.1 GCA_020721965.1 Blastopirellula marina | reverse complement strand
GGAACATTCGGGCAGTCATGCCGTATCGGCCACAACGCCTTGTGGTTCCATAAATCAAGTGAGCAGTCGGTGCCCACGAGCGGGGCGTCTTTGCCATCCGGAGGCGACTTCCCGTCTTTCGCTGCGAAACATGTCCGCCAGTCACTGGGCGATTGTCTTTGGCCGCGTCGTGGTGTAAACCTCATTCATATCGTTGCGGTGCCTACGAGAGGAGACACATGGAGCACGATCCGAACGCGATTTGGACGCTAAACGATGCGGTTGCCACGTGCGGCGGGCCCGACTGGGTATGGAGCACCAACGTCGAGCAACCCGATGCCGGATTATTATTGCGCGACTTGCGAGGGAATCAGCCGTCAGGGCCGGAGCCTATCCTTCGGGCATTCCGGCTGTCTGTGGCGGGCCACTCTCGGGGCGTGGGCCAGCGTCTGTGCCTGCGAGATGTGTTTGTCCGCGGCGAATGCCTCTTCGCGCGGTACGAGGAGGTTGCTGAGGCCGAATCGTCCCGCGGATTGGAGGTCCACCTGGCGCTGACCGTGAAACGGCTAGATGCGGCGGGCACCCTTGGGAATGCAAGCCAGCGACCCAAGGGTAACGATCATGCGGAAGAGTACGCCTTGACCGCCGTGGTCAGCGTCCGGACCGAATGCCTCGATTTACAACGGGAGGTGCGAATGGGGTTCGATGGCCTGGCCAAGGCCGTCACATGGGGGCAGGTCGCTTTGAACGAAGAGGGACAGCGTGCGTCGACCGTGCCTCTCACGGCGTCCCAGGCAACCATCCTCGGACAAACAGCCGCAAGAGAAGTGACGTCGTTTTCGTTCCCTGTAATCGAGGTGGCTGGGCGGCCATCCGCGGTGGGGCTTCTCGTGCACCCCTCGGGGATTCGCCCGTTGAAACTGGCTGAACGCACCCCATCGCTTGCGTTCGAATACCAGAACGACCGCTTTTCGGCGGCTTATCGCTTGTTTCCGCTTTCCCTGGAAAAAGGGGTGGTGGTGCGAAGCATGTTCCAACTGATCCTGATCCGCGAGGCAGGGGCAGCTCAAAGGTTGGCCGAAATGGCTGGAGGCTTTCTCACGGCGGCCCCCCCTTTGTCGGAAGAATGAGGGTCAGGCAGGGGGTTGACTGGTGATCGGCACGCCGGTCCGTTAGCATGGGGCGATAGAATACCGTGCTCGCGAGTCGGGATTCAGAGGGCTGTCTTACCCAGGACGGGCTGGTTTTCGTGTTGGTGACTGGTCGAGCAAGGCGAGTGGCGTATCGGGTTTCCAAGCGACAAGGGCGAGGGACGGTTGGCATCGCCAGACCTCGCCGCCTCTCATCGCCCGATGTACGACCGATTCGTTGATTGGCGGGCAGATCGAAGGACAAGCTTACGCCCAAAACGCGAGACCTCCTGGAGTCGTCAACCATCAAAAGAGGAGCGAAGGAAATGACATCATCGACGTTCCTGAGCGAGAACTTTTTGCTGGAGTGCGACAGCGCGGTACGTTTGTACCACGAATGCGCCAAGGACATGCCGATCCTCGACTATCATTCGCACCTCTCCCCGGTGCTCATCGCGGAAGATCACCGGTTCGAGAACATGACGGAGGTCTGGCTGAGCGGGGACCATTACAAATGGCGTGCGATGCGGGCCAACGGCGTGCCGGAGTATTACTGCACGGGCAATGCCTCGGTCTATGAAAAGTTTCTGAAGTGGGCCGAGACCGTTCCCAAACTGCTCCGCAATCCGCTCTATCACTGGACGCACATGGGATTGCAGCGGCCGTTCGGGATTGCCGATCGGTTGTTTGGACCGGATACCGCGGCGGAAATCTGGGACACCTGCAATGCGAAATTGGTTTTGCCCGAGTTTTCCTGTCGCGGACTGCTTCGCTATTTCAACGTCACCCTGGTCTGCACGACCGACGATCCCACGGATGACCTTCAAGCCCATCAAAAA
This sequence comes from Blastopirellula marina, assembly GCA_020721965.1. Taxonomy (GTDB): domain Bacteria; phylum Planctomycetota; class Planctomycetia; order Pirellulales; family Thermoguttaceae; genus Thermogutta. Next base: position 24,362 of record DYLS01000066.1, on the reverse strand, counting down.
ATCGCCCAAGACCCGAGTTTCCCGGTGCAGGTCTTGCCGACGTTTCGCCCGGATCGAGCGATGCTGCTTCAGCATCCCGAGCGATTCCACGTCTGGGTTGACAAACTGAGCGGGGCGTCTGGAGTGGAAGTCAAGGACTATGGGAGCTTGATCGAGGCCTTGCGGAAGCGCCACGACTACTTCCACGAGCACGGTTGCCGACTATCAGATCATGGAATCGAGCAGTTCGTCGCGGAGGATTACGAGGTCGCCGACCTCAATCGTATCTTTCGCGATGTGTATAACAATCAGGCCGTATCGCTCGCGGACCGCGCGAAGTTCAAGTCGGCGGTCCTCTATGAATGCGCCTTGATGAATTACGAGAAAGGCTGGTCGCAGCAGTACCACGTCGGAGCGATGCGCAACGTCAATTCGAAGATGTTCGAAACGCTTGGGCCGGATACCGGCTTCGACGCCATTCTGGACGTCAGCCAGGCCCGCAACATGACGCGATTCTTGGATCGTCTGGAGCGGCAGGGCAAACTAGCGCGAACGATCGTGTACAATTTGAACCCCGCCGACAACGAGACCGTGGCCTCCATCCTCGCCTGCTATCAGGATGGGAGCGAGCCGGCGAAGATGCAGTACGGCGACGCGTGGTGGTTCCTCGATCAGCGCGACGGGATTTTGCGGCAGTTGGAAACGATCTCCAATTTCGGGCTGCTGAGCCGATTCGTGGGGATGCTCACGGACAGCCGCTCGTTTCTGTCGTTTACGCGGCACGACTATTTCCGCCGCATCCTGTGCAACCTGTTAGGTTGCGAGATGGATCGTGGACTGCTGCCGCGGGACTTCGGCCTGGTCGGCTCCGTGGTGCGCGACATCTGCTACAATAACGCGGCCCGATACTTCGGGTTCCGCGCCCCCCTCTCCGGCACCCAAGCGATTGGCGAAAGGTAACCGTTCACGGCTGATCCGTAACGGCAAAGATTTGTGAGAGAACGAGGGTCGTTCAGGCGTTCCAGAAGGTTGTTCTGAGGTTCCAGAAAGCCGTTCTGAGGTTCCAGAGAATCCTCCAGTTTGGAACGGAATGTCATTTCGACGAGCGCCAGCAGTGTCATTTCGACGAGCGCTATCAATGTCATTTCGACGAGCGTCAGCGAGGAGAAATCTTACCCTGTGTCGAGAAGATCTCTGATTTCGCAAGATTTTTCGCTGCGCTCGAAATGATAGTAGGGCAACCGTTTTGCTGTAAGGAAAATCTCTGTGAGGGACTACGTGTGCTGCAGTATCAGGAACCGTTGCGGAGCCATCTCGCGAAAACATGCAAACCGCCGATTGGGGTGTTGAGTTGCGGCGTAACGCGTCATATCGTAAAGGTCGCGTCTTGCGACGACGCTTCCCGCCCTTTTGAAAAGCTTCGTGTGATTGCCTGGAGAACGCTGCCATGCACCATGGGACCACAAGGCCACCATTTCCGCGGTATATCCTCGCCCAAGTGAGGTCGGTGGGACGAAGTGCGGTGCGGCTTGGCCCAGGACGGAGGCCGTACCGGCATCCGATGATGCTGGTGTCAAGCATCCTGGCCGGCTTGCTATGCACAGCCTCAGGTTTGGTATGTACACCCTCGGCCCTGGGCTACAATCCGCCCGTTGACACCGCGGAGGGCGTTACCGTCCGGATCGAGGCCCCGGAGCGGGTGGCGACGGCGGGCGATGCCATCGACGTGGCCGTGATCGTGGAAAATGCGTCCGCGGTGCCCATCTCGGCCGATCTCCGGCTGGGGCTGATCGACGGCTGGCAGGCAACTCCTAACGTGTTTTCGAGTATTCAGGTATCTCCTGGCGGATCGCAGCGGCTTACCTGCCGCGTACAATCCACGGCGGAGAGCTATGCCGCGCATTACCCAATTCACGTGTGGGCGAAAGTGCAACGCCCCAACGCGCCCCAGCTTGAGCTTCACCCCATCGCTATCCTGGTCGTGGAACGCGCGCTCGATGGGCACCGTCGGCCCAACGTCGCGTGGAAGCCGATCCCCATTTCCCCGAACAGCGCGTTCGCCTTGGAGCAGGCGCGGACCTTTCGGGCGGTAATGCAGGTCTTTGGCAAGCCCGTCGAAATCAGCGAAGTGGGCTGGGACGGCCGTCATCCGGAGCACTGGGGCAGCCTGACGCGATCCCACGCCGCATTGAACGGTACAACCAAGCCGTGCCTGGCAATTCATCCCCCCTGGCGGGACGGACAAGTTGGAACCCTGGCTGCCGAATTTCCGATCCAGTTGCCTCCCGATCTTCCCGTGACGTTGCACTTCGCCTTGGGCATGATCCCGGAGGGCCAAAGCGATGGCGTGACCTTCCGCGCTCGCGTCCTCCCCTTGGATGCCCCTGAGGGCCAATGGGGCGAAGTGGTTTGGGAGCGGCACACCACGGCGAAGACCTGGGAATCGCACACGGTGGACCTCGCGAAGTACGCCGGCACGGCCATCCGCCTGCAATTGGAATCGCACCCCGGCCCAAAGAATAACACGGGTTGGGACAGCTCCTTTTGGGCGGAGCCGACAATCGTCGTGGGCACGCCACCGCAGCCCGATCGGTCCCCCCCGGTCTGGGATAAGGCGATCGACTTGGGTCGCGGGAAAGTCTTTGACCTGGAGTGCGAATACCTCGCGCTTTTGGGCAATCGTGGCTTGTTGAATGCTGCCGTAGGTTTCCGGACGCCCTCGGGCACCGTTTGGTTCCGTGGATTCCAAATCACGGTCGAGTCCTCGAGGTTGGACGGCATTCGGTCGGCCTTGATGCTGCAAGGGGTGGCGATCGAATCGCCCGGCGGTCCTGGGTCGCCGCTCAAGGTGCGGCATCATTTCGTGGGCGAAGATTCGGCATTCGACCTGGTGGGTCAATTGGCTGTGGCCGACGGTGTATTGAAGGCCAGTTTCAAGCTGGAAAATGCCCCGCAACCCGTACCCTGGGAGCACACCCACATCGAGGATGCCGCGGTGGGGGCATGGAGCCAGCCCCTGGAAAAAGTCTTTGCCGGGACGGGAAACGTCTTGATCAAGCCAGGGAGGTACCAACTGAGCTTCGACGGGCACCGCCTGTCCACTTCTTTCGTGGGGTTCGAATTCACTTCCAAGCTCAGCATCATCCAGGCTTGTGATGTCCCACCCACTCGCTTGGACGTTGACCCGAAGGAGCGTCATTTTTCACTGCATGTGGCGCCGGACTGCCAATTCACCTTCATCCCGGCCTCTCAAGCGTGGGAGGGTGCTAAAAAATGGCGCGAGGTCAATGGCCTGCGTCCCGCTGGTGGGGTGCAACAGGCCGCGGGCCGATTCGTTTTCGATCTTTGGGGTGGGCATTATCGCGACAGCGCCGATCAGTTGCGACGCGCCTTTCGCTATGGCCTTACCCACAGCATGGTGATTTGGCACAACTGGCAACGCTGGGGGTACGACTATCGGTTGCCGGAAATCTGCCCACCCAACCCCGACTTGGGCAGCCTCGAAGACTGCCGATACCTGATCGAGTCGTGCCGGGAGGCGGGAGTCCTCTTCGGCCTGCACGATAACTACATCGACTTTTATCCCGACGCCGAGGGCTTTTCCTATCGCGACCGCATCGCCTTTCATGCGGATCGAACGCCCGTCTTGGCGTGGTTCAACGAGGGGCGGCAAGCCCGCTCCTACCGTTACCGCGCGGATCAGGTCGAGCCCTTTCTCCAGGCCAACCTCCACTGGATTCGTGAACACCTCGGCCCTACCGCCTATTTCATCGATGTCTGGAGCAGCGTCGGCCCCTACGACTACTGGACCTCCGACGGCACATTCTTCGATCGTGTCTTCACGAGAAACACTTGGGGAAGGCACTTTGCATGGATTCGCGATCTGCTGGGGAACAACGCACCGCAAATCTCCGAGAGCGGGCACGACCAGCTAATCGGCTGGTTGGATGGGGCACAAACGAATCACCTGCGGGTAGGAAACCCGCTACCCGGCTACTACCAGTGGTCGGTTTGGAACTGGGAATGCCAGGATGCCGAGCGGATCCCCTGGTTCGATGCCGCCCATCACGACCGGTTCGTGTTGCATGGCGCGGGCTACGAGGGCCGCTATGCGGCAGGATTGGATACGCGGATGCATGGGATGTACAGCGACGATTACATCACGACGGAGGTCCTGACGGGGCACCCCCCCATGGTGTCCCGGCCCTTCAGCGAGGGTGTCGTCCGAAAATATTGGCTGCTTGCCCCGCTCATGCAGGCCTTGGCGATTGACCGCATCGAATCGGTCGAATTCGTGGAGGACGACATCCATCGGCAGCACGTGCGATGGGAACGCGGCGGCGAGGTTTGGTGCAATCGCGGCGAAAAGGATTGGACCGTGCAGGGCCATGTCCTGCCGCAATACGGGTTCCTCGCCAAGGTGCCGACCCCCGTTGCCGACAGTAGCCAGCATTCCTCACAGTTCGTCGAGGCCGGGATCGTCCGAATCGACGGGACGATCGTCGAGTTCAGCCGATCCCCCCAATGGTCGTACTTCAACGGGCGCAACGGTCATGGCGGTATATTCCCTGGGCAGCCGTCCTCCGGCGCATTTCGTGACCTCGGGGGCAGGCGTCTGGAGTTGGAATTGATTTGGCGGCTGGGGCACGCTCTACCAGAGAATTACGTCCAATTTTCCCATTTTTGCGATCAGAAAGGTGATATCGCGTTTCAAGGGCGGATACGGCCGATCCCCGATAGGCCTCTCACAGGGACCTTGCAGACCGTGCTCGAAGCCTCGGTACCTGAAGACGCTAAACCCGGCGACAGTTTTGACCTACGCATCGGCGCTTATGACCCTCAGTCGGGACGCCGTCTCTCCCTAGCCGGTCCCAACGACGGTGGGAACCGGGTTCGTCTTGGCAAGTTGACGGTGGGTGAAGATGGTAAGCTGACTTGGACCCCATCTTCCGAGCGTGCTGATCCCCTCCAAGAGAGGATTAATCCCGCGGGAAAGATCATCGATTTTGGCGAAGTGGCAACCGCCCAAGGGATTCGATTGACTCGCGAGAAGGAGGCGGTCAGGGTTACCGCGTTGCCTCACGATGATACGGTCGTGGCCGCGATTCGTCTAGGAAGCACCTTCGGGGAACCTTTTGGTGGCGTTCGGGCGGATTATCGGGACGAAGTGGGTGAAGTGACCCGGACTGAAAATCTGACGCTTCACCCGGACGGTAGTGCTGTCCTTGAGTTACAGCCCGGTGAGTTTGACTGTCTTCTTTATAAGCAAAAGTGATGATTTGCAGGGCATGGTCCTAATCAGAATGGCAATTCCCGAGTGAGGAGGGGGCCAATTTTAAGAAAGGCTATGTTTGAATCGGAAAAGGCATCGCCCGATTGCGAGAGGCAATGTCCGAATCATAACCGCAATTTCCGGATCAATAATGCATGGACCCACTCAAAGGCAGGGTATCTTGTGTGACCCTGGATATCCCGGTTCCTGGTTCGACCTGGCGAGCCAAGGTTAAAAGGGGGTTGTGTCGATAAACTGCAAGGACGCAGCTCGGGGCGAAGGTTCAGCGTTTTGTGGGTATTGGTGAAGAAATCGTCAAACGATGCGAACCTTTGCCGGCTGGCCCTTGTCGAAAATCCTATGGCCGGTCGAAGGTACGGGTTCCTTCGCGGATTCGGAGGCCCGCTTGTGATTTTTGTTTGTTTATCCACTTGGGAATGTCTTATTATCAAAGTGTTTGAGTATCAACTCGGGTCTCGGTAATCCGGTCGGGCTGACTTTCACCCGAGCGGATTCCCAACGATCCCCAGAATAGCGGCGTTTGGAATAAGGCTTGCTCACAGTTCGCTCACCGCTAATAATAGGAGTTGTTGTGTCGCAGTCGGTTTTTCCGTCAGCGGCATCTGCTTTGTAACTCTTTTTGTCGCGATTGGCGCAGAGGTGGATCATGCGTACGTTCGTGAAGACGCTGAAGACGGCTAAGTTTGTGGTCCTGGCTCGCGTGGCTCGGGTGAGCAAACACGTCGTCACGGTCGTCTGCACGAAAGCTACGATGATTCTCCACGCCGGTCTCTCCTTGCGCGCCGATTTTCGCGATTCCCGTGGCCTGCATCGCATCCACGGTATGCAACAGATGCGAGACTCCCAATCCGGTCTGGGTTGTTGGCAGTCTCCGTCTTTGTCTTGGCAGCCGGTCGCGGCCAGGCTCGTTGCCCGCACGCAGGCCGCAAGGTCTTGGTCACGTCCACCTAGAAGTTAACACTGTCCGGTCATTATCGCGGCAGGGGACGTCGACCAAGGCCCACGGTCCGGCTGGGATCGGTGGGGTTTGGTTCCCTCCATCCTTGCCATCTCCGACGGGTTCGCGGTCTCCGTCCGTTGTCGCTCAACGGAGGGAGTCATGGCTACGGTCTTGGAAGAATTGGAAGAAATCGGTCTCCCAACCGAAGATTTCGCGGGAGAAGATTTTCTCCCCGGCAGGGAGCTTGATACCGTATCGGAGCCGCTTGCCGATCCACAGGATCCTGTCTCGTTGTTGCTGACTGCCGTGGCTCACGGTGATCGCGGCGCGGCCGGACGCATCGTTCAAATGTTCCAGAACTATGTCCGCGATGTCGTTCGCCGCCGCGTGCGAGACGAGGGCGACGTGGAAGAGGTCACCCAGGACGTTTTCATTCAGGCCTTTCGCAAGCTCGATCAATTGCACGACAAGCGGTGCTTCGCGGGGTGGATTCGCCGCATCGCGGATCGCCTGGCGATCAATCAGTTGGTCCGGCGACGGCGCGAGCGAACTGTCTATTTGGAGAGTTTCGATCAGCCCGACAGCCACGCCGAACCTTGGGACAACGCTGTCCGTCGGGAGCAGCGCCAAGCGGTTTGGCGGGGCCTGCAACGATTGGGTATGATGGACCGCGACACGCTGGTGGCCTTCTACATCGAGGGCAACTCGTTGATCGAAATGAGTCGCCGGTTCGATTCGCCCGTCGGGACGATCAAGCGCCGCCTGCACACCGCGCGGAAACGGCTGGCCAAGGAATTGAGCGAGATCCACGCGGCGTGAGCGGTGGGCCGGGCGCCCGTGAACCGCAAGGGTATGGCGCTCGTGACGCTTTCCCACGTGACGCTGCCCTGCCGCCGGCTGCCTTGCTGCCGCGGCGCTCCGAGGCATTTCGGGACGCCGCGGTCTTTTTATGGCTGGAGGGGGGCTTCGTCCGGGTTGGACGCCGACGGTGCTGGACGATTCTTCTCCCCCGCCAGGGCCGCCAGGGCCGCCGTCAACCAGCCCAGAATCAGCAGTGTCCCGCCAACCGGCACCACCCAGACCAGATTCGCAGCCGGAAAGAGGATCCGCGCGTACAAGCCGCCGCAAAATCCGGCCACGCCCAGCACGAACAGGCACGCGGATGCGGCAATCACCTGCGACGGCTGACGTTGGCTCCAAACGCCTAACAACATCAACGCCAGGGCGTGGAACATCTGATAGCGGACCGCGGTCTCGTAGCCGTGATACATAACATTATCGATCCCTCCCCGGACGAGATGATCGCCCATCGCGGCCAGGGCCACGCCGAACGCTCCCAAGATGGCGCCGCAAAAAAAGACAATACGCGATTGCATGGTCGTCGCTGCCGGGACTTTCTTTGGTCAAACCGTGCCTGTAAGGCGATTGGAGGGCAAACCGGGCCGCCCTCCTGGGGCTATTGTTCTTCCTTCCAAACCGCCTCTCCCATCAAGATAGGCGTCAGGCGGATCGGTGTCCATGCCTCGGCACGGACGGACAGGGCATTTTCACCGGGGGCGAATTGGAGGTCGCTCTTCACTTCGAATTCGCCCTGGAGCCGATTATTTTTGTCGTACAGCTTTGCCGTGCCGACGCCCCAATACTCCAAATAATCGCCTTCTTGCAGCGTAATGGGCAGCCGCACATGCCGATCCCCCAGCGATAGGGTAGGATTCCGCAACTCGCGCGGTGACTCTTTCAGGGCGGTGATGGCCAGCAGATGGCAGTTCGCATCGCTGGAAGAGCTCCGCATCCAGCGGATATTCAGGGCGCGGATGTGACCGAAATCGAAGCCGTACAAGGCCGCCTTGAAGGGATAGTTAGCGTGCGCGGGCCGGAACTCGGTCAAGATCCGTTCCGGTGTCGGTTGGGGTAAAACAATTACCTTTTCACCGATGAAATCCAGGTCCACGTAGTAATCGCGATAGCGTGCGCCGCTTGCTTCGAGTTGAAAATTGAGGACATCCGGGGGATGGGCGACGGGGCCTTGGTGTCGCAAACGCACGGCCAGTGCGCGGTGACGGAGAAAGTCCACATGCTGCTTGCCTTGAGGCGTCTTGAGGACGGTAGAGTTGGCAGGGGCCTCCAGCCCTTCGAGCGATCCGCCCGCCGGCCCGTCCCAAACGATGGCGGCCGCCAGCCCGCCCGGCATGGCCGCTCCCTCGGCAGGCCGCGGGATGAGCAAGCCCCCGTCCGCCGCGGTCAGGATTTGGAGATTCTCCGCGTCTTCCGTCCCGGCGAGTTCGGGTAGGGCTTGCAGCCGGAATCGCAGCGGTTGAGCGGCATAGGGGTTATGGATCGTCTTGGTGCCGGGGATGTCCCAGCGATTGCCGTCGTATCGGACTGGGCAAATCGACCGAGCGTGCTCGCCGATCTCCAGATGCCATTCGCCCTCCATGAGGCGCTGCCGCACTTCCTCGGGCACGGCTCCCGACAACCTCAAGGCCTCCCACTGGCCCAATAAATGCAGCAGCTCCTCGGTGCGGCCGTTTTGCGAGAGGGCGGCCATGTTGGTTTCCAGCGATACCGGCGTGTCCAGGGCCAGCATCCGCGCGGCGTAGTATTCCACCTCATCGGGGCTTGTGGCATCCTGATGCGGTGCCCAGGCCAAGAAGCCCCACCAACCCAGCTCCTCCGGGAAGAAGCTATCGTGATAGTGCTGCCAGGAATCAGCGATCTTGTGGTGGTCGAGATATTCTTTCACGGCAATGGCCGCGAAATCGTCACAAGCGCCGCGCGAGTAGAAGTGCCACGTGAAGGGCGTGAATCCGGAGCCTTGCACCAGCACGTCGCGCTGAAACTTTCTCCAGACCGCCGTTTGCTGGACGCCCACCCAATACCACCACGGTCCCATGGCGGCATTGCACTCGCCGCCGTCGAAGTAGATCATGTCGAAGCCGCAGCGGTTGACGACGCCGGCGATGCGATCGGCGATCTGCTCCATCAGGGGCGACCGCAGATCGGCCAGGTAGCAGCCGTAGCGCTCGCAAAGGTGGTCCACCCGGCTTCCCTTTCGATGTGCGGCCCGCGTGGTGCCCAGGAAACCTCGAACGCAGTTCAAAAGCCGCTTGCTTTCCAGATCGATCGCACCGTATCGGATGATTTCGTCATCAATTTGGATTTCGAATCCTTGCTTGGCGTCGCCGTGGAAGGCAGGCGAGACCGGAAAGCCGGACAAATCGCCCTCCAGCGGGATGACCGTTGCCTCTTCGGCGATATCCGCGGCCAGCGAGGCTCTGGCATCCTTGAGTAGCCCGGAGTGGGGGCATGGCGTCACCAAGGGATCGCTTTTGCCCACAAAACTGGTCAGCATGTGGAGGCCGACCTTCAGTCCCGCGGCGTGGCATTGATCCACCACGGCTTTGAGGCCCGCCTCCCCGCCCGGAAAATTCTTGAGATGGATCGGATACGATCCGAGCGAGGTTGCCCAGGTCCCGTCGTACGTCATGATGTACTGGAATCCGCCCAGCTTGGCGAGCCGAATTTGCTCGTCGGCGTTGGCCTCGGTCAAATCGGTGAAAAAGTAGCCGCGGCGAATGTCGGGCGAGCGTTTCGCCCAAACGCCGTCGATCGTGGCAAAGGGGAGTCCGCAATCCTTTTCGACCTCTTGGACGAGGTCGAGAAACCCTGCCGTGGGCGCGGCAATCAGGGCGAAGCCTTCGCCGACCTGACCGAATTCTCGGTGAGCAGAAACCCGAAGGTGGAACGTCTCGACGCGCTCGCTCAACCCCATCATGCAGATTGTGAATGCATCATTCCAGGCGGCGTTGCAGAGCCAACCGTTGCGATTGGCGTCGGGCATCGTCAAGCTGCCGATCACGACCGTATCGGGCGGCTCGCCTAGGATCTCGGCCAAGCGAAGCGTGAGGTATTTCGGCCGGGCACGGACCTCGAACACCGCTTCCAGGGGCGAGTCGGCAAACCGAACGCGGACTCGATCTCCCTCCCGCACCAGCGACCGGCAGGGCAACTCCTTGCCTCCCTGTCGGATGGAGAAGAAGGGGCGATCGGGGAGAATCCAGTTTTTGCCTGTGGCCTTTTCCACGAGTTCCTGGCACCGGCCTCCGGCGTCGCACACGAAACGGAAGACGTCCGTCTCGCAAACCAGCCCCTCTTCTCCGTGGGCAGTGTCCAGCAGCTCGCTGCCCGGCAAACCGGTGCCCGTCGAAGCGGTGCCCAGCAATATTGCCACTCCCCAAGCGGCCGTTGAAATCGCGGCACGAAACCACACAGTCCGAGATCGCCGAGTTGTCGGGAAAACCATGGCTCTCTCCTGATCACACGGAAACCAGCCGACCTGAATACCGTACAAGGGGAGCTGCTATGGAAAGTGCCAACTCCCACAATGGAAGCAGTCTCCCGGGGCTGGCATCAACTCTGACGCTTCGCGGCGGGGAAGTCAAGGGTACGGTATAATATTAACTGGACTTTTGCAACGTGCTCGATCCCCATCTGAGAGAGTGACAAACTCGCGCGCTGGGCAACTCAGGAAAGTGAGGACAGCCGTTCTCATGGGAAACTGCCTTCGCACCGCCATTTCCCGAGGGAAGAGGGGAGCTTGAGAACCCAAGTTGCAAGAGTCCCGTATTAAGACCGCAAGGGGCAGTCTGATCGAAGAGGGGGCAGCCCGCCAGATGACCGACGGCTCGTACGTCTTCGACTTCGACTGCCAGGTACGAGCCGAACTGCTCGGAGGGCCGCAGCGGAAGGAAGATGGGCAAGCCCTGTGGGGAACAGACGCGAGCATGGCCCGGAATTGTGGTGGAACCTAGTTTTCAAGGGGTAAGACGTGACCGACGCATTCAATCCGTACCACCAGTGGCTGGGGTTCCCGGTCGGTCGAATACCACGCGACTTTTATGAATTGTTTCGGGTAGAGCGATTCGAGTCGGATTTGTCGCTGATCGCCCGCGAAGCCGACATTTTGATTGCTGAGGTCCGCCGAATTCGACCAGGGCCGGCCGCGGCCAAATGGGCGGCTTTACTGGACGAATTGTGCGCGGCCAAGGCCTGTCTTACCGATCCTCAGAGAAAGAGCGTCTACGACGCCCAGCTCCGTTTGGAGCGATCGTATGGCGGCACCACGGCGGGGGAAAAGATGCCCGCCGCAGAGGCCGATGACCCCATTGCCGCGTCGCAGCCGGGCACGGACCGCCGCGCTGGGGAGGCAGCGGTCGCGCAGGGATATCGTTCGGCCACGGCCTTGACGTCGGAAAGAGGCCACGCCACGCTTGCGGGGCCAACGGAGTCCCCGCAGACGCCCCCATCCTTGCCGCATTTGGCGGAAGTGTTCGACCCCGGCAAAGACGGCGGGCAATCGCGTCCGGCAAAGGTGTCTGCCCGAGTTCGGTTGAACGGGCTTGATATCCTCTATCGGCTGGCGGCGCTGGGGTTTGTGGTAGCGGCCGTGATACTGGCCGGCATTTTGATCGTTCGTCGGGATGTTGTCCGCACATATATCGGGCAAAGCTTTGCAGTTGGCAAGTCCCCGTCAACCCAAGCTGGGCCATCCGACGCGGAGGGAGGCAGCCAACGGCCTCGCGAAAGCAGCGACCGCCCCGCAGTCAAGGCGGTCGCCAGTCGCGTCGATCAGAGGGGCTTGAATCCGGCGGGAGAAACGAATCAATCCAGCGACTCCACCGCGAATCCGCCCGCTTCCAACCCGCAAACACCGGCCAACCGTTTGGATCCGCAAGAGGGCATGGCGGCTGAGCCTGTCAAGGCATCGCCGCTCACGATAGTGGCTGCTGGTTCCGCTCCTGTTGCGGCCACTCCTGCTGCGGCGGGAACGCAATCCACATCGCAAAACGGCAGCGTCGAGCCGGGGAATGATCAGGGCGATGCCAACGATTCGGAGTTGTCTGGCGAGTTTCGTGCGGCGGCCGTCGAGGTTTGGCAGGCTCTGGCTTCACGCGACTTGCCCAAGGCCCGCGAACGGCTCAATGGCCTGGCTGCCCAAGTGCGCAGTCCCTTGCAGCGAGACTGCGTAGCCGCTTTGCAGTCGCTGCTCCTCCATCTGGAAGAGTTTTGGCGGGGCGTGACGGAGGCGACGGCCTCCCTTCACAGCACCGAAGAGCTGACCATCGGCGATACCGTGATCATCGTGGTGGAAGCCGGCCGCGAGGAAGTCGTGGTCCGGGCCGCCGGACAGAACCGTCGCTACGCGGTAAGAGAGATGCCGACGGCCCTGGTTCGGGCCATTGTGGATCAACGGCTTCGAAAAGGCCGGGATACCGACGTCCTGTTGGGGGCATTCCTCGCCGTGGATCCCAAAGGGGATCAGGCCGAAGCACGCCGCCTCTGGCAGTCCGCAGCCAACTCGGGAGCCGACGTTTCGCTCCTGTTGCAAGCATTGGACTTGATGAGCGGCGCAGCCTCCTCTTCCGCTTCCTCGCCGCGATTGCCCGTCCCGGACAGCGAGGCCGAGCTGGCCAAGGCGCGGCAGCACGTGCAATCGCAAATCTCAGCGGCCTATGCGAAACCGCTCTCCATTCCCGACAAAGCGGAGGCGGCTCGCAGTCTGCTCGAGGCCGCCAGGAACGCCGCCCTTGCGGACGAGGTGCTCCGATATGTCATGCTCCGCGAGGCCGGGCGATTGGCCGTGGAATCCGGGGAAGCTCGATTGGCGCTGCAAACCGTGGAAGAACTCGCGGGCAGATACGCCGTCGATCCGGCAGCGGAGAGGCGCACCGTGGCGCAAAACCTGGCTCAATCGCAGGTCCCAGCGGCGCTGCACCAACAGGTTGCCGCCGAGTTGCTGGACGCTGCACAAGCCGCCCTGGCCGCCAAAGATCGGGACGCAACCCAGGCCTTGGCATCGGCGGCAGTGATATCCGCGCGAAAGGCACGAAATGCCGGCTTGCAGCGGCAGGCCATGCTCCTGCTGCAAAGCGTGAGCGGGCCTTGATAAGCTGCGCCATCCCGATAGCATCCGACGTTGGCTCGCCGCTATTTCGAGAGAAAAGCCGTTGTTATTGGCTCGGTCTCGGTTTCGTTGATCACGGTTGTCACCTATTCTAAAATCAGGATCAGGCTCATCCGTCTTACAAAATCGGACCGACCCCATGGACGAACTGGCGGTAATCCCGTTGGTATTGGTGACTCTGTTGGTCATTTTTGCTGCGCCATCTTTGATATCGCTGTTCGTCCTCTATCAGCGTCTTCGCAGGCAGCATCAGGAGACTTTAAGCGCCCTGCACGATCTGAACCGAGGCATACAGGGCTTGCTGCTGGAGCGGAAATCGCTGCACCTTCGGCCGGCGGACGCCTTGGGATCGGAGGATGCGGTTCAGGAAAAGACGGCGGAACTGCCTCTGGAGGAATCGCTCCAAAGGTCTGCGGAATCCCTGGATAGCCTGCCGCCCGTAGCACCCGACGAGTTTGTGGAAGCGGTCATCGTCTCGGATGCGCCGAGCCGGCCGGCTGTCTCGCCCGGCGAGGGCCTGGAGAGGCCAGCAGGGGACGCCGTTCCGAAGGCTCCGGCCGCGACCATGGCGCCAGCACGGGCCGCCCGGTCTCCCTCCGACGCGGGCACCTTGGACACGCTGAAGCGCATCGGCAACTGGTTTTTGTTTGGGCGAGACAGCCTTCCCGCGGGGGCTTCGATCGAGGTCGCCATAGCGACCAACTGGCTGCTGCGGATCGGTATGGCGATCCTGGTGTTGGGGATCGCCTTCTTTCTGAAGTACTCGATCGACATGGGCTGGGTGGAGCCTGTGGATCGGGTGCTCCTGGGCACGGCGGCCGGACTCGGCATGATCGCAGGCGGCAGCTTTCTACTCAGCGGACGCTACCGGTTGCTGGCCCACGGCTTGCAAGGCGGTGGCGTCGTCACCTTGTACCTTAGCATCTACGCCGCCACAGTCTTTCTCGAACTCATCGACCCGATTCCCCTGGGGTTCGCCTTGATGGCCTGCGTTACAGCCTTGGCCTGGCTGTTGGCACTGATTTTCGGCAGCCCGTTGACGGCTGTGCTAGGGATTGTCGGCGGCTATTTCACGCCCGTGGTATTACCCAGCGAGGAGATTGCATTCTTCCCGCTTTTCAGCTATCTCGCCATCCTGGGCCTGGGCGTGCTGGCCATCTCCACTCGCAGGAGTTGGCCGCAATTGAACCTGCTCAGTTTTCTAGGGACATATGCCCTTGCGTTCAGCTCGTTTGCGGCGGTCTATTCCGACAAAACGAACCGGATCAGGGAAGATTATTGGGTCATCCTGTTTTTCCTTGTAGTATTCTTCTTTTTATTCTCCCTGGTGGTCTTTCTGTCCTCGCGAGTTAGAGGTCGGGCCAATCTTTGGGACCTGGCGATGCTTTGGCTCAACGCCTTTTTCTTCTTTGGCCTGGGCATAGCGGCAACCCGCCTTTGGCTTGAGGTGACGCATCTTGACACCGAGTGGATGGCCATGATTCCTCTGGGCATCGCGGCCTTTTGTTCGGCCGGGGTCTATCTGCAAATCCTTCGCCGATCGCAAGACACCGTTCTATTTCACACCATGCTGGGGCAGGCAGCGGTTTTCGCGGCGCTGGCCGTGCCGATTGTGCTCTCGGAAAGTTGGATCACCTTTGCCTGGTCGGTACAGGCGGCGGTCATGCTGTGGCTGGCCTTTCGCCTCGACAGCCGTTTCCTCCGCATGGCCGCGTGGATTCTTTTCACCGTCACGGCCGTGCGATTCTTTATTTCGGATATCGGCACGGAAAAACAATTCATCTTGGATTGGCGTGGGGACTTTGTCGCCGACTTGAGCCGCTGGATTCCGCGCCTGACGGCGATGGGCGGATCGATTCTGTGCGTGGCTTGGGCTGCCAGCCTGTCCCTCCGCAGGGCTGGCCCACTCAGCGACAGACTGCGTTCAGAAAAGGATCTCCGAGAGCTGCGCGTTGCCGGTCGAGCGATTGCCGTCTTAGCTGCGGTCATGCTGTTCGGTTACGGGACGCGAGAGACCGCGGCCGCCATCGGCACCTATTTTGGCGGTCTGCAAAGCGGCGCCGTTTCCATTTGGTGGGCCGTGTTCGCCATTGCCTTGGTCACAGCGGGGCTGCGAAGATCGAGGCCTTGGGTGCGGCGGGCTGGCTTGTTCCTCTTCGCCATCGTCGCCTGCAAGGTCCTGCTCTATGACCTGCGGACATTGGCCACGGTTTATCGTTTCATCGCTTTTGTCATCGTGGGCCTCGTGATCCTCGGCGGGGCCGTGCTCTATCTGCGGTTCACATCCCTTTCGGGAGAAAACGTTCGTAAAAAGGAAAGCCCCTCACGATGACGGCACGTTCGATTCCGCGATACCCCGTTGTGTTCTTGGTCTTTTGTCTGGGAGGAGCGGCGACCTTTTGGACCGCGGGCGGAGCTTGCCGTGCGGAGGAGTTCCGATTCGCCCGAGCCATCCTGATGCCGGCGATCCAGGAGGAGGTCGCTCCCGCTTTTCTCGTTTTGCCGCCCGACGTGTACTCCGCAACGAGGGACGATTTCGCGGACCTGAGGATTCTGGATTCCCAGGGGCGTGAGATTCCGCGATGGATCCGCCGGGCCGAGTCCCAAAAGAAGGTTGCCACACGGCGTTACGCAACGCTGCACCCGGGAGCGGCAGTCCGGCTCACGCCCCAGCCAGAGGGGTCCCTGGAAATCGTGGTGACCGTACCCGAGAAGCATCCGCCCGTGGAAGGGCTGCGAATCCATACGCCGCTGAAGAACTTTCAGCAGTCGGTGCGTGTGGACACGAGCGAGGATGGCAGGGCGTGGGAGCCGCTGGTGGAAGACGCGGCGCTTTTCGACTACTCCCAGTGGATGGAGGTGCGGCATCTGGAGATTGCGTTTCCACGCCCCGCCTCACGCCATCTGCGGCTCCAGATTTCCAAGCCGTCTGTGGAGCACGAGGCGGAGTGGCGGAGCATCATGCTGCGGCTTCGACAGGGGAGGGAAACGCAACGGTCCGAAGAAACGCGAATCTCGCGGCAACCATTTCGCCTGGAGCGCATCGAATCGTGGCATCAGGTATTGGAGTTGGACAAGCAGGAGCCGCTGCTGCGTACAACAGAGCCTCTGGAAATGAGTTCGGAGGTGGATCGCTCACGCAAGGTCTCTGTTGTACGGTTGACGACAGGACGGCGGCCCCTGGTCGGTTTGATCTTCGAGACGCAAGACCGCAACTTTCGGCGCGCGGTGAAGCTGGAGGTGCCTGATCCCAAGACGGTGGGGGTCAATTGGCGCACGATCGCGGAGGGGACGGTGACGCGGTTGGAGTTGCCGGGCTACCACGCGGAAGATGTTACCGTGCACTTCCCGCAGCATCGCGCGGATGTGTACCGCTTGACGATTCAAAACGGAGACAATGAACCGCTGCGCCTCGATGCCGTCCGCGGAATCGAATCGGTGTACCAGGCATGGTTTCTTGTGGAATCGCCCGGGAAACGTCCTTACCGCCTCTGTTACGGCGATGACTTTGCCAGTCCCCCGGATTACGACACGGCGGCGGTTGAGGCGGCACTGTCCCGAAACTTGAAGGGTGTCGAGGCCCACTTAGGCCCTGCCGAGCCGCTGGCTTATCCTTCGAATCCGTTGGGGCGTCTTGCCAGGCAGGTGGGCACGGCGGGGATACTCATCGTTATTGTGCTGCTACTGGCGGCTGGCATGGGCTGGAGCCTGTATCGGGCGGCGAAACATGCCCCCCAGGCGTCCGATGAATAATCTGCCGCAGCACGCTTCGGTCACGAGGGGCCGACGCTGGAAGCCCCTCGCGGTAGCCGTTCGCGAGTGGGATCATGGGGAACGGGCCGTGTTTTCACGAGCCGTGTGGCGAAAATGCTCTGCCCGTAGCCGCCGACTGCTCAAGGGAAACACAAAATGTTGCGGTCGACACCGCGTGACGCCCTGAGTGTTCCGTGAACGGTTTCCCCTCGCTTTGTCCCAGCCGGCGGTTGCGGTCCCACGCCTTTTCGTACCGGCAGGCGTCGCTGGCACCGCGGGCAGAAGAAAGTCGATCGCTGAGCCAAGACGATGCGCTGAATGGTGCCTTTGCCGCATTGCACGCAGCGCTGCCCGTGGCGATGGTACACCAGGTGGCGATCTTGATATCGGCCCGGCTGATTGGCCGGTGTGCCGTAGCTGCCATCCGCCAGGGTAGAGCCTTGCAGTTCGACCGCCTCGCGGAGGACCTCGCGAATGGCCGCGTGCAAGCGACGCCAATGCCGCGGCGTGAGCCGCAGGCATGGTTCGGTGGGGTGAATCTTTGCCCGATGGAGAGCCTCGGAGGCGTAGATGTTGCCGATCCCGGCCAAGCTCCTCTGGTCGAGAAGGGCGACCTTGATGGCCACGCGGCGAAGACCCAAGCGGCGCCGCAGCGCGGCAGCATCCATTTCCAGCGCGTCCGGCCCAATCTTGTGCGGTCCCAGCTCTTGTCGCCAGGTCAGCTCATCCATCAACCACACCACACCCAAGCCGCGGACATCGCGAAAGATTACCCGCCGCAATACGGCCTCGTTCGGCGGACGATTGGCGGCGCGGCGGCCGCGGGCTTCAACAGCCGGGCACCTCCCGCCGTTTTCCGACGGCATCACTTCCAGGATCAATCGCACGTGAGAGAGCGGTTGCGGCACGTCGAGGAGCAGTCGCCCGGTCATCCTGGGTTCCAGCACCAGGCGATGGCCGTCATCCAGACAGAGGACCACGCGTTTGCCCAGGCGGCACACATCGTCAATGCGGCGGCCTAGCAGCCCACGAAGCACGGCGCGGCGATTGGGGCGAAAGGCGATGGGCTGAAGCCTGCTGCGTGGCACGGCGGCGGAAACGATCCGGCCGCCCACGATCGGCAACAGCCCGCGACGCATGGTCTCGACTTCAGGCAGCTCCGGCATGGTGGGTCAGGATTGCGAAAGTCGGCCAATCACGTCACCTGCCGCGGCGCATTGCTCTTCCAGCTTCCGCAGCGACTCGCGTTCCTTCTCGACCACGGCGGCGGGGGCGCGGCTGATGAATTTCTCGTCGGCCAGCTTGCGGCGCTTGGCGGCGATGAGCGCTTCGAGCTTGGCTACTTCCTGGCGTTTCCGCTCCAACTCGCGGCGGCGTTCCGCTTCATCCAGGATTACGCGGACCTCCAACCCTTCCCCGACGTGGACCACGGTGGAAAGCTCGCTGGCTTCGGGCAATCGGTAGCCCAGGATGGAGGCCCCCGCCATCGTCTGGAAATAGGGCGACATCGGCTCCAACAACTGCTGCACGGAAGCGTCGGCTGCCATCAGGACTTGAAGCCGCGAAGAGGGCGACAAACCGTTCCTCATGCGGTATTCCCGAAGTGCGCCCAGCACCTCTTGAAACCGGCGGAAGCGTGCGGCGTTCTCCTCGCTTTCGTCTTCCTGGCGGGCGGAGGGCCAGGGGGCAATCATAGCGCTCTCAGCCGCCTCGGTCGGCACAGGATAGCCCCGCCGCGGTGCCGCCCTGCCGAGGAGCTGCCAGACCTCTTCCGTCAAAAATGGGATGAAGGGGCTGAGCAACCGCAGGAGCGTGTCCAGAACATGGACCAGAATCCGCTGCGCGTCCAGGCGGGTCCCAGGATCTTGCAGCCGCAGTTTCACCATTTCGACGTAGAAGCTACAGAATTCGTCCCAGGCGAAGTCGTACAGGCAGCGGGCGGCCTCGGAAAAGCGAAAGCGTTCCAAAGCCTGCGTCACCGTCCGCGTGACGGTCGCCAGGCGGCCAAGAATCCAGCGGTCCTCCAGCGACAGATCGGTCGCAACGGCCGCGCCCGGGGTGTAGCCCTCCAGGTTCATCAACACGAACCGCGAGGCATTCCACAGCTTGTTGCAGAAGTTGCGTGCCAGCTCGAACCGTTCGCTAACCACGGGGCCGCGAGGGAGGGCCTTGTCCTCTGGCTTTTCCGCCCATTGCGTAGAAAAAGCCTGCTTGCACTGGGGGCAGGTGATTCGGGGCTGAATGCGATTCTCCCGGGTCTGTTCGAGGAGATGCCCGCAATGCGGACATTCGAAGCTGACCGGCATGCGAATGTCTTGCGTCTCCGTGGTCAAATAGGCCAATCCGAATCGCAGCGCGTCCGCACCGAACTTCTCCATCACGTCCACGGGATCGACGCCGTTGCCCTTCGATTTGGACATCCCCTCGCCGTAACCGTCGAGGATCTTGGGGTGGATATAAACGTCGCGGAAAGGCACCTTGCCCACGTTATACAGTCCAGCCAATACCATCCGCGCCACCCAGAGCGTGATGATGTCGCGGCTGGTGACCAGCGTGCTGGTGGGATAGAAATAGGCCAGCTCGGGGGTCTGCTCGGGCCAACCCAGTGTGGAATGCGGCCAGAGGGCGGAACTGAACCAGGTGTCGAGGACATCCTCCTCGCGGCGCAAGACGTAACCGGGAACGGCGTCTTCCGGCAACTCGCCGTCGCGGAGACAGATCAGCCACCGCGAGCCTCCTTCGTCGCGATACCAAGCGACGTCCTCTCGCCCGGCAAATGCCCGCCGCAAATCTTCCTCGCTGGCCGTGTCGCAGTACCAGATGGGGATGCGGTGGCCCCACCACAGTTGCCGGCTGATCGGCCAATCCCGCTTCTCGCTCAACCAGGCCAGATAACCTTGCGTGTATCGGGATGGGGTCATCCGCACCCGGCCATCGCTCACGGCATCCATCGCCATCTGGGCCAAGGTCTCCATGCGGACGAACCACTGATCGGTCAGCATCGGCTCGATCGGCGTCTTGGATCGATCGGAGTGCGCCAATTCGATGATGCGATCCTCGGTCTTCTCCAGCAGTCCCAACGCCTGCAAGTCGGCCGTTACCCGCTCCCGCGCCACCGCGATGCTCAGTCCCCGATATTCGCCCGCGTTTTCGTTCAGCGTGCCGTCGGGATTCAAGATGTTGACCATCGGCAAGCCGTGCCGTAAACCGACCTCGTAGTCGTTGGGGTCGTGCGCTGGCGTGATTTTGACGCATCCGGTTCCCATCTCCGGCTTGGCCCAGACGTCGGCGATCAAGGGGATCGGCCGATTCTGCAAGGGGAGCATCACGCACCGCCCTTGCATCGCCATATCGCGGAGTTTGATGAGCGTGGGCAGAAGCTGCTTCCGCCGATCCCGGAGGTCTTGAAGCTCGGCTTCCAGGGCTGCTTTTTCCTTCTCGGGGGATTTTTCCAGCCGCGCGATCAGGTCGCTCTCGGCGGCTTGCAGGGCGGCCTGGGGATCGGGATGCACGGCCACCGCCGTGTCGCCCAGCATGGTCTCCGGTCGCGTCGTGGCGAGTACCACGTAGCGCGGCTCGCCCGGCTGCGGGTCGATGACCGGATACCGAAAATACCAAAAATGGCCGGGTACGGTCTCGTGGAAGACTTCGTCGTCGGCCACCGCCGTTTGCAACAGGGTATCCCAATTGACGAGCCGCCGACCGCGGTAAATGAGACGGTCACGAAACAGGCGGGAAAAGGTGTGCCGCACGGCGCGGGCGCAAATGGGGTCCAGCGTAAAACGCGTCCGGCGCCAGTCGCAGCTACAACCCAGACTCTTCAGTTGCGATAGGATGCGGGTTTCGTAGGCATCCTTCCACTGCCAAATCCGCTGGACCAGGCCCTCGCGGCCCAAATCATGCCGCGTCTTTCCCTCCTCGCTCAGCAGCCGCCGCTCGACCACCGCCTGCGTGGCGATCCCGGCGTGGTCCGTTCCGGGTACCCAGAGGGCGTTGTATCCCTGCATTCGCTTCCAACGGATCAGGACGTCCTGAAGCGTGTTGTTCAAGGCATGGCCTAGGTGCAGCGCCCCCGTCACGTTGGGCGGCGGGATGACGATTGTGTACGGCTCCCGCTTAGGATCGGGATCGGCGGCGAAATAACCGCGGCTTTCCCAAAAGGCATACCAACGAGCCTCGGCGGCCTTGTGATCGTATTGCTTGGGGAGGGAACGCTCGTCTCCGCTGCCGGTTTCCTCACACCGTGACGCTGTCCGCGACATAGTCCGCGACCTTCCTTTGCGATTCCCGCTCTTCGTCTTTGCAGAGTTTGTATTCATAGCTGTCGGCCAGAGCGATCCAACTGGCCTCGACGATGTTTTCACTGACGCCCACCGTGCCCCAGGAGTCCGTGTCATCGCGGCTTTCGATCATCACACGGACGCCGGCTGCCGTGCCGGCCTCGGAATTGATAACCCGCACTTTATAATCCACCAACTGCATTTTCGCCAGACTGGAGAAGGTGCCGTTGAGGGCCTTGCGCATGGCGGCGTCGAGGGCATTGACGGGACCGTCTCCCTCGGCGACCTCGTGCCGGATTTCGCTGCCGACGCGAATCTTCACGGTGGCCTCGGTAATGATCCGACCATCCGACTCGGTCTCGATGTTCACGCGGTAAGCGACCCGCTCGAAGTGTGGCCGGAAGGTGCCCAGGCATTGTCGCACCAACAGATCGAACGATCCTTGCGCGGCCTCGTATTGATAGCCGGCATGCTCCTTGGATACGACCTTGGCCAGAATCCGCTCCATGGTCTTGGCGTCGTGCTGGAGATTGTAGCGGGCGGTGGCGGCCATGATGTTCGAGCGGCCCGACAGCTCGCTGACCAGAATCCGCCGCTCATTGCCCACCGATTCGGGCGGAATATGCTCGTAGCTCCCTGTGTTCCGCGCGATGCCACTGACATGCATGCCGCCCTTGTGGGCAAAGGCACTGCGCCCCACAAACGGCTGATTGTTGCGGTATGGCATGTTCACCGTCTCGTAAACGAAACGAGAAACGGCGGTCAGTTGCCGCAGCGATCCCTCGCGGAGCACTTGATAGCCTTTTTTCAAGGCCAGATTGGCAACCACGGAGATCAGGTCTGCATTGCCGCATCGTTCGCCAAAGCCGTTGATGGTGCCCTGTACCTGCGAGGCCCCGGCATCGACGGCCGCGAGGGAATTGGCCACCGCCAGGTCCGAATCGTTGTGGCAATGGATGCCGACGGGGACGGGCAGGGAATCGACCACCTTGCGCGTGATCTCGGCCACCTGCTCCGGCAGACTCCCGCCGTTCGTGTCGCAGAGAATGACCATCTTGGCACCGGCTTCCGCCGCGGTCCGCACGGCCTGTAGGGCATATTCGGCGTCGTATCGGTAGCCGTCGAAGAAGTGCTCTGCATCGAACAAGACATCCCGGCCGGCTTGACGGAGAAAGGCCACCGTCTCGGCGATCATCGCCAAGTTCTCTTCACGCGTGGTTTTGATAATCTCCTCGGCCTGGAAGGCCGACGCCTTGCCGACAATGGTGACGACGGGAGTCCCGGCCTGCAACAACGAGTTCAAACCGGCATCCTCAGCCGCAGCGATTCCCTTGCGCCGGGTCATGCCGAAGGCCGCCACCCGGCAGTGTTCCAGGTCCAAATCCTTGGCCTTTTGGAAATACTCGCAGTCCTTGTCATTCGAGGCGGGATAGCCGCCCTCGACGTAATCGACCCCCAGCTCATCCAATCGCCGCGTGATCAGGATTTTGTCGAACGATGAAAAAGAGACCCCTTCTCCTTGGGACCCGTCCCGCAGCGTGGTGTCGTAGATTTCGATACGTCGCATGATCTTCCTCGAAACGAATCAAGGCTGGCAGGATGGAAAAAACGGCCAGGCCGTCGAAAACAAGCCGCACCCCGCCGCGCGAAACTCCCATTTAAACAAAAAACCCCGAGTCGCTTGCGGGACCTCGGGGCTTTTATTGGTTTCGTAATCGGATGTTCGCCGATGCCCTTGCGGTCCCCGGTCAGCCAATAATCGCAATAATGCCGCCGACGCCAATTGCGCCGCCGAACGCGATCGTGCATACCGGACAAACCGCCAATGACATGGCTCCGCTCCCACTCCTAAACTCTATAAGCCTACGCCAGCGCTCGGGATGTGTCAAGGGCTATCCGGCGTTCGTACCGGCCAATCCCATGCGGTTCGGCGAACAGTCATCGTAGGCTGCCGTGATGGCTCTCTCTTCCAGCGGGTCGCTTTTTGCGTTGCAACCATCACAGCCGAAACACGTTACACAATTTGCACATGCTGACTGGACTTTTGCAAATTGGAGTCACATAATCCCTTCTCCCCAAGGGAAATTGTAGGGTCAAGGCACTTTACGGAAGAAAAAGACTTTCCTGTTTTCCTGACTTGTCCACAGTCCTTTTTGTTGCCCTCTTTCAGAAGATAGGCGAGCAGTTTGCAAAAGTCCCGTCCTGATGCGCGCTATGATTGAGCAGCCTGGGCGGAGGATAGGGCCATGCGGGGACGCGACCCGGACGCCGCGTCAGGTCGAAGATGGACGAGGGCGCGCCGGGGTTGGTGCGCCCTCCTTCGGTCAGCGTTTCTCCTTCGATCAGCGTTTCTCTGACAGAGCCATCTTCACGATTTCGTCGGACGTGACCACGCGCAGGTTCGCCGCGGCGTAGGCGACCAGCTCTTCGTAGGCGTGCCAAATGGCGGCCTGCTCGTCGGCGGAGCGCGGTCTGGCTCGATCTGGGGTCTTCAGATCGTATGGCGGCTGGCGTGGGGATTTGCCATCCGGGCCAAGGTAGATTGCTTGCCACGATGTGCCACCCCGGGCGTAGAAGTTGTCCTCGTGAATCAACGCCGTGATCAGGGGAGCGCGAGGGTGCTTCCAGGCGGATAGCTCCTGCTTCAGTCGCGCCGTGGGATTGTAGGCTGCGGCCTTGGGCGTGCCTTGCCAGTTCCACCAGAACGATTCTCTCGATTCCCCAGGCATGGCCCAACGTGTGATGCTGAAATCGCTGGGTCGGACCAGCAATCCCTGCCGCCACACGAACGGCTGGTCCGGGTCCGTGCCAGACTCGTGGTATTCCACCGTCATTTGCGCGCCCATCTCGCGAAAGAGGTCCAGCAACACGGTCTTGGTCCTGGGGTTGCCAATCGCGGACACGGTGACCGGGGCGATACCGAACACTTCCTTCACATAGGCGTAGCCGCCGGGGTGATCGCGGTCGAGGCCGCCAGTGGCGAGGTCCAGCCGGAAGGTTTCGTAATCCTTCAGTGTCCGTCGCAATGCCTCGTCGTCCAGATTGCGGATCGCCTGATCGAAGCCGGGATAAGCCGGGTGCGGCGGCCGAAAGTGGTAGTTAATGGTCATACCGGTCGCACGCAAGCGGTCGATGACCTCGGGGCGTGACCGG
>DYLS01000065.1 GCA_020721965.1 Blastopirellula marina | reverse complement strand
TGGGGAACGAACCATCAGCGACGGAGCACGCCGCCGTGAGAGTGGGCCTGTAGCCATCGTTCGCCATGAGAGCCATTTCCCAGCTCGCGTCCGTCTACGGACCGTTGGTTCACCGAGGGCCGTTTTCCGACTGGACTCACCGCCGAATCTCACGCAATCGAACACACATACCAACACCGGAGCCGATCCATGCGTTACCGCCTTGCATTCGCTATGGGCATTACCTGCCTATTGATGACCGCGATCCGAGCTGCCATCGCGGAAGTCAACCCACCGGTTTCGGTCTCACGCATCCGAGAGGCGTTGGGCGTGACGCACGTGGATGGCAAATACTGCCTGTCCCGTAAGCCATTCTTGTTGGAGGGTGCGGATGCCATTTCGGAACTGGGCGTGCAAGTCATCAAGCTTTACCTCACTTTGAGCGACGAAGAACCTGCACCCCAAAAATATCCTTTTCACACCGATTGGGGATCTTACCGGACGTTGGAGGAAATGGCGGATTCTGAGCCGTTTCGCGAGGTCTTTCAGTCTCGTTTCCGAGTCTTCGTGCTTACGGTATACCGGCCTGGGGTCTCGGGAGGTTATTGGTTGAACGGCATTTCTCCCGAACAAGAGCAAGACGAGCAGGACGCGATCTATCGGCTTGCCAGTCACTTGATGCAGACGTATCGCGGCAGCGGCAAGACATTTGTCTTCCAGAATTGGGAAGGGGATTGGGCGGTTCGCGGGCACTTCGACCCGAACAAGCCACCCACTCCGCAGGCCCTTCAAGCGATGGCTCGATGGCTTTCCGCTCGCCAACGGGGAGTGGAACGGGCACGCCACGACCATCCGCAAAGCGACGTCCGTGTCTATCATGCCGTGGAGGTCAATCTTCTTCGGCCAACCATAGAGTCACAAATACCTAGCACGCTGACGCATGTTGTGCCCCGGGTGCGGCCCGACCTGGTCTCCTATTCCGCTTGGGACACGCAGTCCGATCCAGGGCTTTTCCGAAAGTCATTGGATTTCATCGCGCGTCACACGCCCGATGCGCCACCTTTCGGCGACAAGAACGTTTACATCGGCGAGTTTGGATTGCCCGAGAATGAGCATAGCCGGGACGAAGTGGTTCGAGTCATAAGCGAGGTTGTATCCATAGGTGTGGATTGGGGATGTCCCTGGGTCATCTATTGGCAGGTGTACTGCAATGAGGCGCGGCACCTGCCCGTTCGCGGCCCGGAAGATGTCCGCGGACTCTGGCTCCTCCGCCCTGACGGTACTCGCGCATGGGCCTGGGAGGTGCTGGAGGGAATGCTCCGTGGAACGCAGCCACGCTCGCGGTGAAGGTCAGTCGTGGGGAGCCTTGAGGATCTGATATTTCGGGCCTCGCGTCGGCATCTCTCGCGCCGCCGTTACGGCTTCCTGATAAAGAATATCCTGGGCACGAACAGGCGTTCCCGATGCGGCGACCCGCTGGTATTCTCCGTCGGGCGACAAAATCCAAGCCTTGACGTTGTCGGCGAAATAGACGTGAAGGATGTGGATTAGGCGCGAGCGAAGGTCCGGCGACTCGACCGGGAAAATAGTCTCGAAACGGCGGACAAGGTTACGTTCCATCCAATCGGCGCTGGATAGATAGACTTCCTCGTGGCCTCCGTTGGCGAAATAGAAAATTCGGGCGTGCTCCAAAAATCGATCCACGATGGACCGCACCTCAATATTTTCCGAGACGCCCGGCACGCCTGGCACGAGGCAGCAAATGCCGCGAACGTTGAGCTTGATTTGCACATTCGATTGCGACACGCGATACAGCGCGGCAATGATTTCCCGGTCCTGAAGCGAGTTGATCTTGGCTAGTATCAAGCCGGGCTGTTCGGGCGTTGCTACCCGGATCTCGCGTTCGATGAGTTCCAGGAACCTCTGCCGCAAAAGGCCGGGTTCGGTCGTCAGCTTGCTCCATCCGATAGCCTCGGAATAGCCAACCAAGATGTTGAACAGCGACGATGCGTCGGTCGCGATGTCCGTATCGCATGTCAACAATCCCAGATCGGAGTAGAGCCTCGCCGTTCGGTCGTTGTAGTTGCCGGTGGAGAGGTGCACGTAACGTCGCAAGCGCCCCTTTTCGCGACGCACGATGAGCAGGGCCTTGGCGTGCGTTTTGTACCCGCTGACGCCATAAACAACGTGCGCCCCGGCATCTTCTAAACGGCGAGCCCACCGCACGTTGCGGGCCTCGTCGAAACGGGCCTTGACTTCGACCAGCACCGTCACCTCTTTGCCGTTGCGGGCTGCATGTTCCAATGCCTCGACGATTGGGGAATCCCCGCTTGTGCGGTAGAGGGTCTGTTTGATCACCAAGACGCTGGGGTCTTCAGCCGCCTGGCGTACTAACTTGACCACAGGATCGAACGACTCGTAAGGGTGAAAAAGCAAGACGTCGTGATGTTGAATCGCCTCCCAAATGTCATCCCATTCCAGCAGGTCGCGGGGCGGTTGCGGCGGCCAGTCCGGGACACGAAGATGATCGAAGCCGGGCAGACCTGCCAATTCCCAGAGGCAGCCCGCCCCCACAATCTCCGACTCGCTGTACATGTCCTCTTGGCACAGCGCTAGTGTCTTGAGCAGGATCCCAACGATTTCTGGATGAGGATTTGGGGTCAGCTCCAGCCGCAAGGGATCACGGCGCCGCCGAGCCAACACGGCCGACTCCACCGTGGACAGCAGATCGCTTGCATCGTCATCCTGAATGGAAATGTCGGCATCTCGCGTGACCCGAAACACGCAAGCCGCACGAACCTTGAAACCGTGGAACAAGCGCGATCCAAACTCGAGGAGGATGTCGTCGACCAGTACGAACCGTCTCGGTTTCCCTCCCGGCAGGGAGACGAAACGGTTTTGTCGCAACGGTATCGGAACCACGGCCACCTGGGCGTCGCCCTGACCTTTGTGTTTCTCTTGATCGAGAAGGAACGCGACATATACCTGGAGCCCCGCCAGCACTGGCGGCGGGTCCAACTTGGTGACGGCCAGCGGCGTCAGG
Organism: Blastopirellula marina; assembly: GCA_020721965.1. Taxonomy (GTDB): domain Bacteria; phylum Planctomycetota; class Planctomycetia; order Pirellulales; family Thermoguttaceae; genus Thermogutta. The sequence continues at coordinate 23,444 of DYLS01000065.1, read as the reverse complement.
AGCGGCGATAACTCGCGCTCGAAAAAGTCGGCCAGAAAATCCCGATCTTGGGCGGACCACTCGGATGGTCGAAGCAGGCACAGCCCCTCTTCTCGCAAAGCAGCAAATGCGTCACGAATCCCCGCGGCTTGCTCCGCAACCATCCGGCGGATGCGGCGACGAACCGCAGCCAACTGTTCCTGCGGGCTCAATCCAGCCGGATCGCGCCTTTTGGAACCGCTTTTTATGAGCTGAATGATTCCGGCCACACGAATCATGATGAATTCGTCGAGATTCGTGGAAACAATGGCGAGAAACTTCAACCGTTCGAGAAGAGGCACGTCTTTTGACAGCCCCTCCGCCAATACGCGGTGGTTGAACTCCAGCCAGCTCAGCTCGCGGTTAAAGAACGGATTGGCAGCTTGCTTCTTGGCCATCGTCTTGCCAGCATCCTAACGGAACGGTGATCGTCTCGGCATATTGCCAATGCGCCGGCCGAACCTTTCGGATCGTTCGGATCGGCGTAAACCGATTCGCGAAGGGCCATTGCCATCCTGTAACAAAAGCCGCCCGCACGACGTTGGCTTTGCCGTGCGCCAGCGTAATTGCTGCGACAGACCAGCGACCCCTCGCGAGACTCATATTACGGTGCAAGCCTGTTTGCTTGGTGCGACATCTTGTGGTGATTGGGCATCACGCCTCGCCATTCATGTTGTACGCATCACGCGATCAGGCGGACTTTGTGGTGCACTACTAACTGGACTTTTGCAAAGTGCTCAATCCCCCTCTGAGAGATCGCTACAAGCTGGAGTGCTGGGCGATTCAGGAAAACAAGGAAAGCCGTTTTCATGAGAGCCTGCCTTCGCGTCACCATCTCCCCAGGGAAGGTAGGAGCTTGGGACCTCGAGTTGCAAGAGTCCCATACTAATCGACGCGGACCTTCATCCCGTAAACGTCCTCGAACATATCACTCTTCAAGGCCACGGACCGCTTTTCCAAAAACACCTTGGAAAGCCCGCGAATGGTGATAAACAGCTCATCCTCGTCATGCCCGAACTCCACTTGATCCGCCGACTGGATATTTCCCCTCGCAAGGGCATCGGCGATGCGCAGCACCGCGGCCAACTTATTGACCACCACGCGACTCTCGCGTGGGAGCGCGGTGTATTCCGCGTGAGACGGCTTGGGAGGACTTCGCCGATGATACCGCGCAACATGCGCAATGATCTCCGTCTCCGCACGGGTCAGGCCGAATATCTCCGAATTGGCAATGATGTAGTAGCTGTGCTTGTGGTGCGCGCTGGGGCTGATGAATCCGCCGACTTCATGAAGAATCGCCGCGATTTGCAGCAGAAAACGATGACGCCGCTGCAAGCCGTGATCGTTTTGCAGATAGTCGAACAGGCGAACGGCGATTTCGGACGTCACCCGAGCGTGTTCCAAGTCGACGCAGTAGCGCGCGGCCATGGCATAGGCCGAGTGCAGAATCCCCTCACGAATGGAACGGTCCTCGGAACCGGTCGTCTCGCGAGCCAACTCGGCCAGCAGTCCGTCCCGCATGGAAACCTTGGCTACTAGCAACGCCTCAGCCCTGGTATGGGCCAGCAATTCCCAATACATGAGCAATGCTGGAACGAGCGTTTCCGCTTCGGCGAACGTCAAGTTGAAGCGGCGGCACAGCTCCTCGGGCGAATACTGGAGACACTGCTGGATGAGCCTTTCGAAGCGGTCCTTGGGCACCTCCAAGAGGTCTTCCGAATGCGTCGGCTGCCCAACCTCGCGGGCCGCAAACCTCACGTCGCCTCCCACGGCGACCACGGTATCGCAGTCGGCAAGGGGCAGGGTTCGTTTGACGGATGCCACTTGCATGCGAACATGCTGGCGGAAAAGCTCTCCCAACTTCTCGGTAGGTTCGGACCGGCCGGAAAGCATCTCAATCAAACGCACCGAGCCGAAGCGAAGGCCCACCGAATTCACGATTTCCCCCTCATCCAGGATGGTGAGAATCGTGCTTCCTCCGCCGACATCCGCAACCAGCGAGTGCCCCTGATTGACCTCGGATAGCTCGCCCACCGCTTCCCGCACGGCGGCTACTGTCAATCTCCCTTCTTCCGCAATGCTGATAATCTCGACATTCAGACCGCACGCCAAATAAATGCGGTCCAGCACGTTGTCGGCATTGGCCGCTTCCCGAAAAGAAGTCGTCGCCACCGCTCGGACCCGTTCGACACGGTATTCGCTGAGCACACGCACATAATCCCGTAGAATCTCCACGGTCGCTCGCATGCACTGCGCACCGATGCGACCACGCCGAAACGTGTCTTGCCCCAGCCAAACGGCACGTTGAAATCGCTCTAAAACCTCGTATTGCCCAGCTTTAAGAACTTGTGCTACGACCATGCGGATAGCGTTCGTGCCGATGTCGATCACCGCTATCGGACTGTCCGCATTGCCGCTCGATTCGGCCGGCGACAATAGTTTTGTGGGGGGAGGCAAATCACTCATGCCGAGGGAGACGGCCTTATTGAGGTTTCTTCGGAGCTGAAATCGGAACGATCCTTTGCGACTGTCTGGCAATCCATCCGCTGCCCATTCTACTCATCATGACCGATATCCGAGACCGCTATCGTAGGATTGGGCTGGCGTTGAACGATGGGCCAGGCATCATTGTTTTTTTCGGACGGCGCCGCGGAAACGGATTCGCCTTTTACGGATTGGCCTAATGCGGAAGCAAGTCGAGGCCAAAGCGATGCGACTTTTTCATCCCGCCAAAACGCGCACACCTCATCGAACAGACGTCGTCGCTTTTCCAAACACGCGGTCTTCAGAAACTCCAATCCAGGGAGGAATCGCTTTTGGTTTAGCCAACCCGCCATCAGTTTCTCCCCGGTCTCCATGCGGCGGATGGCATCGCTCAAATTCTGCGCCCATACGTCGCAGTCGTGAATTTCCCCCAAAAAGGACTGCATTTCACGAACAGCATGTGAGGCGACTTCAAAGTCGGCATCCAGGAGCGGCTGGCAGATTTCCAGCGTGTAACGGAGCTTCTTGGCAGCAATACGGAACTCGTGGTGTCCCGCGCAATCCGTTTCATCTTTCAGAGACCCTCCCAGCTCGACAAAGGACTCGAGTCGCCGTAGGAGACGCGCGGCGTAACCGTCAGGCAGTGTCGGCGGAAGCTGTTGAGCGTCATGGGCCTTTCGCCGTAGGTCCTTCATGCACCTGTCGATCTCACGAAGGGTTCCCCTTTGCACAAAGCGCGTCAAGGCACGCCTTATCCCAAGCTGAGCCATATTCCGCGCTCGTTCCAGCCAAGCGATCCAAAAAACGATTCCGTGCCGGACTTCGGGTTGATCGGTCTCGCCAAGTCGGGCAACCATGGCCGCGATCTGCACATCCAGATCCCGTGCCTTTCCCAATACTGACGCCAGGCTTCGTAGAGCCGATCTCCAGCGTTTCGCCCGCTCCCTCCCAATCAGAGAGCGAAAAACACGAAATCCGCTGCGCAGGCGCCGACACGCCACCCGCACCTGGTGAACCGCCTCTGGATTCCGGGCGGTTCGCGATCCGGCCAGATGACTCCGCAATCGCCGAGAGTGCCGACCGAGATAATCGGCAGCAACAACTACGGCGCAATCAGGGGGGGCTTTCCCAGACATTGGTTCTTCGCACGACCCGAATTCACACGATGACCCGCAACCATCCGCTTTCCGAACCAGGTCGCCGCTTATGACGGGCGACTTAAAGTGCTACCGAAGGCTATCCATACTTTTCGGAGAGCCATTGGATTTATCATCAGCTTGGGCAGCCGATCCGTCGGAAGCGTTAAATCAAATGCAGAGCGGAAATTCCGATCCACAAGATTTATCCCGATCACGCGATAAGTCGTCAAATGACGGTGACAGCTAGCCACCAAATTCGTCGTTCGAAGAGCGCGTCAATATCGCTGCCAATATCCCCGCTCGCGAATTCGGCGCGAACCACACGCTAGGATGCATCATACGTCTGGCAAAAGGGATATGCAACATCCCAGGCCGTATTCGTAGGACCGATCGGGGCGGTTGAGCCCAGCCCCCATTTCTCTAAAGGATGGCGCGGAGGTTGGTCACCCCCAAGACTTCTCGGACCGCGAATGGCTCACCGTGTCGGGCTCCGATCGTCCATCCCCACAAACGGCTGGAGTATTCGATCTGCTCTTCGAGACCGATCTCTTCCCCGCCCGGCGAGTTTGCCAATTGACTGGAGTAGCACCGGACGGCCGCGAGCTTTTCTTCCCAGAACTGCGTGATATCCACCACAAAAGAGGGTTGCGGAATCTTTCGGATGTGGGTGCAGAAATAATAGATAATTTTTTTCGAATGAAAGGGGTCTCCCGGCAGGTCGGTCTTTGTCAATTTTGCCCAAAATCTCGCCGCTTCAATCAGTTGCGTCGCGGCAACGTGATCCGGGTGGGTATCTTCCCAGTATGGGCAAAACAAGCAGGGAGCGCGTACCGTCCGGATGATACCAGCCAATCTCGCCCGCGCTTCCAGCGTAGCTTCTAAAGAGCGGTTGGGAAGCCCTAGATTCGAGCGGTAATCCAAGCCCAGGATTTTCGTAGCGGCTTCCGTCTCCTGCCGCCGAATTTCTTTGCTCCCGAAAGGGGTAGGTTCACCATCCGTCAGATCGAGAATTCCGACCCGCAGACCCTCCGCCTTCATGCGGAGGATGGTCCCGCCCATGGCGAATTCGGCATCGTCGGGATGGGGGGCAATGATCAAGACATCCAGCATGATGATCTCAGTCGTACAATGCTGTCCGATCGCGTTAGAAGGGGAGACGGTGATCCCTGGAGATCGTTTTTCAACCGACAACCAGCACGATCAACCGCTTCGGTCCGTGCACACCCAGAATGAGGATCTTTTCGATGTCCGCGGTTCGGCTGGGGCCGGTGATGATGACAAATTCACCACGGCAGTCCGGATTCTCGGCCCTTTTCACCAGCTCATTCCACACGGCCGGCATGTGCTCGCGGAGTCGCGACGCCTCCGCCACCACGACGCACGTTGGTGGCAAATAGCATGAGATCCGCTCTCCCGCCCGTCCGCACACAACCACGCATGACCCGGTGTCGGCTAGAAGGTAATTCGCCTGAATGATCGCCACGGGGAAGGCCGCCAAATCACGGGGCTGCGGGTCATCCGGCACAAGCGTGGTTTCCCAACCCAGGTCGGCTTTAGCGACAACCTCGCGTGCGAGCGGACGATCCAGGACGAGGGCCTGGTGCCAGCCGGCGGCATTGGCCAGCTCACGCAAGTGAGCCGCGGCATCGTCGCAGGACTGAACGACAATCGGCTCACCGTGTACCGCTCGCAACTCCTCTACAAATCGCTTACACAATTCGCTGGGAGTTGCGCTTGTCGTGGGCCAAACCACCGGCACGGGTGGCAATTCCGGCGACGGAGCCTGGCCCAGATTCTCGCGAATCGCCTTCAGAATATGCGCGCGGCTCGTCATGCCGAAACCTCCTGAGTCACGGGATTGCTTTTCTTGCCGGGCGTAGCAGGCTCCCTGCTGAGTTCAGCTCCGCGGTGGCGCCACCAAGAGCGGAAGGTATAACCGGGGACCTCGGGCAATTCCCGTCCGCGAGTCCATGCGCCCAACTGAGCCGGATGCCAGGGCAAATACTTCGCGAAACGAACCCCCCAGCGCACCACACTCATTGCAAGCCGGTAGCGGAGGGGGCTTGCCATCGCCCAAGACCATGCCTTCCAGACCAGACGTTCCAAGGGTGACCGGACGGGGGAGGGGCTGTTCACCGCTCGATACCGCAGATGAACCAATTGGTGCGGGATGTCGATCTTTACTGGACAGACCTCACCGCACGCCCCGCAGAGTGACGATGCGAACGGCAATTTACCGGCGTCTTCCATGCCGACCAGGTGTGGCGTGATGATCGCCCCGATTGGCCCAGGATAGACCCAACCGTAGGCCCAACCACCGGTTCGCCGATAAACCGGGCAGGCATTCAAGCAGGCGCCGCACCGGATGCAGAACAGCGAGCTTCGCGATGCGGGATCCCGCAAGACGTTCGAGCGCCCGTTGTCGAGAATGATGATGTAGAAATGCCGTCCCGGGGTAACGCCATGTACGAGATGCGTGTAGGTCGTGAGTTTTTGGCCAGTGCCGCTTCGCGCCAACAAGTTTAGGAAAAGCGGGAGATAGCGGATGCTGGGGATGACTTTTTCCATGCCCATAACCGCCACATGCACAGGCGGCGCAGATATGGAGAGGCCGGCGTTCCCCTCGTTCTCGATGATGCAGATCGAACCGGTGTCGGCCAGGGCGAAATTGACCCCGGAAATACCCATGTCCGCGCGAAGGTACTCTTCTCTGAGGTGGCGCCGCGCGATATCGGTCAGCTTCTCGTGCTCGCTGGTAAAAGGCTCGTTCAGCTTTTCGGCAAAAAGCCGTCCCACGTCTTCCGCCGACAAATGCAAGGCCGGCGTAACGATATGTACCGGTCGTTGGCCCGCCAATTGGACCAGATATTCACCAAGATCGGTCTCCAGGGCCCGCACGCCGACCGAGGCCAAGACATGGTTCAATTCCATTTCCTCGGTGACCATCGACTTGGACTTGACGACCGTTTTCACCTGGTGCTTTTGGACGATGTCGAGCACGTGACGATTTGCTTCCTCGGCGTCTTTGGCCCAGAGGACGGTCGCCCCGCGTCCCACCGCATTGCGCTCGAATTCGACCAAGAGCTGATCCAGGTGATGGATGGCAAAACGCTTGACGGCGTGGGCCTCCTCTCGCCATTGTTCCCAATACGGGACGGACAGAGTGACCTGGCGATTGTGCTTGCTCGAACGCTCTGCCGACTCACCTAAAGCGCGTGAACCGTGAGGTTCGGCCAGACCTTTGTTCTCCTGCCTCAAGAACGGAGCACCAGAGAGATGAAGGCCTTGCGATGTCATTTGATTTTGAATCTCCGATCACACGCTGTGGGAGGTAGCTTTTGATTGGGCGTTCGGCCTCATTCAAGACCACGCCGCCGATTTCAGCGCTGCACCAAGACTTCGGCAATGTGCATCGCGCGAATGTGGCGGGTTTGAGGATTCCTCTTCAATATCCCCCCCACGTGCATGAGACAACTGATATCTACGGACGTAACGACCTCGGCTCCGCTTCGCACGACGTTCGCGGCTTTCGTCTCCCCCATGGCGATGGAGGTGCCTGGCATCTTGACACTGAAGGTACCGCCGAAACCGCAACATTCTTCGATATTGGGCAACTCGCAGTACACCAGCTCTTTCACATTTTGCAATAACGCAATCGGCTGATCTAAGATGCCCAGCTCTCGCCGCCCGTGACAACCGCTGTGCAGGGTCACCTTGTGCGGAAACCTGGCTCCCAAATCAGTGATCCCCAATATGTTGACCAAGAATTCCGATAGCTCGAAGACGCGACGCCCCACCGAAACGATGCGATCGTCCGGGTCCACCTGTTCGAAAAACACCCGGCACATCGCAGTGCACGATCCGGACGGGCACACGATAAAAGGGAAAGGGCGAAATACATCACAAAAATGCCGCACGACACGGGCCGCCTCATCCCAATAGCCAGAGTTGAAAGCTGGTTGCCCGCAACATGTTTGCCCCTCCGGAAATACGATGGGGATACCCAGGTCTTTCAAAATCCCGGCAGTGGCTTCCGCGATCTGAGGAAAGAACTGATCGATGTAGCAGGGGATAAATAGGGCAACTTTCTCCCCGCGTTCATACGTCGGGTACACCCCGCCTGGGAGACCATTCTTCAGGGTGATCATATCGAATGACGCTCCTAGCTCCCGCGAATCGTGACGATAATTTTGCCCTACTTTTTCCCTTGCCAAATGTCAGCTCAACACGCCCCGCCTGATGTGCCAATTCCTGTCGCTCGGTTAGGGGGAAGCTCCGTTAGTAGTACAGCGCAAAGTCCGTCGGACTGCGTGATATGCCCGGGATGTGTTGCGAGTCGTGATGTCCCATCACCACAAGTTGTTGACCCAAGCAAACAACCCCGCTTGGTAGTATTAGGGCAACCGGCAATTCCCGAATTGTAACCGTCATTTTTTGCTACCGCCACCATTCCTCTCCGGCGCAGGAAACGGGGCGATTCCTTCGGCCATAACCTGGCAACGCCAAATCGTTTGGATTCGACCGCCTGCTGGTTTTTGGCAAAACGCGTTGTCATATATTGGCGTTGTCATGTCTAGCTGTTGGCCCGGCCGAACCATTGCTCGCCGGTACGTTGCGCGGCGATGCACCCACAGAAGGGCCCCCTGCCCGAGCATCCGCACCGCCCGGCCGGATCTTTCAAGGCAACCGGAAGGCTGCTACACTTGCCCTTGACTAATACGTATTTCGTGTTGAGAAGGATCATTGGCAGGCGATCCCCCTCAATCGGCCCAATTTTATGCACGACTCCACGATGGGGTTCCTATGGACGCTATGGAAGCTATTTTAACCCGCAGGAGCATCCGCAAGTTTGCGGAGGGTAAACTGCCGCCGGAGACCGTAGACCGGCTCTTGTCGGCGGGGATGGCTGCGCCCAGCGCGCGAAATGCCCAGCCGTGGCAGTTTGTGGTGATCGATGATCGCCCGATGCTGATCGAAATCGCTGCCCGATTCCCCAATGCAGAGGCTGCCCGGTACGCCTCTTTGGGAATTCTGGTCTGCGGCGACTTGGCCTTGGAGTTGTCGAAAGGCTATTGGGTAATCGACTGCGCGGCCGCGTGCCAAAACATGCTGCTGGCAGCGCATGCCATGAGCTTGGGCGGATTGTGGACCGGCGTCTACCCGCGTGACTTCCGTGTGGAAGGCATGAGAGAGCTGTTGGGTATTCCTGAGCACGTGATCCCACACAGTCTGTTGTTGTTCGGTCCGCCTGCGGAGCTACCGACAGAGGTTCGACGATTCCATCGCGATCGAATCCACTGGAATCGATGGTGACGTCGATGTTACGGGGCGGATGATGGAGTGGATAGCCGCCCCCATGGGGTCTTCTGGGTATGCCACGCCGAATCCAATCGCCTTGGACGGCCGATATTCAAGCCGATCTCAGCAGGCGATCGCACTAGCAAGTACGTTTCCTCGATCTAATCATGCAGCCTAAACCCGATCGTATCGTCTCTGGCATCTTGCCAGAGACCGGCACGTTTGTAAGCGTTCAGATTGCGGGCAGGGAGATCCTGTCTGTGGAGGGGGCAAACGCCTCGCGTGATCGGCCCGGCAATCCTTCGGCGACTCCTGTTGAAGAGCTGGCTACCGAAGGGCGGACGGGCGGCCATCTGCGCTTTGTATCTGGCGGGTTCTTCGATATTCAAGTGAACGGCTACGGCGGCCGGGAATTCAGCTCGCCTGCATTGAACGTGGAAGACGTCGATCAAATTGCGTATGCGTTGTGGCGGTTCGGAACGAACCGTTTCCTGCCCACGCTCACGACGCAGTCGCAAGAGGTGCTTTCCCACGCTTGCCAAGTGCTCAGCAAGGCCCGCGCTCAAGACCGCATTCTTTGTGCCAGGATTCCTGGTCTTCATCTGGAGGGGCCATATATCAGCCCTCAGGACGGCCCTCGCGGGGCACATCCATTAGCTCATGTGCGCGCCCCAGATTGGGACGAGTTTTGCCGGCTGCAAGACTCGGCCGATGGAGCGATCCGACTGATCACGATGTCGCCCGAGTACGAACAGGCTCCGGACTTCATTCGTCGGGCGGTGCAGACTGGTGTCGTAGTCGCGATCGGCCACACGGCCGCCAATCAAGATCAGATCGCGCGGGCCGCGGATGCCGGAGCGACCTTGAGCACGCATCTAGGGAACGGTGCCCACCCCATGCTTCCGCGACATCCCAATTACCTCTGGGAGCAGCTTGCCGAGGACAGACTCTGGGCCAGCTTGATCGTCGATGGCTGGCATCTCCCGGCCTCGTTTGTGCGAGTGGCAGTCCGGGCGAAGTCGCCGCAGCGATGCATCCTCGTGAGCGACCTTTCCGGCATGGCAGGGTTGCCGCCGGGACGGTATCAGACGGAACTTTGTCCTCTGGAAGTCTTGGAAGATGGCCGACTCGTGATCGCCGGGCAAGCAACTCTTCTGGCCGGCGCGTCGCGCCCCATCGGCAGCGGCATAATCAATATGATGGACTACGCTGGAGTTTCCCTCCTACAGGCTTTAGCTATGGCAGTGGAAAATCCCGCGAGATTATTGAAGACCCAGCCGGCGCGAGTTCGGCCAGGCGATATGGCCGACCTTATCGTGTTCGAGGTTCAATCCCGCCCAGCCCCGCCGTCGGGCAAACAGGATAAGCCGTCTGGCAAGCAGGATAAAAGGGACGCGATACGAAGAGAGATCGATGTTCGAGAAGTGTTCTTCCAGGATTTTCACGCACAATGGGATACCTGATCTGAGGCTAGGCCCGTGCAACCACGATCACTTCCACGACTTCAATGCAAACCGATTTCACCCAGGCCCAAATCGTCTTCTTGGAATACCTGTCGCAGCGGAGGCATCCCTGGTCGCATTTCGACACGACTCCAAGAGTATGCTTGGGGGCCAATGAGATCGGCTGGACGATCGAAATACCTCGAAAGTTGCTTTAGGTCCAATTCGTCGATGCCGCGATTGGGACGGGAAGTCACGGCGGCGGATCGGGCCAAACCTTTCGAGATGACGAGAAGGTAATACGTCCCCGCACGCGGCAGGACAAGGTTGATTTGACCATCCGCATCTGCTTGAGCGAAAGATCCACCCAAGCTCAGCAGTTGTTTCACGGCCACGTCGCGTGCAACCGCATCCACGCTCCAAGGACGAAGCCCCTCAATCGGCAAGCGTTCTTCGGGCGGGTTCAGCGGCAGCGCCACCACGACCGCATTCTTATCCGGGGCTAAGGGTTTTCCCCGGGCAGCGAAAAAGACATGCCCCATCACCAACATGGCATCGGCCGATCCCTGGCCGCCGGAGCTGGACCTGGCATCACGTGGCGCTCGATTTGGGGCGGAGGCCCGACCGAGCAGGAATGCCGCACACCCGATTCCCAACAGGAGCACAACATACCCCTGGATTGTGCGGCGGCTGACAAGGACACGGTCGGAATCCTGAGACCAGATTTTCGTGCCACCAGCCGCAATTGGTGGTACGATCTGCCCGGTCGATGTGTCCCCGACGCATGATGGGGCGGCATCGACCTCCGATTTCGAGGTTGGATGGAGTGGCCGTTTGTCCTCGGCTAGCGGCGGACTTTTGGCAAAGTTTTGTAAGGTGGCTTGCCCTTCCACGATACGATCCGCTCGCCGCTCTTGAGGCAGCGGTGGTGGTACGGCTGCTCTCGTGCCATGGGACGTTTTTTTGCTTACTGATTGCTCGCCCAAGGAGCCAACTCCGTCCGTCATACGCCTTCGCTTGCCGCGCTACCGGAAAAAAGAAAATGTTCTCCGACATGGCGAGGCGAAAAGGTCTTATCCTCCAATGATTATACTGGCGTGCCTTTTACCGGAAGAGGGCAGCAGGCTTTCCGGACAGAGCGGCGGTCGCGATGGACCGACGCCCTCGTTTGTTTCGTGATCCACCGTGCCTGACCGGCTCAAGAGGCATGGAAGTTGGCCTGGTCCTGCTGGCGATGGACGCATGGATCACGCATCGTCATTGGGTGGCACAAGGTGCAGTAGAGCAAGCACGACTACGACAATAAGAAGATCGAGAATCGCGAGGATACCGACGCCCAACCCAATGTATCGCAATACCGACGCCCCCGAGACATCACCCAGCGAGTCCAAAAGGCCAGCAACAGAGAGGATTGTGCCCAGACCAATCAGCCAGAAGAGAAGTCCCGCGGTAACGATCCACAGCAGGTTTCGAAGCGTGTTCATCTTTACCGGCCTGATATTGTGATGATTGCGCAACCAACTGCTTCATCTTGTCACGAGCGTCGCGCGTCGTCAACGGCAGCATCAACGATCGCACCGAAACCCTTCGCCGCATCGTCGATGAAGCTAGCTGAAAGTCGGAAAGAGCCGTTGTTTTACAGGCTTTTCAGGGATTTCCTCCTCGGCGTTGTTGGCAGCCGACGTTATTTGCGTTGTTTGCAGTCGGCACAAAGCCGATAGCAAGGCGCATGGCCAACGACGTTGTTCCACGAAGCTTGGATCGCTCGTGGCTCGCGCACGGAGTGGCCACCATCGCACAATTACACAAAAGACAACTTGCAAGTTTCGATGAAGACGATAACATTATGGCATACGCTGTCGTGCGATGTGCGGCGTGCCGCTGAGGTGTTCGAGGAGTTGCTACCAGGTTCACCTCACACGCAACCCATGCACGGAACAACGGACGAAGCAATGCCGCTGCGGAGGCGGCGCCGGTACGTGGTAGCCGGTTATCTGAGGAAGGGCGAAGTTGGCATCTTCGAACGTGGCGTTAAAGAAGAACCAACGACGCCAAGAGGCTCAGTACAGGAGGTCCTAAAGGTGGCTCAGAAGAAAGTCGCGAAGAAGGCGGTGAAGAAGGCGCCCGCCAAGAAAGCCCCTGCCAAGAAGGCACCGGCTAAGAAGGCGGCGAAGAAAGCACCCGCCAAGAAGGCAGTGAAGAAGGCGCCGGCCAAGAAGGCGGTGAAAAAGGCGTCACCGGCTGCGAGTGCCTGATCGCCTCGCTCGACCGTCCGCGGTTGCGGCGAAAACACCAACGAGAATGGGACGCCCGCCTAAACAGCGGGCGTCTCAGTTTTCTTGCCCGTCATGATCGTGAGGTGAGGGTGAAAGACGAATCGCAGTCCGACACCGAGTTCGGGGTTTGCCGGGCCAGCGATCAAGGTCGATGATCTGGCTTCCCCACGACACGGCAGCGAAACCATTCCGCTACGTTCTGAGTGAGCTGAGCAGGCTTCGACATCTCGATCCAACCAACATCTCTGCGAAAGGCATTCTCGAGTTCGTCTTTCAACCGTTTTCGTGACTCGATCGGTATCCAGACGGCTGCCGCGCCCGGTTTGGCACGCCCATAAGCCCGGAAGACGGGTATCCCAAGCAAAGAATGACCCAACTGGCCTGTACGTTTTTCGAGGCACGTCCAAGAAAAAAGCCACATGTTCCCGTAACTCGCGGACCACAGTTCGTCGATGATCACTTTTTCGGTGTCGAAACGTACGCGGCCTTGGCGCAGAAGCCAGGGATAGATCGGCGCGGCGTCCATAATCAGCCCTCCGGTTCTCAGGCGGGCCGCGTTGCCGATGTCCCAGGGGCGAGTAAACACGCATTCGTCGTTGTGATTAGCAGGTACGACGGGCGGAACGATTGCCAGAACCGTCCTCCGTGCAGCATGATCCTTAGGGAGCGAGGCCGCTAAATCGTCCAGGATGGTCTGCTGCACTTGCCAGGACTCGACATAATTGTTTCGTTGCAGCAAGAACGACGTCGTATTCAAGAAAAACACGCCCAGGAAAACCGCCCACCCCAGCCTCAGGCGGCCCGGCGAGATGGCTTGGGGCTTACGGCCGAGATAAGCGCTCAGCGCCAACGCGCAGGCGATCCAAAAGCTGGAAAGCTTGCGATTGTCGTAGCCGTAAACCGCTGCATAGGACTGCGACAAGATGAATAAAGCGATGGAACTGCCCGCTGCCACCCAACATGCACGCCTCAACCAGAGGATGGCCCTAGCGTCGGTACCCAGCCCCACCGGGTCGGTTAACCGCACGCGGGCCGTCTCCCGGGACCCTTTCGGATACAGCGACGCAGGATGATCGCAATCCGTCGTTCCTCGATGGCAACGTATCACGACGAGAAGCATTGCAAGGGCGATCCCGGCGGTGAGCCAATCCCACGCCTCGGCGAGACGCCAGAGCGCATCGGCCCACAAAACAGGAAGCTGCATCAACACCGCCCCAATCCAGTAGGCAGCGGCACGAATCCACATCCCAGGCCCGCCGATTTGGAGCCGTGACATATCCGGGGCAAAGGCGGGGAAGACCCATTTTTGCAGAATCGCCGCCGTTACCACGGGGACGCCGATCATTGCGGCCCAGGCCAGATCTGGACGTTCAAACATCCGCGGGGGCGGAAGCTGGGGCTTGGCACCATCCCGCGATACCCTTGTGTTCCTGAGGGCCTTGGGTACTACGAATTGGATCAGCAACAAGGGGAGGAATATCTCATAGAGCAGTAGCCCCAAGAGGAGCAAGGTCGAAGAAGCAACCGCAAGAGTTCCGCGCCAACGGCAGGTTTTCGCTTCAGCAGCGGTCACGGTCAGATACAGGGACGCTGCCCAGAGCAGGTAAGCGGCGGACGCGAGCTGCTGCATCCCCGGCGAAAAGATAAGCGTGGACGCCATGCTCGGAAAGGCGGCCAAGATGAAAAAGCAGATCGCGGCCACGGTCCCCAACAACCGTTTCCAGATCACGCTTATGAGCGCCAGGGCCACCGTCAGCAGGCCAAGATGGCAAACGATATAAGCGGTGGGAGATGCCGGAAGCAAGGTCGAGGTGGTAGCCAATACCACAGGGGCCAAGGGACGCGCCGCGAACAACGGAAACCAGGAGCGGAAGTTCTCTCGCCAGGTCGGATGCGCGGCAGCGTGTGCTACCACCATCCAGTCGTCGCAAATGAAACCGCCATAGATGATGAACGGCCCCAGGACCACCGTCCACAGCGTGGCGACCGCCAGCATCAATATCCATTTGTCGAACGGCCCGCCGGCCAAGGAATCCCGACTGTAGCTGCCGCCGACGGCCATCATCAACACACCAAACCAAGTTTGAGACGGGGCCTGGCACCCGCGACCACTCAATACTTCACCATCGCAATTGCCGTGGTTTCGGGGATCGTGACGTCTTCGAGGTCACTGCGGACGTTCAAACGAACATGGACCTTTCCCTCCTGCTGCCCGGCGGTAAATTTGACGATGATGACGTGCACCGTACGGGATTCCGATCCTATAGGGAGCTGGCACTCCAGGCTCCCCGCCGGACAATCCGAGCACTCCGTGCCCAAGATCGAAAAGGGCCTTCGCCCCCGAACCACGAGTTGCCGCGTAACCGTCTGGCCGGGTTTGACGACCCCCAGAAACAGCAACGTCGGCGTTACGCTCACCAATGCCTCGACGTTGCCCTCCACCATCAGCGGCAGTTCGCGAATCTGCGGATCGTTTGTCATCAATGTCAAGTATTCGTGGAGTGATCCCGCGGGGGCTTTCCCGGTGAGACGAACCTTGATGCGACAGTTGATTCCGCTTGTCGTTCTTTCTGTCGCCACTATTTCAGCCGAAAGATAGGGCACTGAGCTTTTCACATCGAGCACTCGCCAGTCACTTCGTCCGATCCGGTTGACGACCACGGTCTGCTCGGTCTCCGTCCCTTGCTCCACCGTGCCGAATCGGACACATTCCGGTTGGAACTCCACGTCGCTACGGATGTAGCTCCTGACTCGAAGTTGCACTTCGGCATACTGCGGTTTGTCGAAGGTGACGGTGATGGTCGCGCCCTTGGCCCCCAAGAATGCCTGGGAGTTTACTGTCGCCACGATGGTGCCGGTTTGGTAGGTTTTGACGGTGGGGTTTTCTACACGAACCAGCGTGCAGCCGCACGACGCCCTGGCGTTGGCGACGTGAACGTCCTCGGTATACGGGTTCTTGAACTCGAAGCGAAACTCGGCTTTGGCGCCCCGCGGCACCACGCCGAACTCGTGCTCACGAACCTCAAACATCTTGGTTGCCCAGTCCTGCGCTTTTGCAGAACCGAAAATCTCGCAAGACAGAATACAAGCCACCAGAACAGCGAAAACGCGGCGACGCATGGTTCGGTATCCTTTCTCCGCGGACAATATCGCCGAACTCCACCACTCTCCACATTGTACGCCGAGCTACTTGGAGAGTAATCCGCGCAACTTGCCGAAGTTAGCGCATCGGTATGCGATAACGAAGTCGGCGAAGAAACGGCGGCAACAACGTAGTTGCCCAGAAACAACCGTTTACTGAGAGGAACCTAGCTCACGACAATTCCGGCGGCCAGTCGGACTTCACGTCCGGCATGAAACACCGGATGAGGAGAAAGCGGATCCTTCGGAGTATACCGATCGTACGGGCGGGCGGCGGAAACATTCCGCCGGTAACCGTTCACGGAACATGCGGGGCGTTACGGCGTGCTGCCACGATATCTTGTGCTTCCTTTCAGCAATCGGCGGCCACGAGCAGGGGCGTTTTTGTTACACGACTCGTGAAAACACCGCGTTTTCCACATTGTTGCCAACCGTGAACGGTTACTTCCGCCGTTGCACGAAAAGCTTCTAGCCGAATACCCTGAGCGAATACTCTTGGACCAAACACACTCCGACCATGCGCTAGCCGTGGATGCTCTGCCCGGCCGCTCGACCGGTGGCGAGGAAAACGGCGGCGTCCCGGGGATCAAGAAACGGAAGCGGCCTTTGCTCTTCGGGGAGCAAAGGCCGAAGTTCCGAGGCAGAAGGAAATTCGCCGTGAGCCGCTTAACTCAGTGGCCTTTGATCGCGCGGAACAGTCCCGAAACCGGGCCTTTGTGGGAACCGTCGTCGAAGTCGAGGAACCACCAGCCGTCGTGCCATTCCAGCGTCACTTTCCGCCAGCCCAAGGGAACCTGCGGATAAGGATAGAACGGTCCGATGTACGGCCAGGCCGTCGCCGAATATTGCTTGGGATATGTGAGAGCTGCGTAATTGGGATAGGCCGCATAGCTCGGCCAGGCATAGTTCGGCATGGCAGGCTGATCGTACCGCACTGGGGCCGCACCACCCGGGGCACCGGCATACATTGGCAACGGGCGATTCACGGGGACGGGCTGCGAAGCCACGGGGGCTGGTTCGGCTGGTTGCTGCTCAGCCTCACTTTGGGCTATCGCAATCGGAATCGGACGCAGCGGCCGGGGAGCAGCGGGTGCCGGCGTGGGAACAGCCAACTGGGCTGGCTGAGGTTCCGCCGTCGATTCGCTCGCGCCGGTTTGCGTAATCTCAGGCGGAGCCAGGGCAGGACCTTCTGCGACTGCCGACGTCCTCTGAACCAGCGACGGAGAGAATTCTGCAGGGAGAGGATCCGCCTGCTGCACCGCGGGCAACCGGCGCACCGGCGATTGATTCGACCCTAAAGCGAATCCCTCGTTCCTCGCCAATTGTTCGGGGGCGAAGGCGCCCGTTGGCTGCTGGACAACGTGTTTCGACTCCGCACGGGGCGCCACCAGTTCGTTGACTACGTTGGTGACACCGGGGACTTCGCGGGCGATCTGCTCCGCGGCCGCAATCTGCTGCGGATTCGCAACCGTCCCACGGAGACTCGCGGTTCCATCCTCATAAAAGCGGATGCCAATCTTGCACCCGCGAAATTGGCCGCTCTCTTTGAGGGAAGCCGCTATCTGTTCAGCCACCTCTTGATTCCCCGCCAGCGCAGTCAAAGGGCTGAGTGCGATGGCTGCCGCAACCATCCATTTTACACAAAAACCACGCATGCCATTCCTCCTGTCTGGAATCCATTCCCGCAGCTCGGCGCCGACTTCGCTCATCCATCGGCGGCTGACGCCCCCCAAATCTTCTGGATATGCGACCTACTGAGGCAACACTTCCTCCTCTTCACAACAGCCTTCGATGAGCAATTCGACCTGCCTGGCTGACCCCCGGCCGTACGATGGACTACCGGAAGCGAGTCCTCCCAGCGGCATTTCGAATCATACTCGAAGACCGCCTAAATATAGGTTTCGGAAGATTCACGTGACTTCAGGGAGCTTTTTTTCGATTTTGGCGTTCAAACTGGGCAAAGCACTTGCAATGAATGTAGTAATCTCCGCGCATCTTTCCCAAATTCGGGCGGGACCGATTCCTCCTGATCTTCGCTCGTCCAATCGTCAACGGGCGTGACTCATCGCACGTTGCAAATGGCGAAGGTAAACCGCACAGCTTAACAGTTTACTGCGTCAGCCGCGTCGCGCATCAGCCGTTCAGAAAAGGCCCCGCAGACCAACCCCAAAGCCGTGGCCTGAAGGAAAGAGTTCCGGTTCGTCCGGGAGAAGATGGCCTGCGAATGAAGAGACCGCAGAACAAATCCATCAGAGGGAATATCGGAAAGCCAGAATCGGCCGTGCCTACTCGGGTAGCCGCTGACGCTGATCGCGGAAGTCGGCCATCACGGTTAGCACCATGCAGCAAAGGGTGACCCCGCAGGACAGCCAGACCATTGGAGATCGCCCCGCGGCTAACGCGATTCCAGACAACATGGCGAAGCTGCCGCGAAAGGCCCATTCGGCATACCAGGTCCATGCTGGTCGGCGAAGCAGACGCGTCGCCACTGCCGAGAGGATGCCAGTGGCCTGTATCCCCCACAGGAATAGTGCTGCCAAATCGTTTTGTGCAATGGGCAGTGTCAAGTTATCCCCTCCGTCAGGGTGCCATATTCCCAGTCCGAACGGATGGCATTTGGCGCAACCCGGTTGGGCAGAGAAGGCAGCTTACCTGAAGTAATGTTTTCACACAAAGGGGAATTATGGACGGAGTTTTGCAAACCGTTCGCTCCTTCTTCGAGAGGAGGCGACTGACTGGAGTGCTGGGTAATTCAGGAAAACAAGGAAAACCGTTTCCCTGGAAAATTGCCTTCGCCCTACCATTCCCCGATGGGACGATGGAGCTTTCCGAACCCAATTTGCAAGAGTCCAATCATGATTTGACCTACGCCCAAAAGGGCGATCGTTGACACCATGTCTCAACATCATTGCCCATCAGAAAAATACGCAAGTTGCGCAATTTGACACGGCTAATCCCAAATCTATGCTTTATTGTTCCCGTTCGGCGAGGTAAGGGATGCGATCGGGGCTTAACGGTACGCTCACCCCAAGCCGACTCGTGGGATTGGTTGAGAGGGGCACTTTTGAGAATCTGCATAGGAGAAAGTTACTACCATGGCATTGTCTTGGCAGGATTCGATGACAACGGGCGTGCCCCGCATCGACAAGCAGCATCAACAACTGATTCATGAAGTAAATTCACTGATGGATGCCATGCGTGCGGGGAAAGCCAAGGAAGAGATCGAGAAGTTGTTTGCTTTCCTCGGAGAATACGCAGTAAAACACTTTACGGATGAAGAGGCTGAAATGGAACGGGCAAAATGCCCCGCCGCTATGACGAACCGATTGGCCCACCAGCAATTCGTGCGAAAGTTCAGTCAGCTTCGCGAACGAGTGGCAAGAGAGGGCATCACGCCAACCTTTATCATCACGGTCCAAAAAGATCTGGTCGACTGGGTCGTAAACCACATTCGTGGAGTGGACACCAGACTTGCTGCCTACGCGAGGAAGCCATCTCCCATAGGAGCCGCTGGATAAGGGATTCTCCCGCAACAGCTCACGAACGCAGCTCACTGCGATATTCATTGGGTGAACAAAAGCTTCGTTTTCCGCCGCCGGCGTAAGCCATGGCGGCCTTTTTGTTGAAGGGCAGGCTCGGACCCGACATCGTCCACCGACGCAACCGCTCACGGGCCATTGAGGGCGTCGTGGCGGGGCGACCCCAACATCTTGTGGCTTGCTTCGGAAATCGGCGGCTACGATCAGTGCGTTTTTCCCTCCTTGCTCTTGAAACCACCGGGTATGCCGCCTTGTTTGGCCCGTGAACGGTTACCCACCGACAAATCCCTCCGACTCCCCATACGTACCTAAGGAACCTCTGCACAATCCTCGTTTTTTTAGAAATCTTGGGTTTTGTGTGTCAATCGAGGAGGTTATTCGACTATATGCCGGTTGCAAGTGATTCTATATTCTCTATCTTATCCGTTTTATACGCCCATCGCACTTTGGGCACGCAGTATCTCTATGTCACTCCATATTCGCTCGCGATAGAAGGGGCCAATGCGCGGAGGAGCGTCCGCCGGTGCAAATAGATATTCACCGCCGCGGCCACCCCCAGGGCATATTGCCAGTTCTTCTCGATCCCCCGAAAGCGCACCTTCCGCCATCCAAAGATGTGCTTCATGACCCCAAACACATGTTCTACCCGCGAGCGAATCCGCAACTTCCGGCGATTCTTCTCCCGCTCCCTTTGCTTTTGACTTCAACTAAGCGTTTTCGAACATGGCCAGGAAGCTGAGTCGCTGGCTGTGCGCGTGCGGGTTCGGTTACGGTCTCCTCGTCAGGATCAAGACCCAGTCCTGCGCATCCGGCGGCATTGGGAGGCTGGCCGCGTTTACGGAATTCGGGACCTGGATCGGATCAGCACCTTTTTCCTCGCCCGTGCGGGGATCACGCCAAACGGCCTTATAGACCGCGCCGCACGCAACACCACGCAGACTGACCTGGGGACGGGGTAGGCGACTTGTCGCAGAAAAATAGATCACGAACACATTCGTGTCGTCGGCTTTCACGAGTATAGGGTCAGGCAAAGGCAATGTATATGTTTCACGCAACGGATTTGTCACGTCGCTCGGCGCACGGACGATAATCGGAGCGAGGACGCGCGCATGATCCCAGGTGGCGTTTTCGCCCGCTTCCGTTTCTAATGTGAGAACGATCGGAGATTCCGCCTGTTTCGTTAGATCAAAACCGTGATATTCCCAGGCCTTTGATTTAAAATGTTCGCGCAGGAGCGCCGTACCGTTTACTTTGACGGTAAACGTCACGCCGTCCGACGGCTGCTGGGGATCGTTCAACTTGGCGTCGGGATCCATTCCCAACGCTAGGACCAGCCAAAGCTTCTCGCCCTGGGCGATTTTCGGCAGCGTCAATGCGGGGAACGTGAGTGTTGCGGGCGGACCTCCTTTTGGATGCAGCTCGATGCTCGAATCATCGGACGCCAGCCACGCATGGCGAATGACCTTGGTCCACAGCGCGTGAACGGTTTGTGCTTTATCGAAATGGGCAACGAAATCGTAAACTATCTGCACATTCTCCTGTGAGGCCGTCGGCGTCGGACCAATGGCAATCGCTCCAGGCAGCGGCCGCAATCGCCACCAGGGGACGGACTCATAAATCTCGCGCATGTAGCCCATGTGCGTTGCGCCGGGCCGGCTCAGGGCAATCCACCAGGGTGTAGGCTCGCCCCATTCGGACGTGCGTTCGTCGTGCTCGTTCTGCGTCGGATACCAGAGGCCGTGTGAGCCGTAGGTGTAACCAAAACAGCCGGACTGAATGGCACGCCACGCGCGGTTGCGGACGTCGGCAGCTTGGAACGTGTGGATGCCTTCGTAAGCGCATTCGCCTTCGAGGACAGGACGCGGCGGATTTTGTGCATACGCCTCGTGGTAAACAGTGATGGGGGGTGCGCTGCCGTGTCCGCCCTGTAACATGATGAAGTCATACCACGGCTCGCGCCATGCCTGACGCCGGTCGCCCAGGTAATACCAGGGATGGATGGTCATGGCGCGTTTGTAAGGGTCGATAGATTTGATGAACTGGGCGAGTTGCATGGTTGCGACGATTTGGGAGTCCGCCACATCCTGGACGTTGTATTCGCCGCAAATCAGCCATGTCACAGAGCATGAACCGTATCTCGCAACCATGTATCGCCACAGCACGCGCCACTCTTCAGGAGCAAGCGGCCTGCCGGACCACCCCATGCCGATTACAGGAAGGATTCCCGCCGCATTGGCGACTGCGACATATCGATCCACGGCTTGCCAGAAAGGGATCTCGATTGCCCACGTTTGATGAAAATCGGAGAAAGCGATCTTCCCGTCGATCGTGCCGAGGAAATCCATCTGGATCGCGGAGAAACCTTGTCGTCGGCGCGTTTCAACGAAGTGCTTGTAAGCGGATTCGATCTTCGGATTGCTCGAACCATCGATAGGCATGAGATCGGATGGACAGAACCAACAGGTGTCCGCGAGCCAGAAAAAAGGCGTCCCGTCCGAGTAGGTCAGGTATCGACGATCCGGGCTGACCTTGAGGATGCCGCCATGCTCGTGCAAAGGGTTCGGACCCTCTGCCGACGCTGCGACAAAAGAGCCATGCTGGCCGTCCAGCCCTCTGTCCCGTCGCCCCACATTGGCTTCGATCATGCGCTTTCGGAGGACGCGAAAACGGGCGCTTCCATGTTTTCCGACCGTGGCGTCTATCCCCACCCAGGCCTGGAACCGAACCGTGGAAGCCGGCAAATGATAGATAATCTCACCAGGCGCATGGGTACCCAGGCCATGCTGGAAAGTTTGCTCCGCGATCCGCAGCTCTTTCCCGGAGATGTTTCTGCCCAGTCCTAGCGAGCCGTATCCCTGGCTTGCGAAAACTGGCTTCAGCGTTTCCAAATAGGTCACATTTCCCCTGTCGTCGATGATCCTAGCGTCGGCCCAGTCGCAGTGATCGTATTCACCGCCGTCTTCCGTCTCACTCAGACACAAGCGAAGCTCCTGCGTCCCCCGCACGTCGATGTCCACCTGCTTCGCGGCCTCACCTCCCCGCACAACGCCGCTGTCGAAGAGGACATCGATGGCCAGAGGGGACTCCTCGACGGCGTGCGTTTGAAAACTCCATGTGCCGGGCAGGGTGGGCGTAAACCGAATCTTCCACGTCTTACCCCCGTCCCAAAAACCAGGTACGTCCAATGTCTCGCCGTCAGGACCCTTGAAGGTGGCTGAAAACATGACGCCAAGCGGCTGATACGGATAGTCCTCTCTTGCCGTGAACGAGAATTCCGAGACACGCCACTGCCGGGGCGTTGCGGAGATGAGGCTCGGCTCTTCGGGGGAATCGCTGAGCGGAGCAGATTGGGCGAGAGCAATTGGAACGGTCATCGTCCCGCAAAGCAAAAAGGCGACAAACCAAGGCAACCAACCGTCTGCCCGCAAGAAACGGTTTTTCTTACGGTCATCGGCATAGGGTTTCTTCCACATGCCTTTATAGCAACTGGAATGGCTGCACCTCGGCATATTTACTCCTCCCATGATTGTTGTCTGCTGGGGTTGTTGTCTACTCCCGCGAGCTGCGTTTTGCGGCGCAGCCATCGCGGCCAACTTGAATCCAAACTTCCTGGACGTATTTTTACGTAAATCATTACTGCGTAACGACTTTCTATTACTTTGTACTACTTACTATAGTCATGTAATGGTTTTTCGTAAGTTCTTGTCCTGTAATGACTTGTGCGATTCGCCTTGTACTCAGAAAACGGTGGGAGAATCAGGGTGCTCAATTGACGTAAAGCATTGTCTTGCAATCACCTGCAATTAGCATCCCCCTGGTTCGCGGGGGGAAGCTTGGTTTAACTGCAAACGATGCTGCTCATAGAGCACCCTACTACTATTGGGGTCGCACAAGCCGGACTTGCCAGGGTTGCAGGGTGATTGGCTGCACGCTGCCTTGCCAGGTGAGTCGGCCGGTCTGTGGGGCGTCGGTCACGTTGACCAGAATCACGGCCGAGGTGCCGTCCGAGGCTTGGAAGGCGTTGTGCAGGATCGCCGGGAACGGCCGGCCCACGCCCTCGAACGTGCCGATCTCCAGTCGCGGCGGGTGGAGCATTCGCCCGAGCAG
>DYLS01000064.1 GCA_020721965.1 Blastopirellula marina | reverse complement strand
GCGAGCGCAAAGGCAAGGTTCGCGGTCGGCACTGCCTACGCGGTTCGCGTGAAGCTGGAGCGGCCAGAGTTTTCCTGCCGTAGGTTGCTTGCGGCTCAGCTACGCCCCACCGAGCGGGCGGGGTAAGGTTCGAACACGCCGCCCCTCCACACGAATTCGATCCTCCGCCAGGAGCTGCAAGGCATCGCGAAACGCGAAACGTTCTTCCTGTAAGATGCGACCTTCCAGTTGTTCCACAGTATCGTTCACGAAGACCGGCACTGGCCGTTGCAGGATCACCGGACCGCGATTATAAGACTTATCCACGAAAAAAACGGTGCATCCGCTCACTTTGACGCCACTGGCGAGGACCGCCTCGTGGATCCGGCGACCATACAGCGTTCTGCCGGTAAACGCGGGCGCCAGTGCCGGATGGGAGCTGACCACGCGGTTCTGGAAGTCCTCGGGAATCGCGAGATGGATGCTGAACCCCGCCATCACGACGACCTGCACCTCGTGCTCGCGGCACATGTTGAAAATCGCCTCGCTATACTCTGCGCCATGCAGGAATTCCGTGTGTTCCAAGACGTCCACCGGAATGCCCCGAAAGTCGGCATACTGAAGTCCCGAGGCATTGGGTGTGCTCGCCAGGATCAGGCGGACATCCAAATCGATCACCCCACTGTCGATATCATCCAGGAGGTCGCGTAGGGTACGACCGCTTCCGGAGATGAGAACCCCTACCCGCAAGCGCGAACGCTGAGCCACCTGGCTCGATGCAGCTTCCGCGAAAGACATGGCACCCCCTCCTAGCCCTACGGCACACGTTCGTTTGATGGGACCAACATCTTGTGGTGTCGGGATAGAGTCCCTTGCAATCTATGCTGCGCATATCATGAGATCAGACGAACGTTTCGCTGTAGTAATAAAGCGACTCGCGATCCCCTCTAGCAGATGATTGCAGCTTCCCCTCGGCAGCCGGCGGATTGGGTCGCACCGGCGGGCATCTCCCTTTCTCGTGGTAGCGCCGATGTAGCGGCAACCCGCCCCATGCTTTCACCCATTTTAGCGGCTTCTTAGGCGGTGTTGGGAGTCGGGATAACCCCGTGCCCCCGCCGCGTGCGGTTCTCAGCCATAGCGAAAACGAATCTTCATGCTCGTCGCCGAATCGAGGTCTTGCGAAATCCTGTCCGATTTTCGCTGTCCGAATGGGATTATAACTATAGAGGGCGGAAGAACACTTCAAGATGGCTCGTCCTCTCATGGATTATCTCCAAGAAGGTGCTGCCGCCGAGAGCGGTGAAGAGTTTGTACGCCTCTGGACGTCCGCTCAGAGGAAGGTGTTTTTGTCGATCTTTGCTGTCGTGCCCAATCTGGCGGACGCGGAGGAGATTTTGCAACAGACGGGCGTCGTGCTGTGGCGAAAGTTCCCCGAGTTTCGTCGCGATCAGGATTTCACGCGCTGGGCCTGCGGGATCGCTCGATACGAGGTCCTCAAGTATCGGCAGGCCAGAGGAAAACAGGGACTCCCGATCTCCGACGATCTGTTAGAGAGATTATCCCACACGGCGATGCGGGAGCTTGACATGGAAGATCACCGCCGCGCGGCGTTAAGAGAATGCCTCAAGGAGTTGCCAGCGCGGCATCGCGACCTGATTCGGCTACGATACGAGGAGGACTGCCGCCCCGATGGTCTGGCAGTGCGGTTGGGTCGAACGGCGGAGGCGATCCGTCGCGCCCTGCATCGGATTCGCATGCGGCTGCTGGAGTGCATCGAGCGCAGATTGGCGGAAGAGGAGTTTTGACGGTCAAGGGGAACCCGGCCCCGGCCAGCGGCGTTATCGGTATCTCCTTTTATCTCCCTTAAGGTACTCGAATCACCCTTTTATAAATGTCCAAATCGTCCTTGCAACCAGATCGTCTTTACAACGAGATCGGCTTTGTAACTAGATCACCCTTATAACCAGAGCGACCTTGCAAAAAATTCGTGTCGGATGTTCGTGCGAAATAGCAAGACGTCCGACGGGATACCCCGAGCGAATAGGAAGACGCGTCGTGCCCCGACAGGCTGACCCATCACCAATACGCGAAGAGGTTGGGCTACTCGCTGCCGCCCTGTGCGAGCGTGGCCTGACGCCGGAAGAGTCGCGGCGCCTCGATGAGCTGACACGCGACCCGGAGGCACTGACCTTCCTCGCCCGATATTTGCTACTGGTTGGAGAACTCCAGTGGTCGGGCACCGGCGGCTGCAAGCCGGCCATCGCGGAGGAGCGTCAGGAGTGCGGGAAACTCTTCTGTGGCAAATCATTAGAAGAGGGCCACGGAGCTCCGCTTCCAGTCCGAAGCCGACGCGCTATCTATGCCATCGCCGCGTGCGCGGCTGGGATCGTACTCGTTGTGACTGCTGCCGCGTGGTGGATTCTTTCCAACAGGTTGCCACCCTCACCTGGAAAGAGTGCCGCCCGACTGCTGGGCACGTTTTCCCGTACAACCGCTCCTTTCACCGACACCGACAGTGCCCCCGATTGGTACATCGGCGAAACCAAGCAGATCGAGGTTGGCGTGGCGGCCTGGGGCCTCCCCAACGGGAATACTTGGACCCTGGAAGGCCCGGCCACGGCCACCTTGGTATCCGCCGACCGAGTCCGGTTGGACCGCGGCCGCGCCGTTTTTCAGGTGCACTCGCCTGGGATTGGTTTTCGCGTGGACACCCCCTTCGGCAGCGTGGTAGATCGCGGCACGGCCTTCGCTTTAGACGTGAATGCCACGGGGGCTGAAATTCACGTCCTTTCGGGCCAGGTCGAGGTCCAGTGGGAGGCGGAGAAATCGCCCATCGCCAACCATGGGAAGCTTTCCGCGGCCTCTCGCCAGGTGTCGCCGCGCGACCGTGTCCAAGGTGTCCATGTGCTCCATGCCGGCCAAGCCGTTCGGTTCGACTCGCGGAGACTTTGGCATTCGATCGCCTTCGCCCCGGCGCGCTTCATTCAGGACTTGCCACAGCGAGGTAGTTCCAGCGCACTGCGATACGCGGCTCTCCGGTCCAAGACCGTCCTGTCGGTATTCTCCTTTGAAACCTCGCCGGACCAGTGGTTCGAACTGATCTCCGGGGAACGTCTGCGACAGACCGTGCTGAAAGGCGGCGGCGATCTGAAGACGCTTGCGACGGAGCCGGGCTGGGGTCCCGGGGCCAAGGCGGTGCGTATTGCGCGAGGGCCTGGCAACTCCTTCGGCGCTGCGCTACAAACGGCGGTCGAGTTTTCGCCGCCACGTTCGCTCTCCTTGGAAGCCGTCTTCCGTTTCGACGGTTTTTCTTCCGAGGACGGCAGCCACGCTGTTGGAACCGTCCTGGCCACCCGGCACGATCGCGATCAAGCCACGTTCTTCTTGGCCGTGTCGGCCGACGGCACGCTCATGCACCTATTCCACGCGGACGAGCCCTGGTTGGTCACAGCCGGGAGGCTGGAGCCTGGCCACTGGTACTATGTGGCGTCGACCTTCGCGGCGGGCGACGGCAGCGTCCTCGCCGATACTTGGCTCGCTGATCTCACTCGCGGAGAAACCCGACTACAGCGCGTCCTTCGGACCGCCCAGGTCTCAGGCAGCCTTGCAGTCGGCCCGTTGGGAATTGGGAAGGGGATCGACGCGGCGGGTGCTCACGCTTACGCCTTTCCCGGCGCAATCGACGAAATCGTTCTTTACAATGGAATTGTGGACGAAGGCACCTTTTCGCGCCATTTGGATCTGCTAGCGGGCGAGAAGTCTGGGATGCCGCGACTCCCGGCACCGCCCTCAACGATGCCATAACGGGGGCGAGGGAGCGGAATCCTGTTTTACGTCGATTCGGAACTGACCAAAATCGAAGAGGTGAAGCCATGTTCGAGGCAAAAGACCGTGAACACTCGCGGCGGCGATTCCTGGAAAGCATGGGGGTGAGTTGGGTCATCGGTCAGGCCGGTGGCCTCGGGGTGCCGAGCCTGTTGTTCGGCGAGGAAAACTCAGGCCCCATCGATTGCGGTCCTCCTCCCAAGGCGGCACCGCAGCACCGGACGGGCGGAGAATCCTTCCCACCGTTGCCGCTGCCGGTAACTCCTCTGCGGCGATCCGAGAAGAAGCGGCCGCCCAGCCCGCCGGCCTTGGTCGGCAAGATGGCCCTCGGCCCGGTTCGCTGGATCACCCGGGAGGGCCAGCGCGTGATGTACCGCGACTGGATGACCGATCCCGCCGACATCACCACCCTTTTGGAATGGACCAACGAAAAGTTGGGGATCAATTACCGCGCCATGGAGACCGACTTTCCGCATTTCTCCTACGATCCGCGTGAGCTGCCGGCACTGCTGTTTTCCGGCCACAATTCGTTTCAGTTGACGGACGAGGTCCGCGCCAAGTTGGCGCGGTACGTGATGGATGGCGGCACGATCATCGGCGACGCGTGCTGCGGCTGGAAGGACTTCGCCGAGGCCTTTCGCCGCGAAATCGAGCAGATTTTCCCCGGTCGCCCGCTGCGCAAGATGCTCCCGGAGGAGCCGATTTTCTCGTCGTATTACCGACTCGCCTCTTTCACCTACCAGAAGGCGGATGGTTCGCAGTACGACGACGCCCCGTGCCTGGAATCCATCGATTTTGGATGCCGCAGCGGAGTCATCTTTTCGCCCACCGATATGAGCTGCGGCTGGGACGGACACGATCACCCCCGGGGCCTGCGGCTGACGATCGACCTGGCGCGGCAAGTCGGCGCCAATCTGATTACGTACATCCTCGGGTCCTACCAATTGGCGCGTTTTCTCAGCACGACCAAGGTGTACTATGAGGCCGACGCCCCCTCGCGCGACGACTTCGTTTTTGCTCAGATCATTCACGACGGAGATTGGGACCCCGATCCGTCCGCCGTGCACAATCTCCTCAAATTCGCACGCGACAACTCTACCTTGGAGGTCAAGTTCAAGCGACAGAATGTGCGGTTGAATGATCCTCGGGTAGCAACCTACCCCCTGCTTTATATCACGGGACACCGCGAATTCGTCTGGAGCGACGAAGAGGTCGCGATGCTACAGCGGTACCTCAAGGCGGGCGGCTTGCTGCTGGCCGACTCCTGTTGCGGGCGAGTTTCCTTTGATCTTGGCTTCCGCCGCGAAATCGGCAAAGTCTTCCCCGACGCGCGGTTGGAACGCATCCCGCTCGATCATCCCATCTACCACAACTTGTTCGACATCCAGCGGGTAGATTACACGCCGCGAGTCCGTGAGGATTTCGGGTCTCTGGAGGCCCCGGAATTGGAAGGTATCAGCATCGACGGCCGGCTGGCCGTGATCTACAGCCGATTCGACCTCGGCAACGGTTGGGAGCAATTCCCCCACCCGTACTCCTACGGCTTGAAAGATGCGTCCGCGCTTCAAATCGGCGCCAACGCCATCGTTTATGCCGTCACCCATTGACAAGGCACCGGTCGGCTAGCCGCACCCGATCTTGCTCGGCTTCAATTCGGAGTCAGCAAGACCTTCATCATGGGCTGGCGGTGATGGTACAGCACGTCGAACCAAAGCGGCCCTTCTTCCAGTGGGGCGATGCGGCTGACGAGAGGATCGACGCAGATCGTTTTTTCCGCGAGCAGATGCAAGCAGCGGGGATAGTCGGCCTGCGAGGCACAGGACCCATAGAGGGAATACTCCCGTGTCACGACGGCCTGCAACGGCAGGGGCACTTCGGGAGCCAGATTGCCGATCAGGCCGCAACTTCCCCCTTTCTCTAGGAGGCTGAGGGCCAAAGCCAGCGATTCGGCGGTCCCGACCGCATCAAACACAACATCGGCTAGCGGACGGCCGCACACCTCAGCCAGTTTTCCGGGAGAGGCCTCGCCGGGATGCAAGGCGCTCGAGGCTCCCAGTCGCCGTGCCAGTTCGCGGCGGTATTCGTCGGGTTCGATCACCACAACGCTGTCGCACCCCGCGGCACGGACGGTCTGAGCGACAAGTTGCCCAATCATGCCGCCGCCAACGACCACTGCCAGATCGCCGATCCGTGGACGTACCCGCTCCACCGCGTGTACCGCCACCGAAAGAGGCTCGATCAGGGCCGCCTGTTCAAATGTCACCGACTGGGGAATGGGGTAAACGATGTGGGCAGGAACGGCGACCCATTCCGCGAATGCCCCATACCGCCGATACTCCCCGCACGAGACCCCCAAGACGCGGCGATTTTCACACAGATTCACCCGGCCTCGCAAACAAAAGCGGCATCTTCCGCAATAGATCGTGGAGTCGAATGTGACGCGGTCGCCCACGGCCAGTCCGCTCACCCTCGCCCCCACGCCGTCCACGATCCCCGCCGCCTCGTGCCCCATGATAATCGGGGGAATACGGCGGCCCGTGCTCCCATCCATGCCGTGGACGTCGCTCCCGCAAATCCCGCATACCTGGACGCGAACCAACACCTCGTCATCCGCTAACTCGGGCGTCGGGACCTCCTGGATTTCCAAACACCCATATTCCTTCAGCACCAATGCTCTCACGCTGCCGTATCCCTTATTCCTTACAACTGGACTTTTGTAAATTGGGTTCACAAGCTCCGCTCTCAGGTCGCTGGATTGAAGAAGGACGGGAGTTTACTGCGAAAACAGCCTTCCTTGTTTCTCTGAATCACCCAGAGTTTTAGTTTATCGCCCTCTCTCGGATGAAGAGCGAACCGTTTGCAAAAGTCCAGTTACAACAGGCTTCCTGACAACAGGCCAATCTTCGCCACAAAACGCCCGCACATTGGAATGCTGTCGTCCAAACTCGCCCGAACATTTGGGCGTGGGTTAACCCCAGCGGTGCGAACGCAAGGTCCCGCGTGCCGTTCCGAGCCGCCCCTCGATTATTATTTGGGATATGCCGCCATACGTTCGATGGCAAGATGGACTCGTCCACATCCTCTTCATGATGGTAAAATGCGCTGATTGGCATGGGAAGCAAGTGCATAAAAGCTGAGGGGATTCGTGATCAAGCGACTGATTTGGTATGCCGGTCTCTCACTGGCCGCAATTTTGCTGATCATTCTATCGGTTGGCGTGGTGTTGTATTACCTGGCCACCCGCGTGCCTGCATTCTATCGCCAGGCCGCCGCCGATCCCACAGCCCAAGCCATGCTCAACGATCGTTTGTTGCAGAAGGCATCCTCGCTGACGGGCGACTGGCAACGAGAGGGCCGGTGGACGCTTCGGTTGACCGAAGACGAAATCAACGCCTGGCTTGCGGTGGACTTGCCCAAAAACCATCCCAACGCCCTGCCTCCCGAGCTTCAGGCGCCGCGGATTCGGATCGGCCGCGACGCCGTGACGCTTGCCTGCCGCGCCAAGCGGCAAGACCTGTCAGGCGTGCTATGGGTGAAAGTCTCCGTAGAGCTACAGCAGCCCGATGAAGTGATCCTTCGCATCCACGGGGCCGGCATGGGCCTGCTGCCCATTTCCACCAAAACCGTTTTCGAACACATCATGGAGCATCTCAAAAAGGCCGGGGCTGACGTGAGTTCCGGCGAGCCGGGCGAAACACCGTCCCTAGAGCTCGCGTTGTCCGCCACGGATCCCAACAGACGGCGGCGCATTCACTTGGACGCCCTCGATTGCACGGACGGCCATCTTTTTCTCTCCGGCACTACCGAGCCATAGCGCAGGTGATACGGTGCTATCCCTAGCGTGCTGATAAGGCGCTCACTGCTGATTCGGCCCATAGTTTGGACCACGCTTGCTTCCGCCTATCGAGTCCGCGAGTATCCGAATCTCCGGCGATTCGTCGGCGTGACAAGACGAAACAGCCCATCTGCGAATCGTCTCATCCGGTACGGCGACTAGGGCCAAAAGGGCCTCGCGGCGAACGGTGGCCTCTGGGTCTTTAGCCAGTTCGAACAAAAAGGGCAATGGATCGATATCGGGGATCATCCAGAGCTGGCCGATCGCCGCTTGACGATGATCGGGCGAGGGGCTGAACACCAATCTGCCGGCTTGGATCACGCCCGGCGAGCGCACCCTCGTGCGCAGGGCCTCGATCGCGGCCTCCTGCTCGTCCAACGAACCCGACACCATTTGCAAGAATAATGATCGTATCGGTTGTGGAATGGCGTACTGCGGCGGCACTGGATTCCGTGCGTCCCGGTCATCCCGCAATCCACCCGACTGAGCATGTGCCCTCCCGTCACGTTCGTCGGGGTTGCTATCGCTCGCCTCCGACGAGATATCCGGCAGGTGTTCCACGTCCACCACCGTCAGCGAGCCGTCGGGCGAGGCCTGCTCATCCCGTGCCAGTTGCACACCGCCGCCCAACGGTCCAAACGAGCGATGGCCCGCCCCGTGGGACGACTCGAACGAATAAACCGCCGCTTGAGCGTCCAAGGCGATGCTTGCGGGGGCCGTGTCCCTCGCCGCGGACTCGCTTTCGGCGAAAGCCTGACTCCCGATCTCAGCCATCACCGCGCGCTCGGCGTGCGTCTCGTCCAGCTCTTTCTGCCGGACTTTCGCGGTATCGCCTCCCAACTTGGCGCCTTCGGCACTTTCCATCCCCTCCGGTTGTCGCAGCGTGTTTCGCACACCAAGCGTGGAGCCGCTCTCCAATCGTACGCGAGCTTGGACGGGCTGCTGAGCCACCAGATGCCGAGCCACCCGCTCCTGGGCGTGGCCCGACTGCAACTCCGCACTCGATTCCGAGCGTCCGGCTCGCAGTCCGGCCTCCGACAATGCTGGGCCGCCTTCACGGACGCTCTCCAGCTCGGCCACCAAGGCATGTAAACTCTCCAGACGATCAGGACGAAGTTTTGCCGCCAGCCGCGGAGAATCCAGAATGCTTCGCAGGAGAGGATACACGGCCGATCGGGTCGAAGGCCGCCAATGCGCGAACTCCTCTAAAATCGCTTCGGCAGCGGTGTCCACACGATCCTGGTAAAGGGGATCTGGCTGGGCCACGTTGATTTCACGCCAAAGCGCGCGTTGAGCGGCGGCCGCTACACTCGCAACATGGCTGTCGAGTGCTCGCACGATCGGCCCCATTCCAACGGGTCCCAAGGCCGCAAGCTCCGCGATGATCTTTTGCGGAGAACGGCACGAAGGCGACTGAAGTCGTTCCTCCAAGGCATTAGCCCGAAGCCTGTCCCCAACTTCCGGCAGCCAAACGAGGCCCGCCGCCCACAGCAGGACGCAAGCCATCCAAGCAAAATACCGCATTGCCACCCGGGCCGGCGTCCGCCGGTTGACCGAACCTGCTTTAGAGAACCTGATATCCGCTGCTGCTTTAGAGAACCTGATATCCGCTGAGATACGCCGTTCGCTTCGCATCCAAGCAAACTCACCTTTCGTTCTTGTGGGTATAGCACTTCGTTCTTACGGGAAAAGTACGACAGCGCAAGGTCCACCTCATTGCATGATCCGCACCGCATCAATTGCAAGCCGTAATGTCCCATGATCGCAAGATGTCGAGCGAAGCAGAAAACCTTGCGCCGTTGTATCTGGCCGATACCTTGGCACGGACGGTCCTTGCGACCACCCGATTCGGTGATTTCCCCGTTCCGCCAGTCCCCGGCGAGGGCGGATTATTCCAATGGCTAGGAGCAAACTCAAGATAGATTTACTCAACGAATGTCGGCCATCTCCCGCACACGTCCCATTCTCTCTACATATCCCATAACAACTCGCGGATTTTCGTATCCGGAAAAGCCTTCCTGTGCCGAATAAAGACCGTAAGGCCGCATATCGGGCCCTGCCCTGTCATTTGTCTCCGTGGCCAGAAGACACCGAACGGAAAGCCTGCTTTGGGAAAAGCCGACACCGCTTGCAAAACATCGCCGCACAGCCGCCGAAAGCACTCCATGCCCCCCGGCGTCGTATATCCGCCACGCATTAGCGGCCCACAAACCCCTCGCTTTGGTGGAAAGCCAACGGTTGTTGCAATCTGGGGCGTGCTCTTCGCCGCGACGCTGGCTATTTGCAACCCAATCGCGCCGCGGAGCGTGCGGGCCGCGCCCATTGCCGGCGACGTTTTGGCTGCAAGGGACATCCCAGCAGGCTCGTCCGACATGGAGACAAGAGAAGCAGCGGTCAGGCAAATTCCGTGGGAGAAGCTGTCCCCGAATAACCGTCAGCGAGTCCTTCAGGTCGTCAATCGGGCAGCCATCTTCAGGAGGATGCCCAGCCGAGCCATCCAATGCGAGCCTGATTTCTACCGATTCCTGGTCGAAAACCCCGATGTCGTGGTAGGCATCTGGCAAGTGCTTGGCGTTACCAAGATTCGCCTGGAACCGCGAGGGCCGAACACCTTCTTTTTGGACGACGCCGCAGGCACCGTGGCGCAGTTGCAATACATCCTAGGCTCCCCGAGCTGTCACGTCCTCTACGGCGAGGGACAGTATAGCGGCCCGTTGATGCTGCGCCCTCTGCAAGGTCGCTGCGTCATCGTCGTTAATAGCAGTTACATTAGGGAAAAGGACGGCACCGCTTATGTCTCTGCTACCCTCGACCTCTTTGTGCAGGTCGACCGCGGCGGGATCGAACTTCTCACGAAGGCCCTGAACCCGCTCTTCGGTACCATGGCGGAAAACAATTACCGTCAGACCTTCGCATTTCTCGGGGCGCTTTATCGCACCGCAGTCGTCCGTGGCACTGCCTTGCGGCACCTTGCCAGCCAGGCCCCCAACATCTCGCCCGACGTCCGCGACAAATTCCTCACCCTTGTGGCTGAAGCCGGTCGCCGCGAATCAGCACGACTGCAACAAGGAGAAGACGGCACGACGGGCACCGAAACAGCCGAGAAGCCAGCCCTCGTGGGGGAGACCGAGGTCATAAGATAGGCTTTCGGCAGGTTTGCGTCTAAACCAAACTCCTGCCCCCCTGAACTAGGGGAATGCTACATGCGAGTGATGGCAAGCGGCTCGTAGCCAGGTTGTACATGACAACCCATCCGCTGAAGTAGGGGAATACTAACTGCAAGTGATTGCAAGACAACGATTTACGTCAATTGATCAGCCTGATTCTCCCACCGTTTTCCGAGTACACGGCCTATCGCGCAACACATTACAGTAAAAGAACTTGCGAAAAATTATACATGACTACAGTAAGCAGTACCAATCAACAGAAAGCTGTTACGCAGTCATGATTTACGTAAAAATACGTCCAGGAAGTTTGGATTAACCCAGGTCGAAAAGATTTCTCCAGGTGGCCTACTTTCATTGCACACGCCCATGGAAGCGCAATATATTGAGTTGACAGCGACGTCTAGACGCAACGTATAGTGGTGTGCAATGGCGGTGGGGCATCGCAAGATTTCTCGCTTTGGTCGAAATGACAGGAGGACGAGCCGTTTTGCAGTGAGGAGAATCCCTGTGAATGCCCCCCGTGGACGGTTACCACCTCCGCCTGATGCGGGAATGCCGAGCCGTTCGCACACGAAGGCACGGCCAACAAGTTCTCTATTGTCTTGCGGATGTGAGATTGGTCGGTAACCATTCACGGAAGGTTCCGAGTGCCTCGCTCTATCAACCGCAAGATCTGGTGGTTCCCCTGGTGGTAACCCTGAGCACGTGGCGCCCACGAGCAGAGCGTCTTCGCCATACGGCTCGTGAAAACACCGCGTTTTCCGCATTGTTCGACCCGTGAACGGCTACCTGTCCGTGAACGGTCACATCTTATCGGCAAGCGTCCGCGGATCAAATCTGCCCGGCACCAGCACAGAAGCAAGACAGCGCCAGTTCCTTGATCGCCTTGAGATCCAGCTTGCCCGTTCCCAAGACAGGTATGGCCTCGACTCGATAGAAGCTATCCGCAGTCGGAATCCAGAGCGGCGGGAGCTTGGCATCCTGCAAAGCGCGTACAATTGCATCCGGAGAATGCTTAAGCTCCGTGTAAAGTACGACCAAACGTTCCCCCTTCTTCTCGTCGGGCACGCCTGTTACGGCAAACGTCATTACGTCGGTCTCGCCACTTTGCTCGAACTTGCCGATCTCTTCTTCCACGGCGAGATGAGGCACCATTTCACCGGCAATCTTCGAAAATCGGCTGAGACGCCCCGTGATCGTGATAAAGCCGTCGGCATCCAGCTTTGCCAGGTCGCCCGTACAATACCAGCCATCCTGGATCACCTGGGCAGTCTGCTCCGGTTCATGGAGATAGCCTTTCATGACATTGGGGCCTTTTACCCACAACATCCCCGATTGCTCGATCCCGAGATCCTCGCCGGTATCGAGGTCACGGATTTTGACGGCCACCCCCGGGATGGGGCGTCCCACCGTGCCCGCCTTGGACGGCGCGAACCAGGAATCGGCAATTCGGCCGGGTGGGACGTTCGCGGATACGACCGGCGACAGTTCCGTCGTGCCGTAGCCTTCCAACGGTCGAATCCCGAATTTTTGCTCGAAGGCGTCCGCCACCTCGGGCGGAAGCTTTTCCGCGCCGGTGATCAACACCTGGAGAGCGGCAAAGTCCTCCGGTTCGCAACGTCGAATGTACGCGCGGAGAAATGTTGGCGTGGCCACCAGGATCGTCGCCCCGTGCTTGCGACACAGGCTTCCCACCGGTCGTGGCTCCAAGGGGTTGTAATGATAAACCACCTTGGGTGCCAGTTGCAGGGCCGCCCACAGCGTCGTGGTATATCCGAAAGAGTGGAAAAAGGGGAGAATGCCACACAACACATCCGCCCTCCGCAAGTGCAAGATCTGGTCAAACGCGGCCACGTTCGAACCGACATTGCGATGAGTCAGCGTCACGCCCTTGGGCTTGCCGGTGGAACCGGACGTGAAAATGATCGCGAGCACATCGTCGGGATCGATGGTGTGCAGGCCCAGCACCCGTTCCAGCACGAACGACGGCACCAAGAGCGAGGCTGCCAGGGAGAGCAGTTTATCCGTGAGCCGAATGCGTGGCCGAACGTCTTCCAAGCAAATAACCTCGGCCTGGAGATCGAAAGAAAATCGCTCCAAGACGCGGCGGCTGGTCAGTACATGTTTGAGCCCCGCAGTACGAATGCAGTGGTTGATAAGATCGGAGGACAGCGTGTAGTTCAAGTTCACGACCGTTCGGCGATCCAAGGCCAGTGCGGCATTCACGACGACCCCGCCGACTGACGGCGGCAGAAGCACGCCGACATTCGGCTCATCCGAAGAGAACACCTCGCGGCGGAGCACTCGGCGCAGCGCCAGGGCCGTTGTGACCAGAGACAGACTCCGCAACTCCACGCCCGAGATATCCGCGACTTTTTTCTGCCACGGAGAGCGTCTGGCGATTCGCAGGAATCGCCGAGCGGGCACCATGTGCCGGGCAGATTGCCTGCGGACCGCCTCCCCACTCAGCTCTTGAACAGCCAACTGAGCTTGCAGCGGCGAACCACACGCAGGCAGCGGCTTTCCGATGCAAACCGTCACGCGGCGTGCCCAGAGACGCGGCACCTTGAAGAAGAATCTCCCGCCCGAAAAGCTGAACACGCTTCCCCACAGGCCGTCGATGTACACCGGGATGATCGGCACGTTGAGACCGCGTGCCACCTTCAAAAAGCCTGGCTGAAAGCCGCGAATCTGGCCGGTCCGGGAAATCCCTCCCTCCGGAAAGATTCCCACCAGTTGCCCGGCCTCCAGGGCACGGCGGGCCTCGCGCAGCCCGGTTGCCACGCTTTTGGCCCCAGGGACAATGGCTATCACTCCGGCCGCCGGCCGCAGATATCGAAGCAGCGGGGAATCGACGTACTTGGCGTGGGCGATCATGCGAATCGCCCGGGGCATGGACAGGATGATGAAAATGCCGTCCAAAAAACTGATGTGATTGGAAACGATGATGGCGCCGCCGTCCGCGGGGATATTTTCCAACCCAACCACACGCCAGCGGTAGCGGAGCCGAAAGTACCAGCGGAAAAGAATGCGCAGCGTATCGACCGGGGTAAACACGACGATAATCAAGAACACGGGAAACGTGAGCACTCCCGCCGCCACGAACATCTGCCGCGACGAAAGCCCCAGCCACGAGGCCAATAAACCAAAGATTGCCGATCCCAGCAACATGCCGGAAAAACTCAAAAAGTTATAGGCGGCGAGAATGCGTCCGCGTTCCTCGGGCGGGCTTTCGTATTGCAGCGTGGCGATCAAAGGGATGTCGTACAGCCCCGCAAAACACCCCAGGAAAAACAGCAGGCCGCACGCGACATAGTAAGGAGGCGAGTTCCAGTGCCCTGTTCCCGCCGGGAGGAGGGCAAAGGCGAGCGAAGTCGCCATGATCCCCAGGGCACCGAACGACGTTAGCCCCCGCTCAATGGTGCCGTGAGACCAAACGCCGGCCAGCAAACTCCCCAATCCGATCCCCAACGTCAGCACGGCCAGCATCGGACCAACAAAGGCCTGTCCCTGGGGACCGACCAGCTCGGGCACGGCCAATTTGTCGATCGTGAGCTGAAGGATCAAGCCCAGGGTCCAAAAGTAGGTACTCCCCACCCCGGTCAGCCACAAGATGGGATGCCGAAACAGCTCACGGAGATCGCGGAAGGCCTGAACGAAGGGATGCCATGGGATGCGCCGAGTCGGATCAGCGGGCGGCAAAGGACGTACCAGCAAGCTGGCAAGCCAACCCGTCGTCGCCACCCCGAGCAATACCGAG
Organism: Blastopirellula marina; assembly: GCA_020721965.1. GTDB lineage: Bacteria > Planctomycetota > Planctomycetia > Pirellulales > Thermoguttaceae > Thermogutta. The sequence goes on along the minus strand of DYLS01000064.1, from coordinate 12,059 downwards.
GCATGGATCCACCAGCGATACTGGCCTGGCCCGCAACCGAGGTGGGCCGCCAGCTTTGCATCCACACACGTCGTGACCGCGTACAGCGCGTTGCCCAGGGAACCGCCGATGATGACAGCCCCCATCGTAGTCAAGCCGATGATCCCGTTCGCGGCAGAAATGTAGCGTGGGGCAACAATCTCCGGAATGCTTCCATATTTCGCGGGGCTGAAGAATGCGCTTTGCGCCCCCATCAAAAATAACACGATGACGAGGAACACGAGGTTGCCCGACAGAATGGCAAGCACCCCCAAACCCATCAGGACGATTTCGGCAAACTTCGCCCCAATCATCACGGTTCGTTTGCTGAATCGATCCGAGATGCAACCCGCCCAGCCAGCCAGCAAAATGAAAGGCAAGAGAAAGACGAAGGAACCGACGGCCCGAGCTATGTCCGCCGATTGCTGCAATTGGCTCGCAACCAAATTCTTACCGATCGGAATGAGGAGCCACCGGAAGACGTTGTCGTTGAGAGCGACGGTAAATTGGGTCACCAGCATCGCGACAAAACTTCGCGACCAGAGTCGCGTCTCGGCAGGCAATGCATTTACCGTATTGGCGGAGTATTCTTTCGCGTCTTTCGCGTCGATCATAGACAGAGGGAGCCGCGGTGAAAAATGCTGCACAAAACCGTGGGGAATATCTTATCCAATTTTTACGCATCCTAATATTGACATATTTCCCGGACAAGTGCAACCCGGACCGACAGGCCACTCGCCAGCCCCCATGCGTACCTCTGCGGCCGATCCGTGCAAGACTTTTCCAGACACTGTAAACTGTAAGCAATTCTCCCACAGAACAAAATCGCCTATCGTGCCCCATCCTTGCAACTTGATACCGAGAGAACGGTGCCATGCTGAGAAAATTGCTTGGGGTTGTCGTCTTGGTCTACCATTTCGTCGCGCCGACGATTTTCGTTGTGCCAACGATCCTCTGCTGGTCGCAGGGCGTAATGGCAAAGGAGCCTCCCATGTCCGTGGATGACATCGTACCGCCGGGAACGGAGCCTCAAGTGCTGGGCGAAGGCTACGGCTTTTGCGAAGGCCCCGCCGCGGACGCGGAAGGAAACGTCTATTTCTCCGATGGCAAAAACGACTCCATCCATGTTTACCGCCCTGGACGGGGAGTCGAGCTATTCGTCAACGACAGCACGGATGCCAATGGCATGATGTTCGACGCACAGGGGCGGCTGCTGGTCTGCGAAGGGGCCGCCTTCCGCGTGGTCGCCTTTGATGTGAGAACCAAACAGAAGCAAATTCTGGTCTCGGAAATCGATGGTACCCGATTCAATGAGCCGAACGATCTGACGATCGACCACACCGGCGGCTTCTATTTCACGGACCCCAATTATCGGCACCGCGGTCAAGAGACGGCGAGGAAAGAAGATGTTTACTACGCCGATCGCGAAGGGCATGTCAGCCGAGTATCCAACGTTTGCGTAAAGCCGAACGGCATATTATTGACACCTGATGAGAAAACCCTTTATCTTGCCGACAACGGAACCGGCATCATCTACAAGTACGACGTCATCGGCCCGGGAGAGCTGGCTCAAGAGACGCGGTGGATCGATCTCGGCGGGCCGCGGCCAGACGGCATGACGCTGGATCAATTCGGGAACCTTTATATCGCCTGCGGCGGCGCGGGGATCAAGGTTTATTCCGCAGCCGCCCAACCGCTGGGTACCATCCACGTGCCCTACGCCTCCAACTGCGTGTTTGGCGGTCCAAATTTCTCGACGCTCTATGTCACCTCTCGGGACAAATTCCTCGGTATTCCGACGCGGGTGACCGGCGCCCTACCGCTCTGCCTCAGCAAGCGGACATCTTCGAGCCGCTAACCACAAGCTCGATCGTTTTAGCGGTTGGTAACACAGCGCTGGGTTGTGTGCTTGTACCTGCTCCCGCCCGAGCTATGACGGACAAGACCTGTGAAACGACGAGCAATCTTCAATGGTTCCCAAGGCTAGTTCAGAAGTTCCCGATGGTTGTTCAGAGGTTCCAGTGACTCCTTGAGTTTGGAACGGACCATCATTTCGACAATCGCCAGCGATGTCATTTGACGAGCATCAGCAACGTCATTGATCGCCGGCCGTGTCATTTCGACGAGCGCCGGCGAGGAGAAATCTTAACCTCTGTCGAGAAGATTTCTCGCTTCGCTCGAAATGACAGCCGCGCGAACGGTGTTGCGGTGAAGAGAATCCCTGCTAAAGACTTCGCAATATCCCTCGCTTCGCTCGAAATGACAGGGGGACGAGCCGTTTTGCAGTCACGAGAACCCCTGCGAATGCCCGCGTTTGCTTGGCTCAACCTCTTTGGGTGACGGGACATCCCGCCATACTCAATGTTGTGGCACAAAACCGGCTTTCAAGTCCAGATCCGTTTTCTTGAAAAAACGCCGCCGGGCCGTGAACGGTTACCTTGCAACCTATGCTCGGCAGACCATGCAATCACGCGGACCTTCCGCTATAGGATTGGTCGGTGAGAAGCCGGCCAATTGCTTCGGACAAAAAATGGGTCAAGTGAGGCTCGACAACGGTTGCGGAGCGGTAAAATTACTATGGTTCGCGATTCAGCTTGGGGCAGCAAGGCCGATCGTGCAGCTCCCGATGACGATTCCAATGTGTATCGCATGGCGGTGACAGGTTAAGGCGATGACAGGTTAATAATACAGGGCGACGTGGCTTGCTTGGCTCAACCTCTTATGGTGATGGGACCTATCGCCCGCAACCTATGCTGGGCATACTGGGCAGACCATGCAATCAGGCAGACTTTAGGCTGGGGTATTAATCCTACAGCGCCAAGTCCGTGTGCCTGCATGATGCGCCCACCATACGTCGCAATGCGTTGTTTCCCATCGCGACAAAATGTTGAGAACAACCCAGCGCTTCAGCATTAACCCAGGGCGTTGGCAAGCCCGTCCGACATGATGCCACCTTTCCATCCGGCAATGATTGGACAATAACGGTTCCTTAGCAGGTTTTCTCATGGCAATTCCGTCTTGGTGGAAACGCTGGTGGGGGTTTCTCCGCCCCGGCATTCGCGAGCGTGTCCTCTTCGAGGATGCGCTGAAACTGTTGCACGACCGCCAATCGGAAGGGCTGTCGGCGAACATTGAGGACTTTGCAAGTTCGCTCGGCGTGTCCCGACAAAAGGCCGAACGGATCATCCGCCGGTTAGAGCAAATGGGGCTGCTCGTTCGAAGTACGCCGGATGGCATCCAGGCCACGGAAGAAGGGCGGCGTGTCGCGCTCCGTATCGTGCGGATCCACCGCCTGTGGGAGCGGTATCTGGCGGAAGAGACGGGCTTGCCCGCCCACGATTGGCACCGCCGTGCCCATGAGTTGGAGCACCTTACCACCGATGAGGACTTGGAGTTTCTGGAACGGAACCTAGGGTTTCCGCAATACGACCCCCACGGCGACCCCATACCATCCGCCGAGGGTTCCGTGCCGCCGCTACGAGGCGATCGCATCGAACGGGCGCAACCCGGCGAAACCCTCATCGTAAGCCATCTCGAAGACGAACCGCAGGCCTCTTATGCCGAACTCCTGTCCCACGGCTTGGCAGTCGGCATCCCGATTCGCTTGAATCGGGTGGGCGAGCATGAGGTGCGTCTGGAGTCGCAAGGGCAAACGGTCGAGATCACGCGTCAGGCGGCAGAGAATCTCTGGGTACGACGAGCCGAACTGCGACCCGACCAGCGGGCGATGTTGGACGGCAGGACGTTGGCATCGCTCCGGATAGGCGAATGGGGCGTCGTTCGGGGGATTTCCCCCCGAGTCCGAGGGCTGCAACGTACCCGGCTTTTAGACCTCGGTTTTGTGCCTGGGAGCCGCATTACGCCCGAGTTTTGTAGCCCGAGCGGGTATCCCATCGCCTTTCGCGTCCGCGGGACGCTGATTGCTCTCCGCCGGGACCAGGCAGGTCTGATATTCGTGGAACCGCCCGACGGAGGCTCGCACGCCGCGCGTACCTAAGAGCAATCAATCATCCCTCCGCTGGCAACCCCAAGGGCTTCCGGTCAACAAACGATCATAGACGTCAGGATCAAACGGTCATCATGAATACCTCGACTTGCGGAACCTGCCCACAATCTCGCGCTGCCCGCGTCACCCGACTGGGCATCGATATGCAGGGCTGCCAATACGTAGTGGCCCTGGCCGGCAATCCCAACACGGGAAAGAGTACCGTGTTCAATGCCCTGACCGGGCTTCATCAGCACACTGGCAACTGGCCGGGCAAGACGGTCGCCCGCGCCGAAGGCGCCTTCGCCTACCAAGATCGCCGCTTCAAGCTGGTGGACCTGCCCGGCACGTACTCCCTGATGGCCACCAGCATCGACGAAGAGGTGGCTCGCGACTTCCTGCTCTTCGGTCAACCCGACGTCACCGTGATCGTCGTGGATGCCTCCCGCCTGGAACGCAACTTGAACCTCGTGCTTCAGGTACTGGAGATCACAGATCAGGCGGTATTGTGCCTGAATCTCATGGATGAAGCGCGACGGCGCGGCATCGAGGTCGACACGGACACACTGGCTGCCGACCTGGGAATCCCCGTGGTCCCCACCGCTGCCCGATTCGGAAAAGGCATCCCGGAACTCATTCGGACCGTGCATGACGTGGCAACTGGGGCGATTGCTTGTCATCCCAATCGAGTCGGGGGGCAAACGCCTGGGCTTCAGCGTGCCGTGCAGACAATTTCGCATCGTTTGAAAGAGGTTTTTCCGCACCTCTCCAATGCAGATTGGGTGAGCCTCCGCCTTCTCGACGGCGATTCCCGCGTGGCCGAGGCCGTCCGTCGTGCCGAGTTCCGCGAAACGAGGGATGGTGGCACGCTGCCCAGCACAACAGCCTTGCCCGAGACTTCCAGCCCGCACGAGGCCCCCATTTCCAAGCCGCCACGGCATCAATTGGAGGCCATCCTGGAGGAAGCGAACAAACTCCGATGGGAAGTCGGCTTGGACTTCCACGAAGTCTTGGTCGAGGGCGTCTATGCCGAGGCTGCCCGCATCGCAAGCCGTGCCGTCCACGCGCGGCGCCAAGCCTCCGCCGAGGACTGGGATCGCCGCCTCGACCGCATCCTCACGAGCCGCGTGCTCGGCTACCCCATCATGGTGGGCCTGTTTCTGCTCGTCATTTGGCTGACCGTACAGGGCGCCAATTATCCCTCTGCATTGTTGAGCACCCTCTTGGTCGATCACATCTACCCCTTCCTCCGTAACGCCGCGGAGTCGGTAGGCGTACCACCCTGGATTCGAGGGCCGATCATCGATGGGGGTTACCTGGCCATGGCCTGGGTGGTCTCCGTCATGTTTCCACCCATGGCGATCTTCTTTCCCCTGTTCACCCTGCTGGAGGACTTTGGCTACCTACCGCGGGTGGCATTCAATCTCGATCGCCTCTTTCGCTGGGCGGGTGCTCACGGCAAACAGGCCTTGACGATGACGATGGGCTTCGGATGCAATGCCGCCGGCGTCGTGGCGTGCCGCGTCATCGACAGCCCCCGGGAACGGCTGCTGGCGATCATCACCAACAATTTTTCACTGTGCAATGGCCGCTGGCCCACCCAAGTTCTGTTGGCTACCATCTTTTTAGGTGCGATTGCGCCCGCCTACCTGGCGGGCACCGTGGCGACCCTGGGAGTGATCAGCGTAGCCTTGCTGGGAGTTTTCATCACCTTCTTGGTGTCGTGGTCGCTCAGCCGTACCGTCCTTCGGGGCGAGGTCTCCACATTCCATTTGGAATTGCCGCCCTATCGTCCTCCCCGGCTCCTCCAAACCTTATATACGTCGCTCATCGACCGCACGTTGATCGTGCTCTGGCGGGCCGTCGTGTTCGCATTCCCGGCCGGCATCGTCATCTGGCTGGTGTCGAACATTCACATCGGAAACCACTCCCTGGCCGAACACGTGATCCGCGCCCTCGATCCGTTGGGCATCGCCGTCGGTTTGAACGGCGTAATCCTGCTGGCATACATCATCGCCATACCCGCCAATGAAATCGTCATCCCCACGGTCCTCATGTTGACCGTCTTGATGACGCCCATGCCGGGTGTTGGCGCGGAGGCCGGCGTCCTCTTCGAACCGGAGGACATGGCCACCACCACCAGCATCCTGACCCAGGGCGGTTGGACCACGCTCACAGCCGCTTGCTTGATGCTCTTCAGCTTGCTCCACAACCCTTGCTCCACCACCATTTATACGATTTACAAGGAAACTGGCAGTTGGAAATGGACCACCCTGTCCGTGCTCCTGCCGGTCGCCTTGGGATTCCTGGTCTGTTTTCTGGTGGCCTCGGGAGCCAGGGCGATCTTACCCAGCTTGTAAGCGAACGCCGCGGTCACGATCCGATCCGCCCACAGGCCCGCAGGTTTGCTGCCTGGTGGGTTTGGAACGAGGCATTTCCGAATTGTGACCCGATCCGTTCCCTGGCTTACAGGTCCGAGGTCCGGCACATTTCATCCCCGGCGGCACTCGCCCAAGCAGCGGGCGAGAGCGACTTTTCGGCTGGGTTGGCAAGGTTGACTGCTTGCGGCCTTTGTTCCACGATGGTAAAATTCCCCACATTGGGATTTGTGGCCGCTTGCAGCCAGCTCTGCTAAAGTGCCGGCGTCGCTCTTGGCTCCTGCAATTGCCCGAGAGAGACGATCCTACACCGATTCAGAAAAAGCCGCGACGGCCCGATTCAGCCTCGTGGCTTTTGTTGTTTTCATGAAGCGTAAACGTCGAGACGACGGCGGTGACTGCCGATTCTTTGCCGGCGCGACCGGCCGACATTCGGTCGTCTCCGAAAAATCAAGGGTATGAATACTCATGGCCGACTCTGAGGGTCCTCGTTCCCTACCCGATTCTGAAACCCCTCGCTTTGGCACCCTTTGCGTGCACGGTGGCGAGGCCCGCTTCAAGCCCTGCCATTCGATCACGGACCCGGTCTTTTTCACGGCCACGTATACGTTCGAGAACACCGCGGCCGTGCTGGAATACGTGGAGAAAAAGCTCCCCCGCGACGAATACGGCCGCTACAGCAATCCCACCGAGCGTGTCCTGGAACAAAAACTGGCAGCCTTGGAGGGGGGAGAATCGGCGGTCACGTTCACCACCGGCATGGCGGCCGTAACCTGCTATCTGATGAGCAAGGTCCAGTCCGGTGACGAGATTATCCTGTTCGACGAATGCTATCATCGCAGTCGCGAGTTTTGTAAGAAAGTGCTGGGAAAATTCGGCGTGGTAACGCACCAAATACCCGCCTGCGATTACGAGAAGATGGAGGCCGCCATCAATTCGCGGACCAAGCTCCTCATCAGCGAATCGCCGACCAATCCCCATCTCAGCGTGGTCGATTTGGAACGCTTCGCGGCCTTGGGAAAGAAGTATGGCGTGGAGACGATGATCGACGCCACGCTGGCGACCCCCTACAACGTGCGCCCCCTGGAATACGGCGTGGATTGCGTGCTCCATTCATGCACCAAGTATTTGGGCGGGCACAACGACCTGTTGGCCGGCGCTGTCATCGGTCGGGCCGAGGTGATCGAGCCTGTCCGCAAGCTGCGCGGGGTGATGGGTGTCAATCTGACCTCCCAGACAGCGTATCTCCTGCTCCGTGGGCTCAAAACCTTCGAGCTACGGATGGAGCGGCACAATCAAAACGGGCTTGCCCTGGCCCAATTCCTGGAGCAACATCCGCGGGTCCAGAAGGTGTATTACCCAGGCCTGCCCAGCCATCGCGATTACGAAATTGCCCGGCGCACGATGCGCGGCTACGGTGGCCTGGTGACCTTTCTTGTCCGCGACGCGGATGCGGAAGCCACGGCCAGAATCGTCGATGCGGTACGCATCCCGCACATCGGCCCCAGCCTGGGAGGCGCCGAATCCCTGATCGAGCAGCCCATCGTCATGAGCTACCACGATTTCACCATGGATCAACGGCGGGCTATCGGTATCCTCGACAATATGATCCGCGTCGCGTGTGGATTGGAGGACACGGCGGACTTGATCGCCGATTTCGCCCAGGCCCTCGATCACTGATGTTTCGCTTCTTCTGTAGATTCCCGGGACCCTCGCGCGCGGCATACCGAGACTTGCTTCGCATTCCAGCGCGAAGGCCGATTGATGGCACAATCTGCCCGGCATATGTTGCGGGACATTGTGTCCTAGTACCATAAGATGCTGAGCCAAGCAAAGAACCCAATGCTGTAGTACCGACTGGACTTTTGCAACTTGGGTTCACAAGCTGCACCCTCCCCTGGGGCGATGGCAGGGCGAGGGCAGTTTCCCATAGAAGCTGTTTTCCTGGTTTTCCTGAATTGTCCAACACTTCAGTCTGCCACCCTCTCTTAGGGGGAGTGAGCAGTTTGCGAAAGTCCAGTACGGAAAAACGAGTTCGCAAACAGAGCCTAGAGGGGGTCGGCAATTTCCCACTTATGCCCCAGCTCTCCAGCTTTCACTTGCGGTAATTCGAGCGACAACCATGCACTTTCGAACCAAGGCCATTCACATCGGTAACGAACCGGACGGCACGGGAGCCGTGGTGCCGCCCATTTATCTAGCTGCAACTTATGTTCAACCGGGCGCCGACGAGTGGGGAACCTTCGACTATTCCCGCAGCGGCAATCCCACCCGCAAGGCATTTGAAACCACGCTGGCGTCCCTGGAATCCGGCTATGGGACCTTGGCCTTTTCGTCGGGAATGGCGGCCATCCATTGCGTCACGATGCTGCTTAAAAGCGGCGACCACATCCTGGCCGGTCGCGACCTTTATGGCGGCAGCTTTCGCCTATTTCACAAAATCATCGACCGCGCGGGGATCTCCGTCACCTTGGTGCCCACAGAGGACCTCGCTGCGGTCCGTGCCGCGTTTCGCGCGAACACGCGACTGCTGTGGATCGAATCGCCCGGCAACCCCTTGCTAACCATTACCGACATCGCCGCCTGCGCAGCGATCGCCCATCAGCATGGGTCACTGCTGGCCGTGGACAACACCTTCGCCACGCCGGCGCTCACCCGGCCATTGGAACTGGGTGCCGATATCAGCGTGCACTCTGTTACCAAGTACATCGGCGGCCACAGTGACGTGCTGGGCGGCGCCCTGGTGGCTCGCGATGAGGAATTATACCGACGTCTTTACTTCATTCAGAACGCGACGGGCGCGGTCATGGCCCCACTGGAGTCCTACCTCAGTGGTCGCGGGCTGAAGACACTGGAACTCCGCGTCCGTGCCCAGTGTCAAAATGCGGAGGCCATCGCTGCCTTTCTGACCACGCACCCCAAAGTCCAGAGCGTCTTCTATCCCGGCCTACCTACCCATCCCGGTCACGAAATCGCCAAACGGCAAATGTCGGGAGGGTTCGGCGCGATTGTAAGCTTTGAACTGATCGCTGGCTTTAACGCCGCCAAGCGCGTGGTCGAATCCACGCGGATATTCCGACTCGCCGTCAGTTTGGGGGCCGTGGAATCCCTCATCGAGCAGCCGGCCTCCATGTCCCATGCCAGCTACGATCCCGAGGTCCGCAGGGCCAATGGAATCAGCGACGGACTGATTCGCCTTTCGGTAGGGTTAGAGCACCCGGATGACCTGATCGAGGACCTTGACCGCGCCCTCGCCACCGCATAATCGATTGGCAAGTCCACATCTCCTAACCAAGACTTGCCCATTTTGACATTCGATTGCAGAGAATTTAAAAACTTTTCCGGTTAGTGAAACTTTTTCGAAAGTATAAAGTCTCCGGATGACGATGTTTTTTCCGGCACGGCGAGCCGCGCCGAACCCGTTGCCTTTTGGCCGGAAAGAGCGTCTGCCTATCACGGAGAGAAATCTGGTCATGATCCGCCCGTTGCATTTCATTCTCACCCTAGGTCTCGCCATTCTCGCGGCTTGGACAGAGCCAGGATTGGGCCAGGAAACCGACTATATCGCACGAACACAAAGTCGTTGGGGCAGTCGCGTCGTCCGCACCCGATCCGCCCCCCACGATATGGCGGCATCGACCGCGCCAGGCCCTCGGGCAAGCCTCCCGGCAGGGGCTCGCGTCATCTCGGACCGCCCAGTCTCCACGGGCGCCCGATACCTGCAAGCCTCTCAAGAGTCCGCCCCCCCCGAGACGATCCCACCCGGCGAGCCTTTGGAAGGCCCCGAATTCGATGACGCGACGGCGGTTCAGTACGAGGAAATGGCCCCCCCTTGGACAGGGTCGGAGGCCTACTATGGGCCTCCATATTGGTACCCCGGCTATTTTCTGTTCCAGGGTGCTTGGATCGAAGGCCTCAGTCTCCACGCGGGTGTGCATGGCTTCAAGGGTCCTATCGACCTCGGTCGCAATGGTAACTTCGGCTTCCACGAGGGACTGAATTACGGGGCCCCAATCGGCGGACCTTGGGGTATCGGGTATCAAGTCGGTGCTCAATTCACTCAAAGTGATTTCGCTGGCAACCAGGTATTAACCCAGTTCGACCCTGGCGCGATTACGGAACAAGATCGCAATCAACTCTTTCTAACCGCTGGCATCTTTCGACGGCCGGATTGTGGCCGGTGGCAATGGGCCGTGGTCGTCGATTGGCTGCACGAAGACTTCTACGAAGACGGCGACTTGTTGCAACTACGGCATGAGATTTCCTTCTTCCTAGACGATTGCCGCGAGATCGGCTACATGGGAATGTATGGTCTGAAGGATACCGAGATGACCATGCCAGGCGGCGAGATTCCTACCGTCCTCGACCTTTCCATCCTGGACCGCTTTGCCTTCTTCTACCGCCGCCAATTCGAAGAGGGCGGCGAGGGCCGAATTTGGGCGGGCTGGTCGGGTTATGGCGACGGTCTGATCGGGGCTGACGCCGTGGTTCCCCTCGGCCAAAGTTGGGCCCTCGAAACGAACTTCGCTTATCTGGCTCCCAAAACAGGGAGCGGGCTGGACGGTCAGATCGACGAAAGCTGGAGCCTCAATATCGGCTTGGTCTGGTATCCCCGCCGCCCTGTTCCATTCGCCCTGTCCGATCCCTATCGTCCCGTGCTGGGTGTCGGGGACAATACCAGCGTTATGCTCCGTGGCCGGACGCGGTAGGATCCCTGCCACGAAGGTAAAATACGGACTTCTGACGACTTCTGTCACGGGCCGCCACTCAGGCGGCCTGTCACTTTTCTTGGCGTCACAGGGTGTGTGCGCATCCCGGCCTGGATAACAAGTGACCCCGATCTCTTTTTGGACGAGAGATGCCCCGGTATCTTGCCGAAAAAGGGTGCCCCCGTTCTCTTGGCTGTGCTTGACGGGCCAGAATCGCACAAGCATCCCCGCCAGAACGACCGAGGGCGTCAAGTTCTGCCAAGCAATCCTGTTACCTCCCCTTAGTTTCAAGCCCACCTTTCCAGATTTCTTGAACTGCCCATTCAAATCAGCTAAACTATTTTGTGGATTTTGGTTAGCTGACCATGTTCGTGCACTGTGACGTTTTCGCTGTTATGCCGTCCTGTTGCAATCGACTCGTGCGCGGAATATGGCTCCGAGCCAGAAGAGTGCAGGTATCGGCGATTTCCAGTTTCCCGCAGCATAGGAGGAGGTGACACGATGCGTTCCAGAATGTTTTGTTGGACCTTGCTGCTGTGTGCCGGCATGTTGGCCGCGCGGCCAGCCGTGGCCTGTAACCTGTTCGGTCACCGTTTTGCGCGGTTGCACTGTCGCTGCGTGGCCTGCTGCCCGGTCGTGGATTGCTGCGTTCCCGACAACTGCGGGATCATGAGCGAGACGGAAGCGGCTGTGCAAGCACCGGAGGAAGGCGTAGCCCCTGCTCCATCGGCGGCTCCGATGACGTCCCCATCGGATGTTGCCCCCGAGGCACCCGCCCCTGAAGCCGCTGCCAAACCGGAGGCTCCGGCACCAGCAGCTCCACCGGCGGAGATGCCTGCCCCAGCGGAAGCTGCTCCGCCTGCCCCAGCCGCGCCTGCGGCACCAGCGGCGCCAGCCCCAGCAGAGCAGCCTGCCCCGCCTGCCCCACCCGCGCCGTCTGAACAACCTGCTGCCCCAGCCGCGCCTGCG
>DYLS01000204.1 GCA_020721965.1 Blastopirellula marina | reverse complement strand
CTTTTAAGAAGAACACGCCCGAAAGCAGCAGACAGGCGGCACTCAACAGCCCACGCCATGCCCAAGATGACCGGACTCGCGACCTGTTGCAGTCTGTTTTGAGACGAGGCGAAACGACTGGCATTGGACGTTCCTGCACCTCTCCATCCTCGACTACCGCCTTCGGCCTGTCAAGCACGGCAACCGGCGAAGAAGCCGCCCGGGAGCTGTCCCCGGCCATGCAGAGCGGCCAAGACCAGGCCCTCGCCGGGCGTTTCAAGCGCGCCGGAATCAAGCCAGTTTCACCCGGTGAGCTTGTAGAAGCAGCGGCCAGTCCACCGAAAACGACGAGGCCATCCCACAACGTGAGCGTTCAAGACGCCGCCGCCGATTCCTGCGCCAGCGGAAGGCAGATCGAGATCGGCCCCACTTCTCCCCTTTCTCTTCCCAGCTACATCTACCGCTGGCACACGTACCCCGGCGTCCGGCACCTGTCAGCTCTCGGCAAGGACGGCTAACAGCGCCGGGGCGAGGAACCCGTCGAGCGCGTGCCCCGCCTTACGCCCTGCTGGTCGCGCGATTGGACGGCCTTGTCGGTGCCTCAGGATAATGTTCCCGCTGCCGTTCGGCACCGTTGCTTGTCGCCAGTTAGCACATACGCTACGATCTAGCTGATTCCAATGTAATAGGTTTGGACAACGCCCCCGCTCTCGCGTGGGGCAGTCCGTTTCTTGGGCCGCATCGAACGGCCAGAGGTTAAACATGTGCGATGTGACCAGTGACCGCTGGTTGTCGGTGGACGAAATCGCGGCGTACCTTGGGCGTCAAGCGTTGCACGGTCTACGAGTGGATCGAGCGAAAGAACATGCTCACGCACAAGGTCGGGAGTCTGTGGAAATTCAAACGTGACGAAATCGACGAGTGGATTCGAAAAGGCAGAGCCGTCCAGCGCGAACCGCGTAAGCCCCGATGATTGGCCACGGGCGAACGAATGTTGTGAGCATCGAAATGCTGAAACCTGGTTCAACCGTCAAGGGCACGATCTTCCCGGAGCCGGTGCAGGTGATCGTCTGCACCTCGCTCGGGTCCTCGGTCAAGCTGGTGGGCAAGGGCTTGGACTCGGGCCGGGTCTACGAGCCGGTGCTCGACGCCGGCCAACTCGCCGGCCTGCAAGTCAGCCCCGAACAGCCGCCCTTCGATGGCGACCCCGTGCAGTTCCGCCTGGGGGTCGAGGCGCTGCGCCTGGCGCTCGCCTACGAGTACGACCCGTACTTCTCCCTCTCCATCGCCCGCGTCGATCCGCTGCCGCACCAGCTCGAAGCCGTCTACGATTACTTCATCAAGCTGCCGCGCATCCGGTTCCTGCTGGCCGACGATCCCGGAGCCGGCAAGACCATCATGGCCGGGCTGCTGCTCAAGGAACTGAAGATCAGGGGCTTGGTCAAGCGGTGCCTCATCGTCACGCCGGCAAACCTCACCTTCCAGTGGCAGCGCGAACTGAAGGACAAGTTCCGCGAGACGTTCGAGATCGTCCGCGGCGACGTACTCCGCGCCAACTACGGAACGAACCCCTGGCAGGACAAGAACCAGGTCATCACGTCGGTTTCGTGGGTGTCCCGCATCGACGATGCCCGCGAGAGCCTGCTTCGCAGCCATTGGGACCTCATCGTCGTCGATGAAGCTCACAAAATGTCCGCCGCCAGCGCCGACAAGAAGACGCTCGCCTACCAACTCGGCGAGCACCTGTCGGGCATGACCGACCACTACCTGCTGATGACAGCGACGCCGCACAAGGGCGACCCGGATCACTTTTGCCTGTTCCTGCGGCTGCTCGACGCCGACGTGTACGGTGATGTGAAGAGCCTCGAAGAGGCCATGCAGCGGAACTCGGCCCCGTTCTACCTGCGCCGGACAAAGGAAGCCTTGGTCTCGTTCCCCGACCCGGATACAGGGCAGATCAAGAAGCTCTTCACCAAGCGACACGTCCAGACCGTCGGCTTCCAGATCGACAGCGACGAGTGGGACTTGTACGACGCGCTGACCCGCTACGTCGAGGACCAGTCGATCAAAGCCCAAGCCGCCAACGCCACAACCGGCCGGGCCGTCGGATTCACGATGGCCATGCTCCAGCGTCGGCTGGCGTCGAGCGTCTACGCCGCACGCCGCAGCCTGGAGCGGATGCGAGGGAATCGCCAGAGGATTCTGGAGGACCCGCAAGCCTATCGGCAGGAGCAGATTGCCAAGAAGCTCCCCGAAGACTTTGACGACCTGCCCGAAGATGAGCAGCAGGAGATCATGGCCGAGTTGGAGGACGTGGTTGCCTCCGTCGACCCGGCCGCGCTGCGTGAGGAAATACTCCAACTCACCAAGCTCATCGACCAGGCCCGGCTGCTGGAGCAACGTGAGGTCGAGACCAAGCTGAACCGGCTCCGCGAGGTGCTGTCCGAACAAGGCGTCTTCAAAGACCCGTCGATGAAGATGCTGGTGTTTACGGAGCACAAGGACACGCTCGACTACCTCGTCGGCAAGCTCGTCGAATGGGGTCTGACGGTCACGCAAATCCACGGCGGCATGAAAATCGGTGACCGCGACACGCCCGGCACACGCATCTACGCCGAGCGGGAGTTCCGCGAATCAGCCCAGGTCATGGTCGCCACGGAGGCCGCCGGCGAAGGCATCAACCTTCAGTTCTGCTGGTTCATGATCAACTACGACATCCCGTGGAACCCTGTGCGGCTTGAACAACGGATGGGGCGTATCCACCGCTACGGGCAGGAGAAGGACTGTCTCATCTTCAACTTCGTGGCGACCAACACCCGCGAAGGCCGCGTCCTCCAGAAGCTCTTCGAGCGGCTGGAGCAGATCGAAACCGACCTCGACCCTCAGCGCACCGGCAAGATCTTCAACGTGCTGGGCGACGTGTTCCCCGCGAACCAATTGGAGAGGTTGATTCGCGACATGTACCTGCACAATCAGACCGAAGAAAGCATCAAGAACCGCATCGTCGAAGAGGTGGACGCCCAGCGGTTCCGGCAGATTACCGACTCCACCCTCGAAGGGCTGGCCAAGAAGGAACTCAACCTCTCGGCCATCGTCGGCAAGTCCGCCGAGGCCCGCGAGCGCCGGCTGGTGCCCGAGGTCATCGAGGACTTCTTCGTTCATGCCGGGCCGGTCGTGGGCGTTGTGCCAAAGGAATTCCCGGCAGGAAGCCACTTGTATCGCGTGGGCCGAGTGCCGCGTCATCTGTGGGCGACGGGAGACAAACTCGAACCTCGCTTTGGCAAGCTTGGCCACGAGTACAAGCAGATCGTGTTTGACAAGGCACTACTCGCCAAAGACCCAACGTGTGAGTGGGTCACGCCCGGCCATCCACTTTTCGAGACGGTTCGGCAAAGTCTATGGGAGCAAGTGCGCGACGGCCTGGCCCACGGCTCGGTCTTCTACGACCTGCACAGTGCTACTCCGTACCACCTCGATGTCTATTCGGCATCCATCAAGGACGGCTTGGGCAACGTCCTGCATCGCCGCCTTTTCGTTGTCCAGGCCAATACAAGGGGTGAACTTTCCGTGCGGCAGTCGACGATCTTCCTCGACCTCACCATCGCGCCCAAGGGCACGGCCGCACCGTCACCCGACGGCCTTCCCTCCGGTGAGCAGCGAGAGCAATCCTTGGTGGAGAATCGCCTCATGGGTTTCCTTGCCGAGATCGCCGCCCAGCGGAAGAAGGAAACCGACACGATCCGCCGGCACATCGAGATCAGCCTCAACGAACTGATTCACCGCCAGAACCTGACGATGGCCCGTCTGCTCGAACAACAACAGGCCGGCGACCGATCGCCCCAACTGGCCGGCAACATCGCCCAGTGCGAGATGCGCATCGACGAACTCAACGCCCGACGCGAGCAGCGGCTCGCCGACCTCGACCGCGAATGCCAATGCACCATCGGCGACATCCAGCACGTCGGCTGCGCGTGGGTGCTCCCGCACCCCGAACGTGCCTCGCCCGCTGTCGCCTCGATGGTCCGGGACGATGAGATTGAGCGTATCGCGGTCCAGGCGGTCATCGCCCATGAGGAAGCCCAGGGCCGCGAGGTTGAGAGCGTCGAGGCCCAGAACCGCGGCTTCGACCTGATCTCACGCCGGCCACATCCCGAAGACCCCAAGACGGCCGTCGAGGTCCGCTTCATCGAGGTCAAGGGCCGTGCGCACGCAGGCGAGATCGCCCTGACTTCCAACGAGTACAAGACTGCCCAGCGCCTTGCCAACGACTACTGGCTGTACGTGGTCTACAACTGCGGGGCGACACCCGAGATTCATGCCATTCGCGACCCCGCCCGCCTGGGCTGGAAACCCGTCGTGAAGGTCGAGCATTACGCCGTCGATGTCCGTGCGATCATGGCGGCCGAGGAAAAGCAGGAATCATGACGTACCCCAAACGCCTCATCGAGGTCGACCTACCCATCAAACGCATCTCCGCCCAC
>DYLS01000063.1 GCA_020721965.1 Blastopirellula marina | reverse complement strand
CGATCATAGGTCGAAAAGATGGTGCCTCGTGCCTTGCCCGTAATCCAGCCAAAGCAGCGGGCGCCGTCGTAACGGGTGACCTGGGGCAGCAGCGTGGCCAAGTCCGGATTGACGACCCCTCCCAGCCCTGCTGGGCAGCCCATGCTTGGAGAGGCCGGGAATACTCCCAAGAGTCGTTGTAGATCTTGACGGCTGGGAGTGGGCGAGCCGGGCAGATCCTTGCCAAGGCCCAACAGGGTTTCGGACATGACCACCGTATTGCTCGACCCGTCCGTTATGTTGCGGAAGCCGCGGGCCGAGCCGTAGTAGAACAATCCGTCGGTCGGGCAGCGGACGTCATAATAGGTTCCAGTCCCCGAGCCGCTGCAAATCATGTAATTCCCCCCTGCGAAGACATCCCCGAACGTTGGTTCTGTATAAAGGTCCTCCCAACCGTCGCTAGGGCACCGAAACAGAGATACCACGGTCCGCGCGGCGGCTGCTTGGGCAGGGTTCAAGTGCGGGGGCATTCCAATGTACAACCGCTGTTTGAAGTCGATCAGATTCTGGAGATTCGTCTGCTCGACGTAAGGCAGCAACCGGGCCTGCACCGAGAAGCCGTAGGCCATACTTGTGCCAAGGCCCGGAAAGCAGTTGTAGACGTTGTGGTAGTTATGCAGCGCCAGGCCGAGCTGTTTGAAATTGTTCGTGCAACTTGCGCGGCGGGCAGCTTCCCGGGCCGCTTGAACGGCGGGCAGCAGCAAGGCGATCAGGATTCCGATGATCGCAACGACCACGAGTAACTCTACCAGCGTGAATCCGCGAAATCGGCAGCGATACCGCATACCAGGTTCCTCCTTCATGCTCTTGGAGACCATGCGCCCCAGCACAGCCGTGCGCCCGTTGGCGCACACCCAGAGCTGCACGGGGCTTTTTCAGGAGGCTAGCTGGCCTGGCCGCGGTGGAAGCGGGAAAAAGCTGGCTGGCCGCGACCGCACGGCGGCGGTCCCGAGCGGCCCGCGGCCGCCCAACTCCGTTGGGCGGACGCGGAGGGGGGGGGAGCCACTCACCAGGGGGAGGGTACTCATCGTGTACCGAGGCTACGATCCTGTCGCATCCAGTCTTCGCTCTCTGCGGGAGCCGACTGGGCTGGCATCTGTCAACGGGAGTGAACGACCTCCGGGGATTTTTCAGCGGCCCGGTTCTTGATCCCGGGCGTGGCCACCTTCGCCGTCTTGCTAGGGTCTTCCACGGCGGCACGCGCGGTTTGGACGACCCAGGCGAGAAGACCCGGGTGAGAAATCAATTTTTCCGCGGAGAAGACCACGTCGCCGTCGAACAAGTTGTCGGTCGAGTTCTGGGGCGAATTGGAGGGCGAGTCGTGGGCCGATTGGCCGTGACGTGCCGTTGCCCGCCGATGGATTTCCTCCGCACTGGTAGCGAGGTACAAGGCTGCCACCAAGACCCGTCGCTTGTGCTCTAGCGCGCGGGAAATGGCGAAGGCGCCTTGCGTGCGGAAATCCTGCATTCCCATCCCGATACTCGCCCAGTCCGCATATTGGATGCCGGTTGCGCCGCACGCTTGCGTGGCAATCCGCCGCATCAACCGCTCAATAAGAAGTTGATGGTCCGGGTCGCCGTGCAGCAGGATCACCAAGGCCTCGTCCTGAGGGGCCTTGGAAAGTTTGCGGACCTGGTCGATGACGAATTGGGGGAGCAGATCGCCCTCATCCAGGGTGCAGGTCACCATTACGGGGACCTTGGGCTGGGCAGCCCGCAGACCCTCCTCGGCAAGCGCCTTTGCAATCGGGGGCGAAAAGAACGTCCCTAGCACCAACGGCACATCGAAGTGGGAGTGACCGCTCGGGGCGATGAATAACGGTACCGCCACGATCCGGTCGCAACCTTGGGCTTCGAGTTCCGCCAGGGCCGTGGGAACGTCAGGCTGAGCCGCTTCCAAAAACGCTGTACGCACCGCACAGAACTCCCCCGTCTTGCCGACCTCTTCCGCCACACGCTGTCCGAGATCCAGCACTTCCTGATTCCAGGCGGCACTCGGGGAACCGTGCGCAATCAGCAACAGTCCGGGGTCGGCGCACGCTATTTCACAAGCCAACACGCCTGCCAACACCAGAGATGCCCCCAAGGCGTGTACTACCTGTTTGCCACGTATCGCCACACTCCTCGGTAACAAGACCACACTCCTCCGTAACAAGACAACACCCATCGCCAAACTCCTCCTCAACAATAGGACCAGGGATCCCTGCTGGCTGGCCCAGTTCGGGACGTAGAAGTCGCAGCACGGGGCTGGCTGACCATTGGAAAACCATCTCGGCGGCAGCACTGCCGCAATCACAACAATTCCGTCATTTCTGGAGGATCAACTTGTCGTTGCGCGTCCGCAGCAACCGGTACACCTGACCGGCGTGCAGGATGAACAGCTCCCGCTGCTCCTGAAGCAGGTCCTCCGAACGTACCACCCGCGCACTGGACATCCCCTTGCAGAGCGAACACGGGTCCTCGGGATGCTGGCACACCGGCAGAGGCTGGGGCGTGCGATACGGTTGGGCGGGTGTCTCGTTCATGGCAGCACGACTGGAAAACGACCTACGGGGCCGATGCACCGGTAACGACGAAGCGGCCAGCTAGTGGTCGCATCAGGCGACAGGTGCCGCAACATCGAACCGCGGAAACTGACAAACCACGTGCGCCGCGACGCACGTGCTCTTCCAGAATCCAAAAGTAGATGGCTGGCGCCGGGGACGTGAGAAAACGGACAGGCGCTGGCTTTCGGGCAAAAGAACCGAGTACGAGCAAGCGGATTTGAAATCTCGCTAACACGTACTGGAATGTATTATAGTGATTCTAAGAATTAGTTGCAATAGTCTGGTACGATTTTGCTCGCCGCTTTGTTCACGCCGCCAGGATACCGTCCCAACCTCGTGATGCTCCCTGATTCACAAACCGATGGCTAAAGCCATCATGGGTTCTCGCTGAGCCTTCGCTGCCAGAAAGATTTCTGCGGCCGGCGGACCTCGTTGCCACGAGCCGCTTGCCTCGTCAACACCACCACCTTGCGCTGGCGGCCCGTATTGCTCGCCCCTATCATCCGATCACGCTGCTAGCTCATGCGTTGAAGGCTCGGCACACGCTTTTTGCGTGCCAGCGGGAGCCGCCATGCGATTCGGTATATGATGTTGGTATGAACTACCT
This sequence comes from Blastopirellula marina, assembly GCA_020721965.1. Classification (GTDB taxonomy): domain Bacteria; phylum Planctomycetota; class Planctomycetia; order Pirellulales; family Thermoguttaceae; genus Thermogutta. Next base: position 23,592 of record DYLS01000063.1, on the reverse strand, counting down.
TGCCCATGCTTACCAGTACTTGCACGACCCGTATTTCGCCACAGGGACCGCCGTGCCGGACTGGCTCTCGGTGGTCGATCGCCGCGTGCGATTGCGGCCGCCGATCGTGCTCCCTTATACGGAAGCGACGGATGGAGCGCCAGGCCGCTTGGCCACAGGGATTCTACGGCATCTGGAGGACGACCGCCGCTTTCACGGGACGGAGGCCTTTTCGGAGGCCCTGACGGCGGTCCTGAACGTCATTCGGCCAACCCTGCTGGAGGTCCGCATCCCTCCGGTTTTCCTGTCGCATCTTTTGGTCGAGGTGCTTCTGGATGCCGCCCTGGCCGCACGCCATCCGGAGACCGTGGAGGCCTATTACCGCGTCTTGGCGGGCGTGTCGGCCGAGACGGTGGCCTCGGTGACCTCGCGAATCGCGCATCGGCCGGTACCCGGCCTGGCTCCGTTCGTGCGACTGTTTTGCCGGGAGCGCATCTTGTTTGACTACTTGGAAGATGACAAACTATGGTTGCGATTGGGTCAGGTGATGTGTCGCCTTCGACTACCCCCCTTGCCACTCGCATTGTTCGGTTGCTTGCCGCAGTTGCGGCCGATGATTGCGGCACGGCAAGAGGGGCTACTGGCCCCGTGCCTCCGCGAGGGGACGGACGCGGTTCGTGCCATCGGTCAGCCGGACCATGACAACTCCCCAAGCACGCCGGATGCCCCCGAGTGACCGGCACGCAGCACCTGCTTCCCGTTGCCATTCATCCCTATAGCCCGTTTCGCACACCCCACTCAATTCGCAGACCCCAGTCAAGGAGCTTGACCATGCGATTTGGAATGAACCTGCTGATGTGGACGGACACCCTCAACGATGCCTGCCTGCCACTTTTGGACGAGGTGAAGGAGTTGGGTTTCGACATCGTGGAGCTGCCGGTCTTCGACCTGGACAACGACGCCAATTACAAGAGATGGGCCAGCCGGATGGACGAGCTGGGGCTGGCTCGGACGGCCACGGCAATCCGCGGTCCAGGGGAGAACCCCATCAGTCCCGACCCGACTGTGCGCCGCAAAGGGATCGAGGCCAACAAGCGGAACCTGGACTGCTGCGCCCTGCTGGGCGCGGAGATCATGGCCGGACCGTTCCATTCCGCACTCGGCCTTTTCAGCGGCCGCGGTCCCACCGAAGACGAGTGGAAATGGGGCGTGGACGCCATGCGCGAGGTCGCTGAACACGCCGAAAAGGTCGGCGTTACGCTGGGCATCGAGTACCTGAATCGGTTCGAGTGCTATTTCCTGAATACCGCCGCCGACGGTGCCCGATTCTGCCGCGACGTAAATCACCCCCGCTGCAAAATGATGTTCGACACATTCCACTCGCACATCGAGGAAAAGAGCATCCCGGACGCCATCCGCACGCTCAAGGATTACCTGGTCCACGTGCACATCTCGGAGAATGATCGCAGCACGCCGGGGAGCGGCAACGTCCGTTGGGACGCCGTGTTCGATACCCTCCATGAGATCGGCTATGACAACACGATGGTGATCGAAGCCTTTGGCTTGGCCTTGGAAAAGCTGATCCCCGCCACGAAGATTTGGCGGCGCATGTATCAGAATGAGCGGCAATTGGCGTCCGACGGTCTCCGCTTCATGAGAGAAAGCGTGGCCCGCCGCTGGGGCAAGTGAGCCTTTCCCACAGTCGCAAGGGAGTAATTCCCTTGGTCGATTGCAGTTGCACAAGCCGTTCGCAAGTGAGGAGCTTTCCATGCTTGGCACGCGATGGCGGGGGGGCCTTTCGAGGGGACTGATTGTCGTTGTAGGAGGATTGCTGATGAGCGGCAGCCTGGCCGATCAATCGCCGACGGAACCGGTGGCCCTTCCCGCACAGGACCCCGCCGGTCCCCCCTGGTCGTGGAATCAGCCCATCTACGAAGTCTCGCTGGAAAAGCAGACCGAGGCGGGCACGTTCCGCGCTTTCCAGTCGCGGTTGCCGGAGTTGCGGCGGTTGGGGGTGGGCATCCTTTGGCTGATGCCGATCCATCCCCGCGACGGCAATCCGCCCGACAAGCCCTCGTACGATAGCCCCTACTGCGTCCGCGACTATTACGATGTGGACCCTCGTTACGGCACCAAGGAGGACTTTCGGGAGTTGGTACGGTCCGTTCACGAGGCCGGTATGTATCTCATCATGGATTGGGTTCTCAATCACACGGCCTGGGGCAATCCGCTGATCCAGACCCATCCCGAGTTCTACGCCAAAGATGCCGCTGGCCACATTTGCCAGGCCGGTGGCTGGGCCGACGTGGCACAGCTCGATTATTCCAATCGCGCGGTGTGGAATTACATGCGGGATGCCCGGCTGTACTGGATCCGCGAATTCGGCGTGGACGGCTTTCGCGAAGACGTGGCCGGGGCACTCCCCTTGGAGTACTGGGAATGGTTGGAGCCGCAACTTCAGGCCGCCAAACCGATCTTTTGGCTGGCGGAGGCCGACGATCCGAAGCTGCATCCGGTCTTTCACATGACGTACGACTGGACGTTCCAGCCCGCCGTCTGGAAGATATTGCACTTCGACGGCAAGCCGGGGCTTTTGGATGAGTTCCTCATCGACCAACGGCGGCGCTATCCCCCGCCCGCCCTCCGCATGAGGCATCTTACGAATCACGACATGGATCGGGAGGGCTACGCCTGGGGCAATCGGCCATTCATCGACATCCCCTTCCTAGAGAAGACCTCGCTGACCGAAAAGTATGGACCGGCTCATGAGGTCGCCGCAGTACTCATGACAACGCTCCCCTTCGGCCGTCCCATGATCTGGAACGGCCAGGAGCTGGGCATCCTGGAACGCAGCCCACAAAAGTTCGCCTGGGCACAAAACCGCTGGTTCGAGTTCTACCGCCGACTGTTTTCGTTGTACCGCGAGCATCCCGCCTTGTTTCGCGGCGATTTTCGCCGGCTTGCTCTCGACTGTCCTGGCGTGTACGCCTTTGTCCGTCAGAGCGAGGGCGATTGCGTCGTGACGGCGGTCAATTTCAGCGGACAGACCGCCCGCTGCGCCCTCGGCGGCCTGCCGCACGATTTGCCCGACGATCGCCGAGTGCTCCGCGAGATTTTTACCGAAGAGGAGCGTCCAGCCGCGGACTTGGCCTCGCAACCGCTGGAACTCTCCCCCCGGAGCTACTTCGTCTGGGCGAATTGACGGCGCGGCGCCGTTCCGCGGCGGCAAGAAGAGTTCCAACCGCGATCAACCCTTTCCCCAAAGTGCCCCTACGAAGAATCCCACGATGCGATCTTGCCTCTCGTTGATTGCGTTGTGCGCTGCGCTGACGATCGGGTTGCGAGCGGGGGCCGACGAGCGTCCCCGTGTGCTGCTCGATCCCGCGGCGTCGGAATCGCCCCGCGTCGGGAAACTGATGGTGGAACATGCCAGGTTGGAATGGACGGCGACGCCGGACGGCAAACGATTGCGGCTCACGGCCTCCGCGGATGAAGAACCGGCCCGCCTCCGTATCATCATCCAAGAGCCGTATCTCGATTTGTTTGCGTACCGCTACGTGCAAGCAGCGTTGCACAATCCTAGCGAAGGGCGCGTCCGGGTGCAGCTCGGCATCCGTTCCCCAGCTAATAAAAATCGCGCCCTCTCGCGAGATTTCGAGATCGAACCGGGAGAATCCGTTGCCCTCCGCCTGACCCTCTGCCGCCTCGTTCCTCCGCCTTTGAAGGGCCTGTTCTTTGGCATGCGGGGCTTTCCCGAGTTGATGAATCCAGATCGGGGCATCGACGTCTCTCAAGTCAAGGAGATATTTCTGAGTATCCGTAGCCCCAAAGCTGGACAATCGTTAGAGCTGGGACGGCTGGAAGTGGTAGGCGCGTTTCAACGGCCGGAATGGTGGGATGGCGACAAGGCCCTTCTCTTTCCCCTGATTGATCGCTTTGGGCAGTACGCCCATGCGGATTGGCCGGGCAAGATCCATGAGGAAGCCGAATTGCAGGATCGGTTGGCGGACGAGCAGGCCGACCTGGCGGCTCATCCCGGACCGGCGGGTTGGAACGAATTCGGTGGTTGGGAGGCTGGCCCGCCATTGGAGGCTACCGGCCATTTTTACCCCAAGAAGCACGAAGGGCGCTGGTGGCTGGTGGATCCGACGGGCCACTTGTTTTGGTCGCATGGAGCGGACTGCGTCCGAGCGACGACGGCCGCTACGCCGATTACCGATCGCGAACATTATTTCGCGGACCTGCCGCCGCGGGAGACGCCGCTGGGGGCGTTCTTCGGCCGCGGGAATTGGGCCCCGCACGGCTATTATCAGGGTAAAGGCGCCTACACCACTTATTGCTTTTCGGCCGCCAACCTCCTTCGCAAGTACGGCCCCGATTGGGAGCCGCGGTTCAACGAGCTGGCCCACGTCCGCTTGCGAAGTTGGGGACTGAACACGATTGGCAATTGGTCGGACCCGGCCATCTATCGCATGAGAAAAACGCCCTATGTGGTCACGCTCGGGGCGGGGGCCCGGCGGATCGAAGGCTCGACCGGTTATTGGGGTAAATTCGCCGATCCCTTCGACCCCGATTTCGACCGCGCTCTGCAAGCCGCCGTGGCACGCGAGGCCGAAACCTCGGCCAAAGACCCCTGGTGTATCGGCTACTTCGTAGATAACGAACTGGCCTGGGGCGATGAACTGTCGCTGGCGGTGGCGGCACTGCAATCCCCGGCGGAACATCCAGCTAAAATTGCCTTTCTCGCCGATCTCAAGGCGAAATATCGAACGATCCAGGCGCTGAATGCGGTGTGGGGAACCCAGCACGCGTCGTGGGATGAGCTTTTGGTATCCAGCGAGGCCCCCGACTCATCCAAAGCCCGTGAAGACCTGGCCGCCTTCTACACTCGCATCGCCGAGGAGTATTTCCGCCGCTGCCGTCAGGCGGTCAAGGCCGGCGCCCCGAACAAGCTCTATCTCGGTTGCCGGTTTGCCTGGGTCAACGACCGCGCCATCCGCGCCGCTGCCCGCGAGGTCGGAGGAAGCATGTATGCGAATCGTGCGGGAAAAAACCGCGGCCGTGATCGTGGAACGCAGCCGTAAAATGCATTCGGGAAGATGGAACGATGAATCGAAACTTGCTGAAAGCCTGCGCGTTGGAGATCGTCGTCCTGGTGCCGTGGGCGATCTCGGTAGTCTCGGTCGATGCCGCGGCGAGTGAAGCTCAAGCCGGTGGCCGTCCGAACATCCTCTTCGCTATTGCGGATGATTGGGCTTGGCCGCACGCCGGGGCCTGTGGCGATCCCGTCGTGCAGACTACCACCTTCGATCGAATAGCCCGCGACGGCGTCTTGTTCACGCGGGCGCACGTCATCGCGCCGACGTGCACGGCATCGCGAGGAAGCATTTTGACGGGTCAAGCGGCGCATCGACTGGAGTTCGGGGCCAACCTCTGGAGCCTCCTGCCCGCCAAGTTCCGCTGCTATCCCGACATCTTGGAGAGCCACGGCTATGTGGTGGGTCTGCTGCGAAAGGGCTGGGGGCCGGGGAGCTTGGAAAATACCGGCAGAAGTCGTAATCCGGCAGGTCCCAACTTCCCCAATTTCGGCGCGTTCCTCAAAACCGTGCCCGTAGATCGGCCTTTCTGCTTCTGGTTCGGCACTTCCGACCCGCACCGCCCCTACGAGCATGGCAGCGGTGTGCAAGCGGGGATCGATCCCGCCAAGATCGTCGTGCCTCCTTTTCTCCCGGATACACCGACCGTGCGATCCGACATCGCCGATTATTATTTCGAGGTGCAACGCTTCGACCGCGCGCTGGGCGAGGCCCTGCGTCTGCTGGAAGAGGCGGGCCGACTGGAAAACACCCTGGTCGTCGTCACGGGCGACAATGGTATGCCCTTCCCCAAGGCCAAGGCCACTTGCTACGACGCCGGGACGCACGTGCCGCTGGCCATCTGCTGGAAGGCCAAGATCCCCGGCGGCCGTATGGTGGATGACTTCGTCAGCATGACGGATATCGCGCCTACCTTCTTGGAAGCAGTTGGATTGACGCCCCTGCCTGAAATGACCGGCCGGAGCCTCCTGCCGATCCTGCTCTCCGATCGTTCGGGACGCGTAGATCCCGCCCGCGATCACGTCTTCACCGAACGAGAACGCCACACCGTCACGCGACCGAACGGCGCCTCTTATCCCGTGCGAAGCGTCTTCACCGATCGCTGGCACCTGATCTGGAATCTAAGGCCCAACGTCTGGCCTGCCGGCAATCCTCCTCAAGAATCCGTGGGCCGCGACTACGGCGACATCGACGGCTCGCCCACCTGGTCGGAAGTGCTGGCCCGCTCCCAGGAATCCGCTATCCGACCGTTCTTCCTCGCGGCCGCAGGAGCTAAACGGCCGGAATTCGAACTATATGATTTGCAAAACGATCCCGGGGAAATGGTGAATCTGGCGGACTGCCCGGAAACCGAGCCGATTCGCCGGGAGCTGCTCGCCAAATTGCGGGCCTGGATGCAAGAGACGGGCGACCCACGGTCCCTGGCCGACACCGATTTCTGGGATGTCTGCCCATATTACGGAAATCGGCCGCAATCGGCCGGCCGCCCCTAACCTGAACCCTCAACTTGATCGCCGCCCTCCGCCGGTCCCCCAAGCAGACGGCTTTCATCCAGGATGCCTGTCTTACGCACGGGGTGGAGTTCTACAAGGGGATGTTGCAGTCGCGGTGCCGCCAAGGCGTTGACCTGGCCGCCGTCGTGTGCCGTGTGGCGCAAGCGGCCTTGCGGGTTTCCGATCTGTGGTTCACGTTCCGAACGCGGGCGATCGAATCCGTCGCGGACGAAGTGGCGGAGTTTCTGGCCGAGCGCGAGTTCTCCTTCGTCCGTGGCGAGAAGCTTATCGGGCGGTCGGGGCGCGTGTGGACGCCGGACTTCCACGTGCGAGCAACGCGGCGGAGTTCGCTCGTTTATGTCTTGAGCACGGGTAGCCGGTCCGCGGCGCGCAGCGTCGTCAATCAGGTACACACGGCGTTCTTCGACCTCAACCACCTGGTGGTGGGCCCCGAAGCCCTTCGATTCATGTCCTTGTTCGACGACACGGTCGATGTCTGGAGCGACGAGGACTACCGGCTTGCCGAGCAGTTGTCTACGGTGGCACGTTGGTCCCGACCGGACGAGTTCGCGGACCTGCTTCAAGCAGCGTAACTTGGCAGGTCGGGAATGTAGCGGAGAGGTTCGGTCCCTGCATACAATATGCCGGGTAGAGGGAATCGTAGGGAGCTTTCCCAGACGTGCCGTCGCAAGGGCCGTCCTCCCCGCGACGCAACTCTCCGAGTTTTGGGGTACATGAGAATCACAGCAGGAGGAGATCGCAACATGAGATGTCGATGGTTTACCCAACGGCTCCGCACGCCGTCCTGTGCTGTCACGGGGTTGGTTGCGGCAGTACTTGCCTGGTCGGTATCGGTGAAGCCCGGCTTCGCCGCGGATAACAGCCCGCCCGGGGGCTTTACCGCCCTCTTCAACGGCAAGGACCTGACCGGCTGGAAGGGCCTGGTGGGCAATCCCGTCACTCGGGCCAAGATGACCGCGGAAGAACTGGCTAAGGCTCAGGAAGAGGCCGATCGCCGCATGCGCGAGCATTGGAGCGTCGTGGACGGTGTCCTGGTCTTCGACGGCAAGGGGGACAACCTTTGCACGCAAGAAGACTACGGGGATTTCGAGCTTTGGGTGGACTGGAAGATTCTCCCGGCGGGAGACAGCGGCATCTATCTCCGCGGCTCTCCCCAGGTGCAGATCTGGGACCCGGGGGCTCATCCGGAGGGTTCCGGCGGGTTATACAACAACCAAAAGCACCCCAGCAAGCCCCTCCGCTGCGCGGACCGGCCGATCGGCGAGTGGAACACCTTCCGCATCCGCATGGTGGGCGAGAGGGTTAGCGTATGGCTCAATGGCGAGCTTGTCGTGGACAACGTAGTGATGGAGAATTACTGGGAACGCGACAAGCCGATCTATCCCACAGGCTCCATCGAGCTTCAGAATCACGGCAATACGCTGTACTTCAAGAATATCTACGTCAAAGAGCTGTCGCCCGACGAAAAGGCGACACCCTGAGTAGGCGACCGCCCGCTTTGGCTGCCAATCCCCCTGCCGCCCGCCTGTGCGGGACCAGCCGGAACACCAGCACAAGTTGGCAGTGGAAAGATCACGCACCCACAAGCCACCCGGGGCAAGTTGGTGGTGCAAGGGGAGTGCGCACACGAACTATCAGCGTAGGCTGATAGTGGAAAAAGAGTCCGCGACGGGCCACCAACGAAAGCTGGTGGTGGGAAAAGCACGCCCCCACGAGCTACCGCCGTAGGTGGTGGCGAAAAAGGGCGTACATCGACGAGCCAATAGCGCAACCTACTGGTGAAGCTGCTCCGTCGCCCGGTTGCCGATCTGCAATTGCCGCTTTTGAATCATCGCTAAATACGAAAAATGAAGCGACACAGCGAGAGCGGAAACGACCCGCACTGTGTCGCCTTTCGTTCGCGATCGACCGCCGTTTCGTCGATTACTGCCCGGTGAGCGAAATCACGAAATGGAGATTGATTGGGTCGGGCAGGCGTCCACGCAGGCCCCGCAATCGCCGCAGACCTCGGGATCTACCGACGCCTTGTCATTCTGCATGGTGATGGCGTCCAAGGGGCAGACCTGAACGCATTCCCCGCAACCGCTACAGCTTTCCACATTCACAACTGCCGTCATCAGTCCCTCTCCCTTAAGTACAGTTCACTGGGCTACTTGCCCGGATCCGCGAATTCCAGCGCGTCCATGCGGGTAGCCTGCCGTCGGAATCAATCGTTCACGCCAGGCCAGAATGGGGCGGCCCCGGTGCAAGTTGCCACATCAATAAATACGGCTTAAGGCGGCGAAAGGTTTCGTTCCGCCGCCAACGTCAGCCGATCTTCACGTCTGATCGCGACCCGACCTAACGGCCGGCGGCGGACGCCGTCCGCCGGTACGCTTCGCGATTGTAAACCCCTATTTTAGTCCCTCCCGCGAAAAGAAGTAAGAACCGGGGCCGAACCGCTCTAAGCCATCCCACGGCAGCCCGTGATAGGGCCCGATCGGCCTGGGTCGTCGCTTGCGGGACAAAACGGCTCGGTCGGCTCGACCAACGCTTTTCCGGGGCACGACCAGGACGCACGACCAGGATGTACTACCAAGATGCACGACCCGATTGATGCTCTCACTCAAGACCTGCCATCCCGCCAAAGGACGGCTGCGTCAAGCCTGGAAGCCGGTTATGAACTCGTATTGCAGCGCGAAATCCGCTTGATTGCAGGATGTGCCAAGCACGGAGTGCGTGGCGTGATATCCCGCCACTACAAAATGTTGATCTAGGCAAAAAACCTTGCCCCGTGGTATCAGGCGGCTGCGAGTCCGGTCGTGAATTGCTCTTGGCCGTCGGACGATCTCCGGCGAAAATATCCGGTAAGGAAGCGGCTGGGATGCCTGCTTTGCCTCCGCGGTCGCTGCCGGCGAAGGCAGAAGCCATCGGCATCAAGGAGAGGCCGAGGGCGAGAGATGGCCTGAATGCCCCGACTGCTTTTTGGACGCTATTTTTTTGGCACTATCCTGGTTTGAGGTAGGACTGCATTTAAAATCATGCCGCATCGGGTAAGTAGCTATCGGATGAATAGCTGTGCGATAAGCAGCTATCGGATGAATAGAAATCGGATAATGAGGTAGAGGAGTTGTTGGCCGTGCCCATTTATGAGTTCTATTGTGCCCATTGTCACACGGTATATAGCTTCTTTTCGCGTCGGATCAACACGACCAAGCAACCGGATTGTCCCAAGTGCGGGCGTCCCAAGCTGGAGCGCCGCGTTTCCCGTTTTGCGGTGGGGCGTGGCGGGAAAGGCCCTGGGGATCAGGGGGCCGCGGAGGGCGAGGACGACATCCTGCCGCCCGGTGTGGATGAAGACAAGCTCGAACAAGCCCTGATGGAGATGGCGGGCGAGGCCGAGAACCTGGATGAGGAGGACCCCCGCCAAATGGCTCGCTTGATGCGGAGGCTCTCGCAATCTACCGGCTTGGAATTCGGCGGCGCGATGGAGGAGGCGATCCGCCGGATGGAGGCCGGCGAGAATCCGGAGACGATCGAGCAGGAGCTGGGGGATCAGCTCGATCAAGAAGAGCCGTTGTTTCGTCAAAGCGGGGGCAGCTTAAGAGATGCCATCCGCCATATCCGCCCGCCGCGCGTGGATGAAACGATCTACGATTTGGATTGAGCTTTTTGCCGTTCGCCGCAGGGCATCTCGCGGAGTTGGCGGCCGTCGTTGCGACGGCTGCTGCACGCTGGCGCCATTTGGGAACGAATCCCTTGCGAAGGGCAGCTTCCCCACCAGCCCAGCCTCTCCCACCGCCGCGTATTCCCCGGAGGGCTGCGGTGGCATAAGATAAGCTCAAGGTTCGGCCACGCCGGGCGGATGGTCTTTCTCAGCCTTGCGCGATCCGGATTCCAGCCATTGGCCATGCCTACCTGCTCGGAACAGCATGACGAGGACGAAGCATGAAACGCGAACCGCACCAGTTGACGCGGCTTCGGGGTGTTTTGTTGTTGAGCGTATTTTTGTCGGGATGGTGGATTGGGGTATCCCCCCGGTCCGCCTTGGCCGAAGAGTCCGCTGCGGCCGTGTCGCGATTCAACGCGGCCGTCAAGTTGCACAACCTTGGTTCCTGGGAATTGGCTGCCGAAGAGTGGCAGGGGTTTCTCCGCGATTTTCCTGGAGACGCCCGAGCCGGTCGGGCGCGATATTATCTGGGCTTGTGCCTGTTTCAACTCCAGCGTTATGAAGCGGCCGCGGAGGCCTTTCAAGCCGCGGAGCAGGATCAGGGATTGGATGCCGCGCTTCGCGAGTCGGCCCTGCTGTACTGGGGGGCTGCTCTGCTGGAGATGGGAAGGCAGGGCAAGAGCGAAAGCCTTCCGAAGGCGGCGGCGACATTGGACCGCTACCTCGCGGACTACCCGCAAGGCAAGCTTCGCGCAGAGGCGGTCTTCTATCGCGCCGAGTGCGACTATCTTCAGGGCAAGAAGAAAGAGGCCGTTGCGGCATACCAGCGCTTTCTGCAAAGCTTTCCGGGGCACGAGCTAACGCCCAACGTGACATACGCCTTGGCCTTTGCGGCGGAAGAGACGGGTGATCGTCAGGCGGCGGAAGGATCCTATCGCAAGCTTCTGGAAGCGTATCCTTCGCACCCGCTGGCTGGCGAGGCGACGATGCGTCTGGGTGAAGTGCTGTACGCCTCCGGAGATTTCGAGCAAGCCCGGCGGTATTTTGCGGAAGCGGCCGCGAAGCCCGACGCCCCCGCCGCGGATCGCGCGCGGATTCGAGAGGGCGACTGCCTGGTTCGCCTGCGTCAGTATGACCAGGCAGCCGCGGTGTATGCCTCTCTGGCGAAGGATTTTCCGCAGTCCGCGGATCTTTCGCGTGCCGAGTTGGCGGCGGGGAGGTGCTGGTATCTCGCCGGGCAGTATGATCGATCGCTCCCGCTGCTCCAAAAATCCTTGCAAGTCCCGGAGCTGCGAGCGGAGGCCTTGCACTGGCTGGCACGCCTGTTCCTCAAGCAAAATGCCCCTGGGAAGGTTTTGGAATTGCTCACGGACGAGGAGTTGAAAGCGGTACCGGAATCGGCCCAGCCGATCCTGCGGATGGATCGCGGCGATGCCCTGTACGAGATTCCCGACCGGCGGGCCGACGCGATCGCGGAATATCGCGCCGCGGCGCGGAATCCCGATGCCGGCGCTGCGGCCGAGGCGCAGTATGCTGCCGCCTATACTGCCCTGCGCGTGGAGAGACTCGCGGAGGCCCGGCAATTGACCGCAGAGTTTCTTCAGCGGTTTTCCCAGCATCCGCTAACACCCGAGGTAATGCAGCTTGCGGCGGAGGCTTCTTTGCTGGAGGCCAAGTATGACGAGGCCGTAAGGTTGTACGACGCTTTGTTGAAGCAATATGGCTCGCATCCGCAGGTGGTGCCCTGGCGGTTGCGGCAATTGCTGGCCCAACAATTGGCCGGGAATCACGAGGCCGTCGTCACGGCTGTGACGGCGCTGGCGAATCAGTGGAGCCGGGCAGAGGATTTGGCGCAGGCGTTCCTCCTGCTGGGCCGCAGCCAGTTGGAATTGGGAAAGCCTCAAGAGGCGGTGGATGCCTTCCTGCAAGCGTTGGCCAAGGTCCCCAATGCCCCGCCCGCGGATGAGGCGTTGCTCCTGTTGGCGTCGGGCTATCGGCAGCTCGATCGCACGGCCGACGGGCGGACCGTTCTGGAGAAGATGCTCGGCCAATTTCCACAAAGCCCCCTTGCGGTGCGGGCACAGTTCCGCTTGGGCGAATACTGTTTTGCCCTGGGGGATTTTGCGGCCGCGGAGAAGGCGTATCGGGCCGTAATCGCGGCCCCGACCGCTGGGCCGCTCGCACCGAGTGCCCAGTATGAGCTGGCCTGCACCCTGATCAAGCAGGATCGCGCCGCGGATGCGGAAAAGCTTTTGGCCGAACTGCTGGCCCAAAAACCGGATGAGACGACGACGGCGAAGGCCCACTACGTGCGGGCCGTTGCGCTTCGCAAGCTGGGGAGACCCGCCGATGCCGTTCCCGACCTCCAGGCGGCCTTGCAGGGGAAGCTGACGCCGCTGGATCGCGCTGACGCCCTGTACACGCTGGGATTGGTGCAGATCGACCTCAAGCAGTTTGCGGAGGCTGCCCAAACCTTTTCCCAACTCGCGACGGATCACCCCGATTATCCCGACGCGGACCGGGTAATCTATCAGTGGGCCTGGGCCTTGAAGTTGGCGGGCCGCGGCGATGAGGCCGTGGCGATGTTCCGCAAACTCGTCGCCGAATTTCCCAACAGCGAGCACGTCAGCGAGGCCCGCTATCATTCCGGCGAAGCCCTCTACAAGACTGGCGATTATCTCAAGGCCGCGGAGGAGTTTCACAAGACGGTGCAAGCGGCGGGGACATCGGAATTGGGAGAAAAGGCCGCACACCAATTGGGCTGGGCATACTATCAAATGAAGCAGTACGACAACGCGGAAAAGACCTTCGCGTACCAGCGGGCAACCTATCCCCAGGGACCGCTCGCCGCCGACGCCCGGTTCATGGAGGCGGAATCGCTGTTTCAGTCTGGCCGGCACGCCGAGGCCCTGGCCGCCTACGAAAAGCTGCCGCCGCTTTCCAACAACGCCTTCCGCGTGTTGCAACTGCTCCACGCCGGGCAGGCCGCGGCTCAATTGAAGCAATGGGACAAGGCGATCGCCTTTTTGACGCAATGCCTCAAGGACTACCCGGATGCTCCAGAGGCCGCCGAGGTCCAATATGAGATGGGGAACGTGTATCGCGGTCGTGGCGATAATGCCAAGGCGAAGGAGTTCTTTTCGCAGGCGGCGCGAAGCCAGGGGCTTACGGCCGCCAAGGCCCAGTTCATGATTGGCGAGCTACAGTTTCTGGAAAAGCAATACGATGAGGCGGTCAAGAGCTTTTTCCGCGTGGCCTACGGATTCGAATCGCCGGAGTTGGCCAAGGTTCAAGCGGACGCTACCTTCGAGGCAGCGCTTTGTCTGGAACTATTGAAAAAGCCCCAGCAGGCCGCGCAACTGTATCGGGAATTGCTCGAGAAATATCCCGAAAGCGATAAAGCCCAGGATGCCCGAGCGAAGCTGGATCAATTGACCCGCAAGTGACGATAGTGGTCAAGGCCGTTCCTCCATTGGGAGGACAGGAGGGGTCCCCGTGCACGATTGGCGATTAAGGCGACATTTCTGGCGATGGGCGATGGCGTGGACGGCGGTGCTCGGTGCAGTCGCGGGGACCGTTTTTGCGCAGCCTCCCAGCCCGACGCATCAGCCGCCTGCGCAAGCGGCTGGCTCGGCCATCCCGCCGGGTGAGGCTGGCACGGCCGGGCAAGACTTGGAGGCAGTCGGTCCGGCAAGGGATGCAGCAAGTCGGATGAACGAGGCCGACCGCCGTGCCGAGGAGGCCCTAGCCGCTCCACCGGCTTCGGAAGAGGGTGCGCCTGGGTCAAAGACCGCGCCTGGGGCAGAGACCTCGCCATCGCAGAACGTGCCACAGATCAACGTATTGGAGTTGGCCTTCCGCGGTGGCGTGATGATGATCCCCATCACGCTGATGTCGGTGCTGACGGTGATCTTTGGCTTTGAACGAGCGCTGGGGCTGCGGCGGCGCAAGATTCTCCCCGAGGCCTTGATAACCGGCTTGGGCCGACTCTCGCAGGAGAAGCGGGGGTTCGATCCCCGGGCTGCGTACCGCTTGTGCCAGCAATATCCCTCCGCTGCGGCGAACGTGCTCAAGGCGATGCTGATGAAGGTCGGCCGACCTTTGAGCGAGGTGGAGCAGGCCATGAAGGAGGCCGGTGAGCGTGAGGCCGATCGCCTGTATTCCAATGTCCGCTTTCTGACACTCTCGGCGGCAGTGACGCCGCTGCTGGGCTTGCTGGGGACGGTCCAGGGGATGATTCAGGCCTTCTTCGTGACTTCCCATTTGCCGCCAGGGGCGAATCGGGCGGAGATGCTGGCCCAGGGTATCTACACAGCCCTGGTCACGACCTTCGCTGGTTTGTGCGTGGCGATCCCGGCCTCCATATTGGCGCATTATTTCGAGGGCCGCATCCAGAACTCCTTGCGACGCCTGGACGAGTCCTTGTTGGGGCTGCTGCCGCAATTGGAGCGATTCGAGGGGCGGTTGCGGCCGGACCCAGAAAGTGCTTTGCCACCTCCGCCCCCCCCACCCCCTCCGCCGCCGCGGCCGGCGCAGACGGGTGAGTCCGGTGGGATGGCCGCTCGAACTACGGTCTGAGCGTTGCGGGTGACCTGTTGCCGTGCCAAGCCCATTGTGGAGCCGATCTTCCCATGACCATCGCCATTCGGAATAAAAGCCGGGCCTTGGAATCATTGACGATGACGCCGCTGATCGACGTCGTGTTCAATTTGCTGATATTCTTTTTGGTGGCGGCCAAGTTCGCCGAAGAAGAACGCGAATTGCCCGTCCAACTGCCAGACGCCAGCGAGGCCCAGCCCTTGATCGCTCGGCCGCGGGAATTGTTCATCAACATCGACCGGCAGGGGCGGTACTATATATCCGGCAAGAGGATGAGCCTGGGGGAACTGGAGGAGATGTTGCTTGCTGCCTGGTCCAGCAATCCCGGCAGGACATCGGTGGTGATTCGCGCGGACGAAAGCTGCCGGTTGCAGGCCGTGGTGTCGGCGATCAATGCCTGTAAAAAGGCCCATATCTCCGACTATCTCCTGGCCACGGAAGCGGGAGCAGGGCAGGGGCCGCCCTCCGCGACCGGCCCGTAGTCGTCGCGGCAACTGGCCCGTAATCGGCGTACCGTAACTGCCCAGGAATCGGCGCCGTAACTGGCGCGTAGTCGGTAACCTAACTGGCGCGTAGTCGGTACCGTAACCGGCCCGTAATGGGCGCTGTAACTGGTGGGCAATCAGGGTGCTGCCAGCCCCGGCTTGCTGGACCGCCGCCGCGCCTGCGACAGTAGAAGACGACCGTGATTTGCGATGAGCTTGCCCTATCCACCGCCACCGCCGAAAAAACGCCGCGTCATCCGGACCATTGTGCCGGAGCGCTTGGCTGACTTCGACGAGCAGGTCTGGCCCGTCAATCTGGCGATCTTGATCTTTGCCGGATTCACGGCGGGCGTGGTTTACGCGGCGACCGATAACTTCTGGGACCCCCGTTTGCTGTACAACGGGTTTTTCCGATTGGCGCTGGTGCTGCTGTTGGTGGCGGGGCTGTTCTGGGCGACCGCCCTCCTGCGCGGCCGCGCCGCCCGCCGCGTCCAGTTCTGCGTCATCATCAGCCTGCTACTGCACATGATCCTGGCGGTGATGCTGCGCGAGCAGTACTTGCGTCTGATCGCACGGCAAGAGGTGGAGGAGGCCGGGATTCAGGAGGAGGAGCGTATCGTTCTGCCCGAGTATCACAGGTCTCCCACGGATTCCGAGGGATCGGCATCCGAATATGATCGGCCGATCCCCACGCCGTCGCCCCGCGAGTCGGCGGAATCGCTCCAACCGTCGCGTGTCGGCCCCGAGGCACCGGCACCGGATCCGTCGCGGGAGCCTCGCGAGGTCGCGGAAGCACCAGCGGATCCACGCGCCGCGCCTTCGCCGCGTGTGGAATTGACCGCCCCGCACCGGGCAGAGACGTTGTTCCAGCGGAGAGAGCGGCAGGAGTTTGTATATCAGCCGCAAGCCGATCAACCGGTACTGGCATCGCCCGTCCGTCCGGCCCCGGCCCCACCCGCCCAGCAGCCGCAGCCCAGCGTCAGCGAGCTTGCCCGTCGAGCCGCGAGTGGGGAGTTTCAACCGCGAACACCGCCCCGTGAACCGGAGGATCGCCCCAGGCCGCAACTGCCCGAGGCCGGACGGCCCGCACGCAGCGAACAGAGTCCCGAGGTCGTCGCCACGGCACCGTCCGCGCGGCCCGCCGCGAGCCGCACGCCGCCATCCCGCACCGCAGCGGAGGCTGCTCCGGCAGCGAAGATTGCCGCCACTCCGGCGAGAGAAATCGAGGCCGCGCCCTCCTCCATCCAGCGCACGGTCACGAACGATCCTGTTCGTGGCGGTGCATCACAGGAAGCAACGGCGGCCTTGGAGCCGGCGCCGTCGCAGGCGACGGCCACGATCCCACTGCCGCGGGCGGAAGCGGATTCATGGCAGCCAGCGGTCGAGCCTGCCGTTTCAGCAAACGCTTCGCGAGCCAGATCGACGCTTGCCGGAGCCAGCCGTGCCGCGGAGCCGCTGCCTGCCGTAGCGGTTCAGGGAGGGGAACGGAGCGTGGCGGCTTCCCCCATCGCCGCAAGCAGCACTCCGCGGAGCGAAGCGGACATTCCCCTTCGGGCCAGCACCGGCAGCGGTCCAGATCGCCCCGAGGTCAGCCTCTCTCCGCAAGCGACCGGCCGAGGCCCGTCGGGCGAAGATCGTGGAGTGGCACCGCTGAGCGCCGGGATTCCAGGACAGCGTTCATCCCAGGTGACGGGCAACGCAGGACCGGCCTTGCCGGTGGCACAGGCCGAGTCGCCCCAAAACGTGGCGGCGAGCCGGTCTGGGCGGATCGACGCCTCCCCAGGTGAAGTATCCCGAGTCGCTGGCTCACCGCGGCTATCAACGGCGAGGGATTCCTCCGCGAGAGCTGGAACGGACACCCCGCAGGTCGCTTTGAGCGTCCCAACGACCACCCTCGGTGCCGCGGCGCGGCGCGGTGAGGTGGCCGCGACCCAGGGGGCCTTGCTCTCAGGAGAGGTTGGCCTCAGCGCGTCGGGCAGGGTCAGGGTCACGGCCCCGGGTACCCCTGGCATGACGGCCCGGGCAGAACCAGCGGCGACGGAAGGCGGGGGATCGGGTGGAGGAGGCACGCCGGGTGGAACAGGCACGCAACCGAACGAAAACGCTTTGGCCGTCGCGGGACGCGGTGCAGATCCGCGCGTTCGTGGCGGCTTCGGCGGCGACAGCACACTCGATGTCATCACCGGCGGACGACTCGGCGGTAGCCTAGGGGATCAATCCAGCGGGATCGGCGCTGGCGTGCCGGACATGCGTGCTGGTGCCCAGGGTTCAGGGGACGCCGGCCAAGGTCTGCCCGGGGGAGTGGGAGATTCCGGAGTCTCCTCCGGAATCCGCCGCGGCCTGGAGACGGCCTCGGCCCTGAGCGGGACGATGGCCGCCAGTCCAGCGGAAGGGATTGCGGGCCGATCCGGTGGCAACTCGGGTGAATCCGGGCTGGGCACGCCCACGGGACGCGCGGGACCTCAGTCCGGCCCGGCTTTGGAGATAGGCTATGCCGGAAATGGGGCGGGCGCGCCGATCCGCGGCGGCCAGGCCGTGGATTCCGCGGGATCGCCACACGATGTCGTGAAAGCGATGTCTGGTGTTTTCGGGGTGGTCACGGGACCGCTCAGAATCCCTGGAGGAGGGGACGCGGAGCCGATGGCAGCGCTTCCCGTGGGGAGCGGCCCGATTCGCAGCGGACACTTGACGCCTGGCTTACCGGCCAACCTGGGAGCGGCGCCGGCGGAGGAAGCTCAAGTGGCGGGGACGCCGGGGCTGGGAACCGGCGGAGGCAACGATCCCCGCGCTATGGAGCTGGCGGTTGACCGCCGCGAAGGGGGCTTGGCGGTTTTGCGGCCCGATGTCTTGGGGGAAGGCGGAGTGGGGGGGCCGCCGTCGCCTCGCGTCGGGCTGCCGGGTAGGTTCTCGCGGCCCGAGAGCGAGCTGGTGCAAGATTCCGGCTCGCGCTTCGCAACCGTCCGCCGAGCGGTCCCGCTTCCCATGACCCCGGGCCATAGCATCCCCTTGGAACCCGCCCCGGCCTTTATGCAGCGGAACCCCGCACAACGCGGCCAGCACGCCGCGAAGTTCGGCGGCGGACCGGAGACCGAGGATGCTGTAGAGAGGGCCTTGGCCTTCTTGGCCCGACTCCAGTTCCCGGACGGCCATTGGAGCCTCCACGCCGTGCCCAATCAGGCCGGACTCGATCCCCAAGCGTTCGCTGCCGGCACGATGCAGGGTGACACGGCCTCCACGGGGCTTGTTCTCCTGGCCTTCCTGGGCGCCGGATACACGCACACCGACGGCAAGTATCAAGAGGTGCTTCAGAAGGCACTGAAGTGGCTCGTCTCGCGCCAGCAAGCGGATGGGCGACTCTATTCCGCCGCGGGCGACCGAAACGCCTTCACGCGCTTCTATGGGCACGGCCTGGCCTCGATCGCGCTATGTGAAGCCTATGGAATGACACGCGACCCTGTCCTTCGCGAGGCGGGGGAAAAGGCCGTCGCTTTCATCGCACGTTCCCAGCACCCGCAATACGGCGGGTGGCGGTACGAGCCGCAGCGGGAAAGCGATACCTCCGTTACCGGTTGGCAATTGATGGCCCTGAAAAGTGCGGAGATGGCGGGCCTGGATGTGCCACGGCCGGTGCTGGAAAAAGTCGCACATTGGCTCGACCTGGCACAGGCCGAAGGCGGTGCCCGATACATGTACAATCCCCATGCCGGAGAGACGCCCAGCCAGTTGCACGGCCGGCTGCCCAACCGCGCTATGACTGCCGAGGGGCTGCTGATGCGAATCTATCTGGGTTGGGACCACCAGCATCCACCCCTGGTCCAGGGATCCACCTTTCTTCGCGGTCAGCTCCCCGATTTCGGCACACCGCAAAATCGCCTCCGGGACGCCTACTATTGGTACTACGCGACCCAAGTCATGTTTCAAATGCAGGGCGATTACTGGCGCGACTGGAACGCGAGGATCCGTCCCTTGTTGTTGGAATCGCAGATACGGGAGGGAGACCTCGCGGGGAGTTGGGATCCGAGGCAGCCCATCCCAGACCGCTGGGCGGAACAGGCCGGCCGACTCTATGTGACGGCCGTGCACACCCTGATTCTGGAGGTGTACTACCGGCACTTGCCGCTGTTCAAGAGCTTGGCAGAGCGGCCGTAGCGCTGGGCGAGGTCGAGCTGTCCCGCTCTCCCTCGAACGGGTACGCAATGAATCCCGGCGAAAGGAACCCCGACGGCGAGCGTTTTCGGGAACCCGTGGAGCGACCCCGGAACACCATGATTGACCGGAACACCACAATCGACCGGAATGCCGCGACTCACCGGAATATCACAATTGGCCGGAACACCATAATCGAGACGAAAACCCCGCGCGCCGTCGGCCCCCTGGATTCGCTTCTCCCTCCGCGTTCTCCGTGATCTCGGCGGCCGCGTGGTAATCCTACAGCGCAGGGTTGAGGGCTTGGCTCATGATCTTGCGGTGATGGGACATGTCGCCTCGCAGGATCTGCTGGACCCATGATGCCATCACACGATGACATCAGGCGGCCTTTGCGCTGTAGGAGTAATTCCTCCCTTTCACGTCGCGCACGATGACCGGCGGCGGCTTGCGCGTTCGGGCTTCGTCGCGATGCGCAGGGCGCTGCGGCGGCACGAGTTTTTTCGGAGGTCGAACCGTGTCATCCCTCTGGGCGCGGCGGCGAATATCTGCCGGCACCGGCGGAGGCTCCAGCGAGGATTGGCCCCTATATCCCGCGCCAACACGAAGCGTGAGGCCGATATTGCGGGCATACTCGGCGATGGACGTACAAAGCACATTACAATGCACGACACACGCGCGTTTGCAATCGCCACATACTCGTATAAACTTCATGATATACGCGGAAAAATCAAGAACCCTCAAAAAAACGGGGGTTGTGCGGGGACTGTGTGGCAGTTCTAATCGCTTTTACTGTTAATATCGCTACTATCGCGCAAAGCTGACCGTTCGCGAAACATGCGGGGTGTCACGCGGCGTCGAGCATAATATCCCGTGCTTCTCTTGAGACCTCGGCAGCTAGGGGCAGAGTGCTTTTGCCGCACGGCTCGGAAAGGCGCCGCGTTGTGCGCATTATTCTGCCCGGGAACGGTGAGGCGCAAAGTCCACGTGATTTTATAATGTCCCCAGCATGATGGTATGATGTCCCCAGCATACGTTGCGATTCGTTACATCACAATGTCCCATTGTTACAAGATGTTGAGCCAGCCAAAATACCCTGCGCTGGAGTCATCACGACGTTGCGCGCCGACGCATGAACAGCAGCATCCTCCAGTGCATCCTCCCGTAGAGTAGTGAGCGAGCGATGAAGGTAACGAAGTTTTCCTGTGGCCCGGCGGCGAACGAGAGTGAGCGGACGGCGATTGAGTATTTGGAGAAGCGACTGAAATCGGAGCCAGGCGATGGAGAGTGGGTGTTGCTGACCAACCTCGCCTTCTCGGTTACCCACCAGTTGCAGTCGGACGAGATCGATATCGTGGCCATCGGGCCGCCGGGCGTGCGCGTGGCGGAAATCAAGCACTGGACCGCCTCATGGGTCACGACATACAAGGACCTGGTCGAACACGAGGCGGATCGCGTCACGAGTAAGGCTCGAAAGATCGGAACGACCTTGCGGAAAATCTTTCCCGACTTGCCGTATGTCGATGGCGTGTTTCTGCTCACTCGGGAAACATCCAAGGTCAGGCCGCTGGCCAACCAACAAATCCGTGGGGTCAGTTTTCATACGCTCCACGACTGGAAACGGGCACTGAACGTCGCTGGCCAAGCGGTCCTTTCCGCCCAGCAGGTCAGGAACTTCGCCCGGCTGCTGGCGCCGAAAATCGCTGTCGCGATCGATGGGTCGATACGCCGCCTGGCGGGCTACGTGAACCTGGAGCTACGGTCGCCAAGGGACGAACGGTTCCACCGCATCTATAAAGGCATTCATTCCGCGAGGCAGGACCGCGTGGTGCTGCACTTGTACGACCTTTCGGCAAGCGAGGAAAAGAACGCGGAGGCCAAAGCGCAGCGGGCCTATGAGGCCATGCACCGCCTCCAGCTTTACCCATGGGTGCCAAGGATCCTGGATTCGTACCAGGAAGTGCCGGGTTATGCCGGAGAAATGTACTTCTTCACGGTCATCGATCCCGCGGCGCCCACCTTGAAGGATCGCCTCGCGGATCCAAGTTGGACGTTGGCTGCCCGTTTGGCGTTCGCCCGCAGCACGATACGGGCAATCCTGGAACTGCACGGGGCCTCCACGCAAGACGAGCCCATGGTTCACCGCAACTTGTCGCCGCACACGATTTTGGTGAAGCATGACAATACGCCTTTGATCAGCGGCTTTGAGTGCACTCGCATCCCGTCAGAAGTCAGCGTGGCATCCAGCAGTCTGCCGGCGTCTATCGACCGCGAGACAGCGGCACCGGAAGTGGTGGCCCACGGCCTGAACGCGGCCGACCATCGCTCGGACGTGTATTCGCTTTGCGCTTCGTTGCGGATTCTCTTTCTCAACCAGGCCAGCGATGATGCCAGGCGGGCAGCGGAGGTTCTGAGCCAAGGCATGGCCGAGGATCCGAACGCACGTTGCCCTTTGGCTGACCTAGAGCTCGAGCTTAAGAAGTTACTCGGCGAAAGCACTCCGCCACCTGCGGTCCCTCCCTCCCGGTTTTGGACGGAAGACCAAATCGTGCGGTTTGGGGAGCGCGATTACCGGATTCTCACCCGCCTTGGGTCCGGTGGCGTGGGGACGACGTTCAAGGTCGTGGAGATCGACCAAAACATGCAAGACCTTGGGACCTACGTCGGCAAGGTTGTGCACGATCGCGAGGTAGGGGGGCGCGTCCTGAAGACCTACCGTCTGGCTCGTTCTCATTTGAGGCACTCCGGCCTTTCGACGATCTTCGAAGTGGCCCGCGAATGGCGAGAAAACAACTTCGTGGCCTTGATGACATGGATCGAAGGCTCCCCGCTTGCTGAATTCATAGGCGTGTTTCTGCTTCTGGCGGAAGATCAGCAGGAGGCGTCCGCGGAGGCACTTGCGGTGCGCTGGCTGCGCGCGATGTGTCATGCGCTCGACGTTCTTCACCACAACGGAATGTGCCACGGAGACGTCAGCCCCCGCAACGTAATCGTCTCGGGCAGCGATGTGGTACTGACCGACTACGATTTCGTCACGCCGTTTGGTGAGATTCCTGGGGCTGCCGGGACGGTCCAATACTGTTCACCCGAGCGGCAGCAAAGACAACCGGCATCGCCCGCGGACGACCTGTTCGCGCTGGCTGCCAGCTTCTTTCACGTGGTGTTTGACAAAGAGCCTTTCTGGCACGGCGGAGAGTTGGCCAAGGAACGAGGACTCAACTGGGACGGCATCGACCGCGACAAGTATCCGATCCTCGTTGCAGTGCTCGACAGGGCCACACATCCGGACAAGACGCGACGATTCCAGACCGTTAACGAGATGCTCGCCGCGCTGCGCCCCACAGCGGAGCCTTCACCGAACGTACATGTGCAGGATCGCGAAGCAGATGGCGTCTCGGTTGGTAGTGGGGACGCGACAGCCACGCCCAGCACGCGCGGTGCTACAAGATCATCCGGCGAAAGCGATGTAGGACCTGTTTCCGGGCAACGAGGGAACCTTTCCAGGCAACAGGTGGCATGGCTCAAGGGGTTGCTCCAGTCGTACCCCGGCTCGCGGTGGGGCAACCAGGAAACGCGCGGGCTGGACACGGAGTTCGCGGCCAAAACGTATGTTCCGACTCCCTTGGAAGAATCGTTGTTGCGTGACATCCGCGAGCGGCGCGTGCGATTGGTGATCCTGTGCGGAAACGCCGGCGACGGCAAAACGGCCCTATTGCAACATCTAGCGCTGAAGCTTGAACTCGGACGGCACCGATCCACGGAGCGGCTTCTCAAAGGCAAACTACCAGGAGGTCCAACCGTCCGCATGAACCTCGACGGTTCGGCAGCCTGGCAGGGCAAATCCGCCGACGAGTTGCTGGATCAATTCCTCGCCCCGTTTCAGCAGGGGACGCCTACGCAAGACATCGTGCATCTTTTGGCAATCAACGACGGTCGGCTGCTGGAATGGACGAAAAATTACGCACAACGCCACGGCAAAACACCACTTACCGAAGCGATTTACTCGCTGCTCCAGGGCGATGCCGTCGACCAAAGCTCACACATTCGCTTCATCAGCCTGAATCAGCGATCGCTTGTCGGCGGAGTTACCTCGGGCGGAACCGCTATCGATGCGGGATTTCTCG
>DYLS01000203.1 GCA_020721965.1 Blastopirellula marina | reverse complement strand
AAGGATCGATACCCTTCGCAATTCTGGAGAATCGGCGGTGCAACGCGTGGTGGGCGTGGGGAGAGATTTTGAGCTGGTCAGCCCGTTCCAACCGGCGGGCGACCAACCGCAAGCGATCGAGGCCTTGTGGTCCGGCCTGCAAGAGAATCGCCGCGTGCAGGTCTTGCTCGGCGTGACTGGCTCCGGCAAGACGTTTACCATGGCGAACGTCATTGAAAGAGCCCAGCGGCCCACCTTGGTGATGTCGCACAACAAAACGCTGGCGGCCCAATTGTACGCGGAGTTCCGAGAGTTCTTCCCCTACAATGCCGTGCACTATTTCGTCAGCTATTACGACTACTATCAGCCCGAGGCCTACATCCCGCAACGCGACATTTACATCGAGAAGGACGCCTCCATCAACGAGGAGATCGACCGCCTCCGTTTGGCCGCCACCAGCGCCCTGATGACACGGCGCGACGTCATTATTGTGGCCAGCGTCTCATGTATCTACGGCCTGGGGTCGCCCGAGGACTATCGCTCCATGATGGTCTCCGTTCAGCGCGGGGCATACCTGGATCGCGACCGGATGCTGGCTCGATTGGTGGATATCCAGTACGAGCGGACGGACACCGATTTTCAGCACGGCAAATTCCGCGTCCGCGGAGATTGCGTGGAGGTCTTTCCTTCCTACGAGGAATTTGCCTATCGCATCGAGTTTTGGGGTGATGAAATTGAACAAGTGTCGGCCATTCATCCCTTGACGGGCGAAGTCTTGGAGCGGTTGGAACAAATTTTCATCTATCCGGCCAAACACTTCGTCTTGCCAGAGGAGCGGATCGAAAACGCCTTGACCTCCATTCGAGCGGAGCTGGAGCAGCGGGTTGCGGAGTTGAAGGCGGCGGGCAAGCTCTTGGAGGCTCAACGCCTCAGCGCACGAACGCGCTACGATATGGAGCTCCTGCAAGAGGTAGGATATTGCCCGGGCATCGAAAACTACAGCCGCCATCTAGCGGGCCGAGCACCCGGCAGCCCGCCGGAAACGCTCTTCAGCTTCTTCCCCGACGATTTTTTGCTCTTCGTAGACGAGTCGCACGTAACCGTCCCGCAAATTCGCGGCATGTACGGGGGGGATTACAGCCGCAAAAAAACGCTCGTGGAGCACGGTTTCCGGCTGCCATCCGCTCTCGATAACCGGCCTCTGCGCTTCGAGGAATGGGTGCAGAAAATCCGCAACGTAATCTTCGTTTCCGCGACGCCCGGGCCTTACGAGCTGGAGCAGAGCGGCGGCCGTGTCGTGGAGCAGTTGATCCGACCAACAGGCTTGCTCGACCCCGAGATCGAAATCCTCCCGGCGCAGAGCCAGGTGCCGCATCTTTTGCAGATCGTGCGCGATACGGCCCAAAAAGGCGAACGCGTGCTGGTCACGACCCTCACCAAGCGGATGGCCGAGGACCTGGCCGACTATTTCGCCAAGCAAGGCGTGCGCTGCAAATGGTTGCACAGCGAGTTGGACGCCTTCGAACGGGTAGAGTTGCTCCGCGACCTGCGGTTAGGGCAGTTCGACGTCCTGGTGGGCGTCAACCTCTTGCGGGAAGGGCTGGACCTCCCCGAGGTATCCCTGGTGGCCATCCTGGATGCGGATAAGGAAGGGTTTTTGCGAAGCGAGACCTCCCTGATTCAGACCATTGGACGCTGCGCCCGAAACGTCAACGCCAAAGTCCTGCTCTACGCGGACAAGGTGACCGACTCGATGCAGCGGGCGATAGAGGAGACACGCCGCCGGCGGGAATTGCAAGAGGAATACAATCGCCGCCACAACATCACACCCGAGACGATTCGGAAACAACTTCGCCAGGGGATCGAGGCGGAGGCGGCCGCTCACGCCAAGACCTATGAACTCGTGCATCGAGATGCCGAACAATACGTCACCCAGGAATACTTGAACGAATTGGAGGCGGAGATGCTGGCCGCCGCCGAGGCCCTAGAGTTCGAGCGGGCCGCGGAATTGCGGGATCGCATTTCGGAGCTACGCGGCAAAATCGGTCAGCCGCTCAGGACCTCGCAGGATCGGAGTCGTCCGTCACGAAAAGAACGGGCCATGCCGCTTTTTGACCGTCGGCAGAAGGGCAGACAGCGAAGACGGAGATGAGACGGCAGGACTACACCACTAAAAACGGCGGCCACTCTTGCGAGCCGCCGCCATTATCCTGTCTTTTGGAATCGGAAGAGTTGGATTAATCCTCACACTCTATCCCGCCCGCATGACGTGCGGTATGGATGAGCTGGAGGCGTTCTCTTCGCTACAATCGCTCAAATCACTCAGATTGCGAACCACCGTCGCGGGTCCGGTGATCGGGTCATTGATTGGCAGGGGAACCCTCGGCCGGGGCAGGCGCAGCGGCGCCAGCATCGGCGGGGGCGGCAGCTGCCGGGGCGGCATCGGTTGGAGCTGCTTCAGCAGGCGCGGCACCAGCGGGGGCGGTTTCAGTGGAACCACTGGCCGGCTCGCCTTGCGAGTCGCCACCGGCGGATGTAGCGGGCTGCTCCGCGGGCTTCTGGCAACCAAGGGTGAACAATCCCAGACTGACCGCCACCAACAATGCGGCAAACTTCTTCATGTCCTCAAACTCCCTTTACAGATACCCAAACTACCACTAACACCACGCAGCCTCTTCACGTGAGGTTGCTCTTCGGAGTATGATGCGCCTAGCCGCCGATTTATTCCCAATCTTCCAAGCATGGGAAAATAATTTTCGCGGGCGGGCGAATCTCCCTAAAGAAGGAATATTTCGCTGCCCCGGCGCATCCTTACCAATGATGTTATCCCGATGACCGATCCGGATTGGCAAAAGACCCTGGAAGGATGGGTACGCCACCACGCGGACGCCGTGTTTGCGTACCTGTTTCGCATGACGGGTTCCGCCTCCGTGGCCGAAGACCTGGCCCAAGAGGTGTTTCTTACCGCCCTGCAAAAGGGAGGGCAAATTCGCGAACCGGAGAGGGTCAGGGGATGGCTGTACACCGTCGCCCGGAATGCTTACCTGGCCTCGCGGCGTGCCGCTAAGACAGCACCGGTCGTGACCCTTACGGAACCGGGAGAGCTTCCCGAAGAGACGGACAGGGCCTCGCATCTCGACTTCGACGAAGAACGATTGCAACAGGCATTGGCGGAATTGCCGCCCGACTACCGGGTAGTGCTGATGATGTTCTACTTCGAGGAGCTTTCGTATCGCGAAATCGCCGATCAGCTCCATTTGCCCCTGGGCACGGTCATGAGCCGGTTATCGCGTGCCAAGTCGCAGCTCAAGAGCAAATTGTTGGGAGCGGCGGTGATCGCGCCGTCAGTCCCGGAGTGACGATCCAAAACGGTGGCGGTCGCTAGAGATACAGCCGGGATAGTAAGGGCATCACTGAGAGGCCCAAACGAGGAGTGGCAGGGATGGCTACCTTCTTCCGATCAGAGTCGATTTGATTCTGCTACGGCACGGACGGGAATTGGGGTCGCACATGGGCGATAATTCGCGAAACAATTGCTTTCAACAGCCGAATCCGCCGGAGCATCCTGCCGAGCAGGGCAGCGACAAGATCGTGCGCCCGGAGCTGGGTGCACATAGCGGATTCGCGGCCCATCTCCCGCACGCCGCGGAGGCCGTCGATTCGTTCGATCGATTGCTACAGTCGCGGCTTTGGGCGGCGCCGATCCCGGAGGGGTATCATCAGCGGTTGCTCGCGGTGCTAAAGAATGCTGATCGCGAGGGAGAGATAGGGGCGGCGATACCCGAGGGCGAGGCGGCCGATGCCACGCCCCCGGTCTTTGCGGCGGAATGGCCAGGCAGCGAGGATCGGCAAGGTCACTGGTCGCGCCGACGTTGGCTGCGTTGGGCGGGAGCGGCCTTGGCCGGTGGCACGGCCGCGGCCATCGTGGTGCACTTCGCCCGCCCACGGAACAACCCTCGGCCGTTGGATCGCCGCGAACTGATGCAGTCCGCCGGCGCACTCTTCGAGTCCCAGGAAAGGGAATTCGGGACGGGGTATGCGCTCGAGGAACGGCAGCCTGCGGAGCCGTACCGCCTGAGCCGGGATGTGTTAGGCAGGGATGTCCGTTGGCGCCGGGTGGTTCTGGCAGACCGGGCGGCGATTGCGTTTGATATGCGCTCGCGTTTCGGCGACGCGGCAACGCTCTTTGTCCTCGTCGAAAAGGTGATGGGCCTGCCCCAGACAGCCCCCAGTCACCCGCTTGTGCGGATGAGCCGGACGACCGTGGCGGCTTGGTACGATGCCCCCCTGACGTTCGTGTTGGTAGTGCAGGGGGACGCGGCCGCTTACCGCCGGTTCTTGGCACCGATCGGCCCGGTGGCGTAAACCCTCGATCTTTCCGCGGATGGCCGGGCGCAAGCAGACGATGCGGAAAAACACGCCCGCGAGTGAGCCTCGGGCGTAAGCCCGAGGTGGATGCGCCACCTGAACGCCCATCACCGTGGCAA
>DYLS01000202.1 GCA_020721965.1 Blastopirellula marina | reverse complement strand
CCCCGAGCCACCAGCGTAAGCTGGTGGTGGATGCTAACAGACCAACGATCCACCTACACCGTGATCCTCCCACCTCGGGCTGACGCCCGAGGCTCCTCCTCCGCGTCTTTCAGTCGCGTGGGGTATTCCACGAGGACTGTCCTTCCCGGGCTATCTGGTGCTCATTGAGTCGTCCACGGCGGGACCTGGGCCTTGCGGACGGCCACCTTCGGCAACGTCGCCAGACGGGCTTCTCGACGCCACGCCATCGAGCGGTCGGCCGCCCGACGCCTTTTCCAAACGATGAATCCTCGCCCGTCTTTTGCCCTATGCTTGTATAATGAACCTTTAGGCGGTTGGCAGGGCCGTGTCTGCTTTTCGCGCGGTCGCCTGGACCACCGCCCCACCCCAAGACAGGAACACTCCGGAATGACGTTCGTGCACTTGGCGGAATCCCCCGCGATTTCGCAGGCCCAACAACCCGCCCCCCCCTTGCTGGCGGTAAGCCCAGATCACCCGTTGCACGCGCTCTTGCGGCGGCGGATCGCCGTGATCGACGGGGCCATGGGAACGGAGATCCAGCGCTTGCGGCTGGATGAGGCGGCCTTTCGTGGGGAGCGTTCCGTGGCTGGCCCCACTGTCGGCTGCATGTGTCCCGTGCATGCCTCCGCCGCGGACCTGCGGGAGCACGGTCGCCCGCTGAAGGGTTGCAACGATCTCCTCTGCCTGACTCAGCCAAGTGCCATAGTCGAGATTCATGCCGCGTATTTGCGGGCCGGGGCCGACATTCTCACCACCAATACCTTCAATGCCAATCGCATTTCGCTGGCCGATTATGATTTGAGTGATCGGGTGCGGGAGATCAATCTGGCGGCGGTCTGCTGCGCGAAGCAGGCCGTCGAGAGGCTGGCCGCCGCTTCCGGCCGCGCCCAACCCCGCTTCATCGCCGGCTCTTTGGGACCTACCAACCGCACGGCGTCGCTCTCGCCGGATGTCAACCGGCCCGGCTATCGGGCGGTGACGTTCGACGATCTGCGTGCGGCTTATTACGAACAGGCCCAGGCCCTCTTGGATGGCGGCGTGGACGCCTTGCTGCTGGAGACGGTTTTCGACACGCTGAACTTGAAGGCCGCCCTCTTCGCCCTGGAAGAGCTTTTCGATCGCAGCGGCCGGGCCGTGCCGGTGATGGTGTCGGGCACGATTGTGGATCGCAGCGGCCGGACCCTTTCCGGCCAGACCTTGGAAGCCTTTTGGATCTCGATTTCCCATGCGCGGCTGTTCAGCGTGGGCATCAATTGTTCGCTGGGCGCGGCCATGATGCGGCCGTTCGTGGAGGAGCTTTCCCGCCTGGCCCCGGTGTGGACCAGTTGCTACCCCAACGCCGGTCTGCCCAACGCATTCGGCGGCTACGATGAAACTCCCGAGGAAACGGCGTCTGTCTTGCGGGAGTTTGTGGAACAGGGCTGGCTGAACATGGTGGGCGGCTGTTGTGGGACCACACCGGAGCACATTCGGGCGATTGCCGAGGCCGTGCGCGACGAGGCCCC
This sequence comes from Blastopirellula marina, assembly GCA_020721965.1. Taxonomy (GTDB): domain Bacteria; phylum Planctomycetota; class Planctomycetia; order Pirellulales; family Thermoguttaceae; genus Thermogutta. The sequence continues at coordinate 3,023 of DYLS01000202.1, read as the reverse complement.
ACGCGTCCCCCCGCCGGCGAGCGATTTGACCATGCTGGCCGGGTTGGAGCCGCTGGTCCTCCGGCCGGGGAGCAATTTCACGCTGATTGGCGAACGGACCAACGTGGCCGGCTCGCGCAAGTTCGCCCGGCTGGTCCGCGAAGGCCGTTTCGAGGAGGCCGTCAGCGTCGCCCGGCAGCAGGTCGAGGCCGGCGCCAACATCCTCGACGTGAACATGGACGACGCCCTGTTGGACGGCGAGTCGGCGATGCGGGAGTTTCTCAACCGCATCTCGGCCGAGCCGGACATCGCCCGCGTGCCCATCATGATCGACAGCTCCAAGTGGTCCATCCTGGAGGCCGGGTTGAAGTGTTTGCAGGGCAAGTCGATCGTGAATTCGATCAGCTTGAAGGAGGGTGAGGAAGCCTTTCTCCGCCACGCCCGCCTCATTCGCCGCTATGGCGCCGCCGTGATTGTGATGTTGTTCGACGAGGATGGCCAGGCCGTCACCGTCGAGCACAAGGTCCGCATCGCCCAGCGGGCATACGCCTTGCTCACCGAAAGGGTCGGCTTCCCCCCGCAAGACATCATCTTCGATGCCAACATCCTGACCGTCGGCACCGGCATCGAGGAGCACAACCGCTATGCCGTGAACTTCATCGAGGCCGTGCGGCGGATCACACAGCTTTGCCCCGGCGCGAAGACCTCCGGCGGCGTCAGCAACCTCTCTTTCGCCTTTCGCTCCAACGAGGCCGTCCGCCGGGCCATGCACGCGGCTTTCCTGTATCACGCCATCCGGGCCGGATTGGACATGGGCATCGTCAATGCCGGGCAATTGGACGTTTACGAGGACATCCCCCCGGAACTCCGCGAACACGTCGAAGACGTGATCTTCGACCGCCGCCCGGACGCCACGGAACGCCTGATCGCCTTGGCCGCCCGATTGGCTCCCGACAACGACTCCGCCACCACCGTCAGCCGGGCCTCCTGGCGGGACTTGCCCGTCGAAGAACGCCTCCGCCATGCCTTGATCTGTGGGATCGACGAATTCATCGAGCAGGACGTGGAAGAAATCCGCGGTCGCATGCCGTCCTGCTTGGCCATCATCGAGGGGCCGCTGATGGATGGCATGAAGGTCGTGGGCGACCTGTTCGGCGACGGCAAGATGTTCCTGCCCCAGGTGGTCAAGTCCGCGCGGGTGATGAAGAAGGCGGTGGCCTATCTGACGCCCTTCATGGAGGCCGAGAAGCAGGCAGGCAATGCCTCGCACCGCGGCACCATCGTCTTGGCCACCGTCAAGGGCGATGTCCACGATATCGGCAAGAACATCGTGGGCATTGTGCTGGCCTGCAACAATTTCCGCATCGTCGATCTGGGTGTCATGGTCCCGTGCGAAACGATCCTCGATACCGCCGTCCAGGAAGGCGCCGACATCGTGGGACTGTCCGGATTGATCACCCCCAGCCTGGAAGAAATGGTTCACGTGGCCAAGGAGATGCAGCGCCGCGGAATGACCGTGCCGCTCTTGATTGGCGGGGCGACCACCAGTGCCAAGCACACGGCCGTCAAAATCGCCCCCGAGTACTGCGGTGTCACGGTTCACGTCCTGGACGCCTCGCGGAGCGCCCCCGTGGTGGAGCGTTTGCTCAGCCCCACGGAGCGGCAGGCCTTCGCGGCGGAGGTCCGCGCCGAGCAGGAAAAGACGGCACGAAGCTACGCCGATCGCCGGGCAGCCAACCTGGTCCCCTACGCCGAAGCCGTGGCCAATCGCTTCACCTGCGATTGGGCGACGGTGGACATTGCCGAACCCAGATTCTTGGGCCTAAAGACGGTGGACGACGTCTCGCTGGCCGAGCTGGCGGAATACATCGACTGGACGCCGTTTTTCATCGCCTGGGAATTGCCCGGCACCTTCCCCCGCATCTTCGATGACCCCAAACTGGGGCCGCAGGCCAAGGCCCTGTGGGAGGATGCCCAGCGGATGCTCCGCCGGATCATTGATGAACAGATGCTGCGCCCGCGTGGCGTGTACGGCTTCTGGCCCGCCAATGCGCAGGGCGACGACATTTTGCTGTTTACCGACCGGTCGCGGCAGGAGATGGCGGCCCGGCTGTTCACGCTGCGGCAGCAGTGGCAACGCCGCGGCCAGGAGTGCTACTATGCCTTGGCTGACTTCGTGGCGCCCTTGGAGAGCGGGCGAGAAGACTATCTCGGCGCCTTTGCCGTAACCAGCGGGACGGAGGCCGTGACCTGGGCCAGGAGACTGGAGGAAGAGCACGATGACTACGGGGCGATCATGATCAAGGCCCTCGCCGACCGGCTCGCCGAGGCCTTCGCGGAACGCCTGCACGAAATTGCCCGCCGCGATTGGGGCTACGGCCGGGAGGAGCGGCTTGCGCGCCAGGACCTGATCAAGGAACGCTATCGCGGCATCCGCCCCGCTCCCGGTTACCCCGCTTGCCCCGATCATACCGAGAAAACCACGCTCTTTCGACTGTTCGAGGTGACGCAGCGGACGGGTATCCGCTTGACCGAGAGCATGGCTATGGACCCGCCGGCCTCGGTGTGCGGCTGGTATTTCTCGCACCCCCAAGCCCGATATTTCGCCGTGGATCGGCTCCAGCGGGATCAAGTGCAGGCCTATGCCCAGCGAAAGGGCCTGCCGCTGCAAGAGGTGGAGCGGTGGCTGGCGACCAACCTGGCCTACGATCCCGACTAGGTAACCGTTCACGGCTGAGCCATAACGGAAAAGATTTGCGAATTAACGGGGGTTGTTCCGAGGTCCCCGAGATTCCTTGAGTGTGCGACGGAATGTCATTTCGACGATCACCAGCGAGGAGAAATCTTAATCCTACATCGCAAAGTTGGTGTGCCTGCATGATGCGCCCACCATACGCTCCAATGCGTGGTTTTCCATCACCACAAGATGTTGAGAACAATCCAGCGCTGTAGTGTTAGCCCCTGCCGAGAGGATTTCTTGCTTCGCTCGAAATGACAGGAGGGCGAGCCGTTTGGCAATCACGAGAATCTCTGTGAACGACTAC
>DYLS01000201.1 GCA_020721965.1 Blastopirellula marina | reverse complement strand
AAATTGCTCCAACCCGCCATTTTGGTCAGCGGATGGGGAAGCGGATAAGCGGATGCAGTTCCCCGTAGGTTACGCTTGGAGCGTGTCCCAACCCCGAAAGGGTGACCGGATTCCAGATCGCGGCGTTGTTCATCCATAACCCCGAAGGGGTGTCATTTTTCGTGAGATCATGCCATCCCTTCGGGATTGCCGCCTAAGTCAGTCGCCCATTACAATCGTGTCATCCCTGCGGGATTTTAGCGGCCGCCTTTCTTCATTTCTGCCATATCCCGCTCCACCGTTCGCAGGCCCACGCCGAGGGCGTCGGCCAGGTCTTGTTGGGTTGGGACGCCCCCCTGTTGCGCGGCCTCCCGCAGCAGGCGTATGAGACGATGGCGGCGGCGGGCAACCTTGCCGGGGATAGTCTCGTCTTCGGGGGTTTCGATCGTCCAGGAGACGATGACATAGTCATCATCCATGATCGGGCCTCTGGGCGGCGCGGCAACGCGCGGCAGTCTGACGGCCACCCGACGCGGGCCGCCTGCCTGCCATGCCGCCATAATCTCCCTGTGCTCTTGCACGTTTTCCAGGCTCAGGCGTTGCTGTTCCGGCGACAGTCCGCTCAATGATTTCTGGAGCATCTCATAGGACTGTGTGATGGCGGCGCAGGCTTCTGCGGAGCGTCCCGCGGCGTTGAGCGCCTGGGCATGCCAATAAGGAATCAGATAACCTCGTTCCACATCCGGCGAGAGGCGTCTCATGGCTTCTTCCGTTGATTGGAGCGCCTGCTCGAAACGCGCCATGCCCAACAGGGCCAACCCGCGGATGCCCAGGATAGGCGGTTGCATATCCTCCAGGCCCAGTTGCTGGCAGATTGCCAGAGCCTGATCGAGATTCTCGATTGCCTCGTCGAAACGGCCATCTTCGATGTTCAGGGAACCCAGTGTGCGGTATTCCTGTGTGAGCAGCCAGCGGTCGCCGGTTTTTTCCATCACCCGAATTCCCTCCTCCAGATGCGCGCGCGCTTTTGGGCGCTCTCCCTCCTGACGCTCTATTTCGGCCAGTACGGTCAGGGCCTGTCCCAGGCTAATGGGATCGTCTACCTGGCGGGCATAGTCCAGCGCGAATTGCGCATCCGCTTTCACCTGGGGAGAGTTCCCCAAAACATTGAGCGTAATCGAGGCCCGGTTCAGGCGCAGTTGAGCCTCGCCGCGTTTCTCATCCAGCGTCTCGAAAATTTGTATCGCCCGGCCGTAAAGACGCAGCATCTCGCCAAGCCGGCCCTGGAAATAACACAAGTTTCCCAGGTTAACCAGGGCGCGCCCCTCGCCATACAGGAAACCGATTTTGCGGCAATGTTCGATGGATTGTTCGTAGATTGGCCGGGCTTCTTCGGCTGCGCCGCGCTCCATGTGTATGATGCCCAGCAAATTCAAACCCTCTGCTTGCTCAAGTAAGTCGTTATGTTGGGCGGCCCGTTGTAACGAGATTTCCAATTCACGCCGGGCGGCGTCATATTCTCGAATTCCCAGATGGGAACTGGCCAGGGCGCGGCGGTAACGCGCCTCGGTCAGCGGGTCGCCGCTTTGCTGCGCTAATTCGACGGCCTTTTGCAGAGGCGTGATGCTGTCGGCAGTTTTTCCCTGCCAGGTGAGGGCCGTCCCGATCGTATTCAACGCCTCGGCCTGGGCGGCGGTATCGTTCAAGGCCCGGCCTAATTCCTGCGCCTGCTGCGCGGCCGACTGCGCCTCTTCATAGTGATTGGTTTGAGTCAGCAGCCAGGCGCGACGCAGCGCAACCCGGCACAGCCTGGCGTCATCCCCCTGAGCAATGCGTTCTATGATTTCCAGGTCTTCGCTCTGAGCCTGGCGGTCGCCAAGAATATCGGAAACTTTTTCGCGCGCCGCAAAAAAATCGAACTGCTCGATGGGGGAAATTTCGGCCGCCTCCAGCAGGGAAATGGCCTGGGAAAAATGTTCGCGCGCCGCGGCGTATGCAAATGCGTTCATGCTTTGCAAGCCGGCCTGGTAATGGTAGCGCGCGGCTTGAGGCCAATTTCGCCCCTGGGCAAAGTGATACGCCAGGGTCGCAGGTGGAACGGTTTCGAGTTTCTCCAGGGCTTCTCCCACTTGCCTGTGCAGGTCCGCGCGCATTTCTGCGCTCATCTGATCGTATACCATTTGTCGGACAATCTGGTGAGAAAAGCGATAGCCTGCGGCCGTTTCCTCCAGAAAATTGGACTGGATCAGGCTGCGGATCAGTTCGAGTAATTCTTGCGGAGAGAGATCGTTGACAGCCAGGAGCAGGTTAAAATCGAAGCGTTCACCCAATATCGCCGCCAGCCGGATGGCAGGGACGAGATGGCCGGGCAGGCGTTCCAAGCGGCGGGTGATGACTTGTTCTACCACAGGCGGCAGGGGCAGTTCGGCGTAATCGCTGGTGGTCTCGTCCCAGGGCGTGCTCCAGCCTCCATCCGCATCTCGATGAAGCAGCCCCTCGTCTTGCAGGGCGCGCAGGGTTTCGATGATGAACAGTGGATTCCCGTCCGTCTCGCGAAAGAGACGCTCCTCGAACAACGGCGCGGGACTCGCCAACCCGAGCGAACGGCGGATCAATTCCCCCGTGGCCGCTTCATCCAACCGGGAGAGGACGCGTCGCTCGAGCATCCCCCCGCGGCTGACGGCTTGCAGCGCCTCCCAGACCTGCGGGCGGGCGCGCGCTTCCTCCCCGCGATATGACCCGACGATCAACACGCCCACGCGCCCCAGCCGACGTGCCAGCGCCGGGAGCAGGTCGAGCGTATCGCCGTCGGCCCAATGCAGGTCCTCGAGCAGGATAACGAGAGGGACGATGCCCGACCAACCTTCGAGCAGGTGGAGGATGGCCTCGACCAGGCGCGCCCTTTCCTGCGCGGGCGCGAGGGACGGCGCGGATTCGAACGCGGACAGCGCGGGATGTGGCGATAGAAGCGGCGCGAGAGCCTGCAGCCAGACGCGCTCGACAATCTGTTGGATTTGTGTGACGCGCAGGGGAGAGAGGCCAGCCTGCAAGGCCTCCACGAGCGGCGCGTAGGGTTTAAGTCCTTGCGCTTCGCGCGCGTTTCCCCACAAAACCTGCGCGCCGCGCCACTCGGCGTCGCGTGCTACTTCCTGCAGCAGGCGGGTCTTGCCCACCCCGGCTTCGCCTTCCACCAGGACGAGGCCGCCCAGTTTGTTGAAGATGCCCTCCACAAAGCGGAGCAACGCGGCGCGGTCTGTTTCGCGGCCTACCAGCGGCGCAGGGACGAGGTTTCCCCTTTCCTTGCCAGATTCAGCCGCAGACGATTTTGTCCCGTCGCGCTGGCTGATCTCCTCCGCCAGCGCGAGGGTCTCGGGTTCGGGCGCCACATCCAGTTCCTGGCGCAGGGTCTGGCGGCACAGTTCGAACTGCCGCAAGGCCGCCTCTGGCTGGCCGAGAAGTTGATGCAGGCGCATGATCTCGCGATGTGCGGTTTCGTTGAACGGATCGGCGTGGGACAGGCGCAGTGCCAGATCAAGCGCTTTGGCATAATGGCCGGAAGACTTCTCCATTTGCGCCAGGCGTTCCAGCGCCAATAGGTAGAATTCGCGCAGACGTTCCCGCTCCAGCAAGGCCCAGTCTTGATAGTTGCCTTCCAGGAAGTCGGCTCGGTAGAGAGCGATGGCTTGCTCGAGGTCCTGGCGGATGGTCTCTTGCGGCGCGGCGTCAAGCGCGGGAGTGATCATCCGCTCAAAGGACTCCGTGTCCACCCAAAGCGTGATCCCATCCGAGAAGGAAATTGTTTCTGGGTTGACGTCCAGCAGGTCGGGGAAGGCATGACGGATCTGCCAGAGCGCCTGGCTGAGGGCGCGGCGGGCGCGCGTCTCGTTCAGTTCGGCCCAGAAGATGCCTATCAGCGCGGCACGGGAATATTGTGGATGGTGATGGTGGAGTAAATACGCCAGCAAGGAACGGGCGCTTGCTGAGGATGGAAATGGAAGACCCCTCCCGTTCTTTTCAATTTTCATCGCCCCGAACAGGAAGGCTCGAAACACCTCCACCGATTTATACGACGCTTCCATGAAACAATTATATATCAATATCAATACCTTCGCCAATAAGGCGAATCTGAAGGCGGTTTCAGAGGGGTGAATGCGGCCTAAAACAGCCACTTTAGTGAAAATGTTGGCAACAAAAATATCGTCGGGTTTTTGCGGAAGCATTTTTGTCGTTTCATTCACGTACATACAGCCTCGGTAATGAGCTTTGAGATCCAGGACACTGAATAGCGGATCGGATCGGCGGAATCTTTTGAGCAGGAGGTAGACCAGATTGACCATAAACAGGGAGAGGTTAACCGTGCCGCAGCTTGCTAAAAAAGCCTAGGCTTCTTACTCTGACCTGACGGTGGAGATTCCCGCCCTGAAGGTCAAAGCGTCCATCGTTGGAGTGTTGAAATCGGAAGGCAGTTGGGATGTCTCCTGGCTGGGGAACTCGGTGGGCTGGCTGGAGGGCAGCGCTTACCCCAATTGGGCGGGCAACACCGTGCTGACCGGCCACGTCTGGGATGCGGATAACACCCCCGGCGTCTTCGCCAACCTCAAAAACCTGAAATAC
>DYLS01000062.1 GCA_020721965.1 Blastopirellula marina | reverse complement strand
GCAGCCTGCAAACCATGGGCCGTGGATATAACCAAAACCGCAGCGGATTCTGAGGAAAACGTAGGGCGTTCGTTTCCCTTGCGACATGGCTGGCAAGCAGTAGAGTGCGACAGCGTAAAGTCCGCCTGATTGCATGATGTGCCTAGTGTCTGTTGCGAGGCGATATGTCCCATCACCACATAATGTTGAAGCAAGCAAACAACCCTGCACTTTAGTAATAGGATCAGTCGGTATGAGGAATGTGGGTTAATGGAGATGGCAAAGTAGGCGTGGGACAGCAGGGGTGGGACCGCGGGATAACATGACGGATGTCAGCGGCAGGTTCCTTCGCATGTCCGAAAACAAGGCGATTGTGGGGCCTTTTCAAGCTGGACGCGTCTCAAATTGGATGACCTGTCTATATAATTCGAGCGAGGGCCGGGATTGCCTTGCCCATGCTTTCGGTATGGTAGCGCACGGCGAATCATCCCCATTCTATTACTCGGATATGCGGATGATTCAGACAGGCGGATGATGGGGTCGGGGGTCAATTCAAGGCGAAGTTTCGCTTGGGAGTACGGAAGATGAATCGGTTCACTGATCACATTGCCCGTTCCATTTTCGTGATCGCAATGATTTGTTTCTGCGCGGATGTGGCATCCGGGCAGGTTGGGACCCCTGGGATTCCATCGGGCGGAGGAAATCAACCCGCGATGAGTCCCGGGCGGTTGCCCTCCAACATGCCTCTCCCACCAACAGAAAGCCTCCCGGGTATGCCAGGAGGCGGCATCTCGTCCGCAGGTGGTAGTCCATCGGGCGCGTCGAACATCCCTCTGCCGCCGACGGCGTCCATGCGAAGCAATTCGGTGGCGGGGACCTCTGGAGGTTGGGTCAGTGGCCCGGCGGCTCTTGAAGGCGGTCCTTTCCCGGCCTACATGACCGGCTACGGTGCCCCGGGCGGCAGTTATTTTGGCGCGAGTGGAAACGCCACCTCGGCCAGTCGCCCCTATGCGAATTACTCCTCACCGCAGGCCGTCAGCCCGTACCTGAATCTGTTTCGAAACAACAGTAGCCTTGGAACGGCTGGCAACTACTACACGCTGGTTCGTCCCCAGATCGAACAACAGCGTGTCAATCAGCAACTGTCCCGACGGATTGACGAGGTTCGTTCGGGCTATGCCGCACCGACGGGCCGGGCCGCGGGCGCGGGCGGCTATTTCATGAACTATTACGGCTATTTCTCTACAGGGCCGCGTTAATGTACCGTAACTAGGTGAGGGACACCAACTGGCACCATTTTTCCCCCCACGCGGATTTTACCTGGTGCCCTGCTCCCGTTGCACTACGGGGAACGTTAGCCATTCCTTGAGGGACCATACATGATCGGTCAGGCTAGCGGCCATGGCAGGAGTCCGCGGCTGCCATCGGTTGTCGCGGCCTCGTTGGCGCAAGGTTCGCACGGACCAGCAGAAATTGTAGCTGGACTTTTGCAAACGGCTCGATCTCCCTTTGAGAGAAGGCGACCGACTGGAGTGCTGGGCAATTCAGGAAAACAACGAAAACCGTCTGCCTAGAAAACTGCCTTCGCCCTACCATTTCCCGATGGGAGGATGGAGCTTCCGAACCCAAGTTGCAAAAGTCCAGTTGTAGGTGTACTAGGTGTACGTAGTGAAGTAGGTGACCGCATCATGGATTTCCCGGGGTGCCATCGTCTTCTCGACTCAGCGCTGCATCCAAGTCCTCGTAATTCAAGTTGACGATCTCATAGCGCTGCGTACCGCGGGGGACGGTGACTTCGACGACATCGCCTATTTTTTTGCCGATAAATCCCTTCGAAAAGGGGCTGGTGATGAGAATGCGGTTGGCATCGAGGTCTTCCTCGCCCGCCCCCACCAGCGTAAAAGTCTCCTCTTCGCCGGATTCCAGATCGCGGACCGTGATGCTCGCCCCCAAGGCCACGACGTCGCGTGGGACCTTGGCGGGGTCAATGATATATGCGCGCGACAACTTGTCCCGCAGGAATTGAATCTTGGCCATCACCATGCCCTGGGTTTCTCGGGCACCATGATATTCGGCATTCTCGCTGAGGTCGCCTTCTTCCCGGGCCAAGGCTATCCGCTGGGTCACTTCGGACAGTACGACGTTTTCCAGGCGTTCCAGCTCTGCGCGGATCTTATTGTAACCGGTCTGAGTCATGGGGATCCGGTCGTCCATGTGCGTCCTCCAAAAAAATGAAGGCAAGCCGGAGTGGGAACTTCGGCCGCCTTGTAAGCCCAAGACTGTTCCAACCAGGCCTATTCGTACCGTATCATCTGCGAGACCACCTTGGGAGCCCACCCGCCTACGACATAAAGGATTGTTTATACACCGCAAGATCGTTTGCTAGGTTCACAACCTTGTGGTGATGATCCATGACGCCTGGCAAGCTATGCTGCACACATCAGACAATCAGGCGAACTTTGCACCGTAGCATTGTAGGCGGTCGGTGACGCCGCCATCGCATTACACGCTCAATTATAACAAGCGATAGCGAACACGGGAACCGCGGTTCCATTATCGGCATTTGCCCCATGGCGATCTTGAGCTGCTTGTGGATTGCTATTGCAAAGCCCAACACCTTCAGACGAGCATGTCCGATTTGCCGGAGACGCGACATCCTTCGACGCGCGATGGGCGGGCTTGTTGCGAAGTCGTGGTGTCGCCACACATGACGCGAATAGGCTGGGAGAACCGGAAGGATTCTTCCCATCCATATCGCGATTTAAAGGAAACGGCCGAGGCTGCGTGCCGGTGTCAGTCGGCGACGCGGATGGCCACGTAGCGCGTTCCTGCTGCCGACTGGACCCGCAGCAGTAGGCCCTTGCTGAGCGGTTGCTCCTCAACGGCCGCGCGGAGATCGTCCACGCCTCGGATCGGTTTACGATTGGCCTCGACAATGACCATGCCCGTATCCAGGCCGGCCAAGTTAGCGGGGCTGCCCGGCACGACTTGCGTGATGACGACCCCTTGCTCGGCCTTCACGCCCAGGTTCTCCGCGATCTCCGGCGTTAGATCCTGGACGGAAATGCCGAGTTTATCCATGTCGGCGGAATCGTCCGATCGAGGTGCAGCTTTACCTTTGGAGGATCGGGTCAGACCGTAGTCTTCCGGTTGCTCCTGCACGACAAGATCGAGGGTCCTATGTTCCTTGTCTCGGATGATCTCCAGTTTGTGGTGTTGATTCAGGCTGGCTTCTTCGACCAGACCTTGCAACTCGTTCGGAGAGCTTACGCCTGTTCCATCGAAGGACAGGATGACATCGCCTGCTTTCAAACCCGCCTTTTCAGCGGGAGTGTCGGGGAAGACTTCGGCCACGAGGACGCCCTTCTTGCCTTCCACACCCAACTGCTCGGCGAGATTGGCATCGACGGGCTGAATCGCGACGCCGAGGTAGCCACGCCGGACCACGCCTTCTGCGGCGAGTTGCTCGGCTACCCATTTGGCAAGATTGGATGGGATGGCGAAGCCAACCCCTTGATAGCCTCCGGATCGCGTCGAAATCGCGGTGTTAATACCGATCACCTCGCCGCTCAGATTGATCAACGGTCCGCCGCTATTGCCGGGGTTGATGGCGGCGTCCGTTTGGATGAAGTTTTCGCGTGGGGCGATACCGAGGCCGCGTCCCTTGGCGCTGACGATGCCCGCCGTGACGGTCCCCTCCAGACCGAAGGGCTGCCCCAAGGCCACGACCCAGTCGCCGACCTGGACTCGATCGCTGTCACCGAGCACGGCAGTCTTGAGATCATCGGCGCCCTTGATGCGGACCAGGGCCAGATCGGTCTTGGGATCCGTTTTCACTTCCGCAGCCTCGAACTCGCGACCGTCATGAAGGTGGACCACGACCTTCCCTTGACCATCAACAACATGGGCATTGGTAAGGATATAACCGTTCTCGGAGATGATTACACCCGACCCTAGACCTTCAACCGCACGGGGTTCGGAGGGGAGCTGAGGAAACATCTCCTCGAAACCGGGATTGTCGAAGAGGTCCTCGAACGGTGTGCCTTGGAAGGGGTTTGGGATGCGGTGGGGGCCAGGACCCTCGCCCATGCCCCAGTTACCGCGTGGGCCACCCCGCCCGGCGGGAGCGGAGAACGTGCGGATGGTGACGACGCTGGGGAGAACTTCGTTCGCACAGTCTCGAAAGGCAGCGGACAGTTGGTTCGCAAATTGGTGGTTCGCGGAGTTGCCGTCCTTTTTCGGTGCGACGAACTTCAACTGGGCAGAGGCGTTTTCCCACGGGGCAAATGCTGCTCCCAGGAGAATTGCCCCGATGAACAGGGTACATAAGGCAAGCAGCGACTTTCTTGCCATCAATCTAGCAACAATTCGAGACATGGTTGAACCTTCTCCTTTCCTTGTGACCACGAATCTTTGCGACCACGAAAATCCGTACCGACGGTACTCCAGGTGAACTTCCGGGATGGGGTCGATCGATTCGAAATCCAAGCGATTCGGCACCTCTCCCCACTAGCCCGATGTACCTCTTTCGCCCTGTCGCCTCGTCAGCGGCCTGAAGCTATCTGGCCGGGGAAACCCCGGCTCAAATCCAGGCTGAATGTTGCACGCCGCGAACGAACAAGCAGCTCGACGTGGGATGCAGCCCGGGCGCCCCATTGGGGGCAAGGATCGCTAGGTGCCGTTCGCAGTATCTACTAACATCGTTGCCGCGACAGCAACGCTGTTGCCCTCAACGCGGCAAAGATTTGCGAAAAGGCGAGCGTGGCAGCCGACTCAACCGTCGTCCTACAGTTGCGGCAGCAATTCGTCCTGGAGGACCATTCTCGCCAGGTCCGACTGCTCCGGAACCCAAACGGCCAAGGCCAGAAATGAGCCGCTGATTGCCAGCATGATGGCTTCTTCGCAGCACTCCTGTAACCACGATTCGCACGCCGCCTGGGTTGGGGGGGACGGGCAATGACGACGGAGGTGTTCCATCAGGGCCTTTAGCGAACGCCCGCTGTCGCAGAATTGATAGGCGACGGCTTGCCATCCCGCTAGGCGGCGCTGAAAGCAAGAGGCGCACGGCCGGGTGTCGGTGATGATCAGCGTGCCGTCCGGCATGCGGCTCATCGACAAGGCGGAAGAATCGTGATGCTGCCGCCAATCCTCCACCGCGGCAAGCAGCGGGGCGACGTGCTTTTGCGGTTGAAATCCGTTCGCGAAATCGAAATCGAAGTAGTATGCCAGGCGCGAGAGTGCCGAATCGGGCAACGGATAGATGAAGGGAAACGCTCGCGACTGCCTTTTCTTTACCATCTGATACTTCTCGGGCCGTTCAAAAAAGGGAGAGAACCGATCCATGCGTGCACGACCGATAGCCAGCGGCGGCGAGAGATGCACAATCTTCCGAACCAGGTCGGCCAGCCAGCGATAATCCTCCGGAGTTTCTCCTGGAAGCCCATACAGGATATTCCACTCTGCCAAGACGCGCGCTTCACCGAACCATTTGAGGGTCTGTAAGTTTTGCAGCGCGCTGGCCCCTTTGTCGATGTGTTTCAAGACGGGATCGAGAAATGTCTCGATCCCCAGTTGAGGCGCTCGGAGCCCGGCGGCCAAGAGCCTTCGGATTCGCTCTCGCGTCAAATTGGTTTTTAACTCGCAGGCGAAGCGGATCGGCAGTTGGGCCTCGGCCAAGGCCGGTAGCAGGCTATCGAAATAACGATGGTCGAGGATATTGTCCGCGGCGGATGCCCTTGCCACCTGGTAACGATTCCAAAGGTATTGCAGCTCCTGCAGGACCCGCTGCGGCGACTTGCTGCGGTAACGTATGGATTCGCCATTGAGACCGCAAAATCCGCAGTGATGCTTCTGGCCCCACCAGCAGCCGCGGGACATCTCGAAAAAGAGTTGTGGCTGGACGGTGGAGGAAAGCGGGCTAGAGCAGTGCCTCGCGAAATAATCGTCGCAATCGGGGAAAGGCAGGCTGTCCAAGTCTTCTACCAGTGACGCAGTCGTTGCTGATGTCACACGTAGCGCCGGAAGGCGGGGCGGCGCGTCCCCCTGGCGAGAAGGGGGCGGCATGATCGCGGGCGAAATCTCGGGATTGCCACGCAACGGACTGTCCAGATGATTGTCCAGATTGTTGTGCCGATTATTGTCCAGCTTGTTGTCCAGCTTAGGGTCGGCCGGGGGGTGGTTCAACGCCCCAGTCTGCCACCGTTCGCGGACGAGTACACCAGGTGGCGGTTGAACGCATTGCCCGTCCTCCAAGATTTGGGCCGCTACCACTGGAAAAGTGAAGTCCGCCTCGCCCGTAAACACGATGTCGATTTCCGAGAAATGCGACAAGAGCTGCTCGCCCATCTCCCCCTCACATGCCGCTCCGCCGAAAAGTATGGGAGTCTGGGGATAGCGTCTTTTTAGCTCTCGCGCCAAACAAAGAGATGCTAGCGTTTGTTGAAAGGTCACGCTGAATCCGACCGCGGCGCACCGGTCCCATGCCACGGCCGTGAGGCAGCGTTCGAGAAAAGGTCGAATAAACGAGGTAATCCGCCGGTAGGCCGTGTAATCGTCTCTCCCGAACTGGCGGTCCGCGTCTTGGAGGACTTCCCGATAGTACGTTTCTGCCGAGGGTAGCCGGTCTCCAAAGTAGTGCTCCGCGAAGAGGCGTTCCCCGCCCAGTGCAAAGGCAAAGCAGTCGGCGATCCATTGGTAGTCTTCCGCGCCAATCAGCTCGGCCAGATCGTAATTCAGGTATGCCACCTGACAAGGAATACCCTTGCGAAGGGTAGCCGCCTTGAGAACGCTGAGGCCCAGGTTAGGCCATGCCAGATTGGCGAACGGCATATTGACCAGGACGATCCGCCGCATCTCGGCTCTCACGATGATCTAAGGTGTGTGTATCATCCTCTGAGAAGTGAATATTCCAACACCGGGATGTGTGGTTTCCTCGACATATCGTGGTGATGGCAGATAACGCCTTACAACCAATGCTCGGCAGATCGCGCCATCAGGCGGACTCTGCGCTGGAATATCAACCGATCCCGGCCTGCTGAAGGCCCCCAGAAGTTCGAGCCTGCCCCGGGCGTGCGCACATCATCGGGCAAAGGGGGTCAACCGCTAGCTTTCTGGAGATTGTGCCACCAGTCGCAGCCGTAGTTGCCGACTTTGTATTGTTCGATGACTCCGGAGGCCGCCGGTTCCTTTGTCCGTTCGAGCAAGGCCACCAAGTCGCTTTCGGTCAGCGGCTTGAAGTTCCTTGCCATCAGGATATCTTGCTTCAGATTCTCGCGAGACTGGATGCCGCAAATCAAACTTGATATGGGCAGGGAGAGCGCGAAGCAACGCAGTGTGGGAGCATCGATGCCCGTTTCCCGCGGAATCCGCCCGTTTTGAGATCCTAGTGCCTTCATGCCAATGACGCCGATGTCACGGCGGTGGCATTCGGGCAAGACCTGCTTTTGAAAACTCTGGTAGTGAGCGTCCAGAACGTTGATCGGCATCTGCACGCTGGCCCAATCGTAAGGCTTTGCGAGCATGGCGAGGTGAAATCGCGGGTTTTTGTGGCCCGTGAAACCGATGTACCGCACCTTGCCTGCCTTCTGCGCTTCTATCGCGAATCGAAAGGCCCCATTTTCCGCGAAGATCAAGTCCGGATCGTCGTCCCATTGAATCCCGTGGAACTGCCAAAGGTCGATCCGGTCCGTTTGCAGCCGCCGCAAGCTGTCTTCGAGATTGGAGCGGGCAGTCTTGTAGTCTCGGCCGCAGACCTTTGTCATCAAAAATACTTTATCGCGATAGCCGGGGGCAGCAAGGGCCTTGCCCATGACTTCCTCGCTCCGGCCGTTGTGGTACTCCCAGCAATTGTCGAAGAACGTCAGGCCCTCTTGGATCGCCTCGTGCATGATGGCGATCGCCTCGTTCTCATCTTTTACGGCTCCAATGTCCCAGCCGCCCAGGCCGATGATGGAGACCCGTTCGCCGGTCTTTCCGAGCGGTCGCGTGGGAATGCCGGCCGGGCTGTCCTCCTGAGCCTGCACCATTCGCGATCCTAAAGCCAATCCTGCCACGACAGTCTGAACGAATTCGCGACGTGTAGGACTCATATCGTTTCTCCCTGTCTTACCAGCAAACCCATCCGAATCAGGTACGGAGCAATGGCGATCAGTGCCGCAAAGAAACAGACGATAATCAATAGGGGCCTTTCTCGTCCTCGCCGTACGATGACCAGCATCTCCGCCAGGCGATGACTTGCGCGGGTCGACCTTGCGACGGATAAATGATACGGTTCTCAACGCGATCCGTCAAACATTCGGGCCTTTCCGCCAGACCGCACCCCGTGGCCAAGCCAGTCAAAGACGACCGTTCAGCTTTGTCCCAGCTCTTGGGGCCGGAAGTACGACCTTTTACGGAGGTTCTGCTTTACCAACCACGAAACGATGTGGTTGTTTGGGAAATATGTAGCATTTAGTGAAACTCTACATGCGATTTGCCCGATCCTCTTGTAATGGGTCAAATAAATTGATTCGTTGTCTTTGTCCCTCCCCAGTTCGGAAGGGGGTAAGAAAAAAACAGTGGAGCCGGGGCCGGGCTACGGGATCAGGCGGGTTGTTGACAAAAAGAGGGTATCGACGAGGGAAACGGGACTGAAGAGGGGTCAACGATGAGTGCAAAAGCTCAAAACCAGGTTGTCGCCGATGACGTTGGGGCAAAGGAGTACACGCAAGACTGGATCCGAACGGCCCAATTGCGTTTGGACGGGAGCAGCTACCCCGCCCTGCGGCGGCTACGATGCCGATTCGACGACGGACGATTGGTGATCCAGGGGCAGGTGAATACTTATTTTCAAAAGCAATTGGCACAAGCGGCCTTGTCTGACTTCCGCGATGTCGAGATCGTCAACGAAGCAGAGGTGGTCAACGCCCTGTCGGACTCTATGTCTGACCCAGACGCAATATAGACCGACAACGTAAAAACGGCCTGCCACTTATCGCGGAAAGGCATTCGACAGACCACAGGTGCTCGACTCTAACGTGGGATGATCCAGAATTAGGGGCGTATGGGCATCATCCAATTTGGCGGACAACACCCTTTGTTCCGCATTTCTGTTACCAGTGGATGTTCCTTTTTCGGGGATTTTTTACCTTGGCCCAAGACGTTTTTCGACCTTGGCCCAAGACGTTGAACTTTTCTGGCCCTGATAACATCCAAGTGCATGGTTACGGGCGAAACGAATAGCCCGCCGCAACTTTTCCCGGTGGCCTACACTCATTGCACACGCCCGTTGAGGCACAACGTACAGTATTGGCAGCGGCTTCTAGACGCAACATATATTGGTGTTCAATGGCGGTGGGGCACCACCCAATTTTGGGTTCGGCTCTTCATGCATTCCAGCGTCATCTATTTCCACCATTGGGAACGGCCAGGGCGGAGGCGCGATCGAGAGAGACCTGGTTCGTCGTGTCCTGCGACGGGGTCTGGCGGGCAGGGGTGATCTTTTCCCGCGACGAGGGGGCGGCGGGTGCGCCGCCTAGACGTGACTATTGCCGCTCGGAAGTCGTTACGGGAAACTGTCGCGAGAATTGTGGCGTCTCTGGACAGGCGGAATCGGATATTTTGCGTTGGCCCTTGGATCGCTGGGAAACCGGCAGAATCGCTCCCAAGGATTGCGGCCCGCGTTAATCCCCGACTGCGCGTCTGCCGTGCCAAAAGCTTGTTTCGAAATGGTCGTAAAGCTAGATTTGAGCAGGCTCGCCGACGTTCAGCCAGCGGCGTTGCAAATGTTTGGAGGGGCTATTACCAGCGGGTATCCCGTTTCCATCGGTTCCCCTTCACCCGGCCATTTTCCCGACTTTGTTTGCGGCCTTAGCTGAAATCCTTAAATTACGGTGCGGGATTGTTTGCTTTACGGCGCGGGATGGTTTGCTTGGCTCACCACCTTGTGGTGATGTAGCAGTACGCCTCGCAGTGCACGCTGGGCGCGTTACGCAATCAGGCGGACTTTGCGCTGTAGTGCCAAGATGCTGTTGCCTCTTTCGGGGGATCGTTTCCATGAACTGGCCTTTTGATGGCTGCCGGGGCGTTCGAGCAAAAACAATCGCGGGGGGATTCGCAGATCGTGCTGTTCCGCTTGCCCTGGCATTGGGCATTGCGCTGGCAGTAGGCGGCGCGGTGTGTTCCGGAGAGGAGCGAGGTTCCGCCCGTGAAGGTCCGACCCCGGCAGTATCTGTGAATGACGCGGACAGACCTGCGGATGAAACGGTGATTCGTGAACGAACGATCTATGTTCCGTACGAGAGATTCCGCGCCGTTTTCGAGAAAGACGGCCGGGGCGTTTTTTTGCCCTATGAGAAGTTTCGCGAGTTGTGGCAGGCCGCGCAGGCCACAGTTCATCCCCAGCCACAGCCAGTCGCACCAGTGAGTTTCCTGTTTCGGGCCGCCGCAAACGAACTGGAATTGGGGAAGGATGCCGTCCTGGGAACCACCGAGCTGGATCTGGTCGTGTTGAACAAGGGTTGGCATCTGATTCCGCTAAGGCTGTCCGACGTCGCCGTGCGACAGGCGACCTTGGACGGCGAGGCGGCCGATCTGGTGTTTGAAAACGGGTACTTTCTGCTGCTCCATCACGAGGATTCGGAGCCGCGGCAGATGCATCTCTCGCTGGAATTCGCCAAAGGGATTTCGCGGCAGGGAGGGGAGCGGACGGTAAGCATCGAAGTACCTCCTGTTGCCGCCAGTCGTTGGCGGGTACACACACCCGAACCGGGCGTGCGGATTGAGATTACACCTGCGGCTACGCCACCAAGCGAGGGGGCCACGCCGGCAGCGGGCAGGGATCGGGCCGAGGCACAGTCGGACGATGAGGGCGAGCTTGCCAGGTCGGGCAGCGAGGCAACCGCTTACGCAGCCCCCAGCCCAACCGTAACGATCCGCTGGACGCCGACGGCCGAGGGAGCGACTGGAATGGAGGCCCTGGCCTCCGTCCAAACGCGGGTCGAGGTGTTCATGGATCGCGTGCAAACTCGCATCCAATCGCAACTCGAGTATTCGGTCAGCCGCGCGGAATGGACCACTTTGAAGATTCGTTTGCCCAAGGATTGCTCGGTACAAGGCGTATTCGATCCCAACGTACGGCGGTGGAAGCGGAGTTTCCCGGAAGACTCTCCGGACTCCCAGCAGATTGACGTCGAGCTGTTTGAGCCGGTGCGAAATACGCAACGCCTGTCGATGGTCTATTTCGTCCCTACGCAGTCGGGCAAGGCAACGAGCTTGCCCGTCATTCAACCGATGGGGGTAGGGCAGCACCAGGGGTATGTTGCCGTCCGGCTGGGGGAAGGACTTCGCGGCGAGGTTGTAAGTTCGCGGGGGTTAATGCAAACGGATCCCTCGGAATTGCAGGAGAACGCTCGCCAGCAGGGCTGGGACTGGGTCTTTCGCTATATCTCGGTGCCCTACGAATTGGCTCTGCTCGTGGATCCCGTTGCGCCGCGGGTAACCGTGGATGAGACCGTGGTTCTGGATGTGGCGGAACGGGACCTTCAACTCTCGGCGGTGGGGATATTCACGATCGAGCGGGCGGGGATTTTTCAAGTCGCCTGGAACATTCCGCCAGGTTTCGAAGTTGTTCATGTCCAGGGCCGCGCGGTGGGAAATGTGCCGGCCGTGGAGATCGCGGATTGGCGGGTGGAAGGCGATGCGAAGGATCGGTTAACCATCAACTTTCGCAAACGGGCGTTAGGGCAAGTTACGGTGGAGGCGCTCTTGCGCCGCGATTTGCCGGAGGCAGAGCGCCTGGATCGTCCCGCCGAGCCGCGCACATGGAATTTGGCGCTTCCGCGTGTAGCTCCGGAAACAGTGGATCGTAGTGTGGGCCGCCTCGCTATTTATGCCCCGAACTACTTGCAAATCGATACGAAACCGGTCGCGGGATTGCACGTGATCTCGCTTGCGGAAAACAGCGTGCCAGCGGCAATCGCCGAGCGACCCGCCGAATTGTCGCCAGTCATGGCCTTCGCCTTCTCGGAAACCGCGTCCCAGCTAGAGGTAACCGCTCAGCGAAGACGTCCGCAACTGCATATCGCGCAATTGTTGGTCATTCGGATCGAGGACCGCGTGGTACGATACGATGGCACCTTTTTCGGGGAGGTGCAGTTCAGCGGTCTCAAGGAAGTGCGCATCGACGTGCCCGAGTCCGTGACGGCTCTGCTCCGAAACCAGTCTCCCCAGCTTCGAGAACGGCGTCTCAGCCCTCAACCAGAAGACGTCTCCGCCGGGTTCGTGGCCTATGGTTTTTCGGCCGCTACGGAATTACTGGGCGAATTCACGATTCGGCTGACGTGGGAAGAACCGGTTCTGGAGGACTTGGAAAAGGGGGCTGGTTTTCGACTGGGAGTGCCACATCTGGAGCCTCGGGGGGCAGACCGATCTTGGGGGCAGATCGTGATCGTCAAATCCGAAAACATCGAGGTTCGCGAGGCGGCGGAAGTGTCGGGTTTACGGCCGATCGATCCGCAACGGGAACTGATGCACGGTCAGGCCATACCCGAGGCCGCCGGGGCATTCGAGTTTACGGGGGATTGGAATCTGGTTCTAGAGGCCTTGCGGTATCGGATCGAGCCGACCAAGCAGGCCGCCATCGAGCGGGCGTTTGTGCGGATGGTCGTCACACGGAGCGATCGCATTGCCGTCCAGGCACTCTATCGGGTTCGAAGCGTGCAACAACGGCTTGCGGTGGCCTTGCCCCCGGGTGCCGAACCTGAGAATGAACAGCGGATCAACGGACGGCGATTTGATCTCGAGGTGGCGCCCGAGGGGAATCGCTCGCCCAAAGAGAACCAGAATCGCCACCACTACTACATCCCCTTGACGCAGACAGCACCAGAGGAGGCCGTCGTTTTGGAACTGCGTTATCATGTTACGGCTCACAGGCCGGACCTCATGCTTCCGGAATTCTCCATCGATCCGGACGTGCAACCGATAGCACCTGCGGTGCAGCGGGTCTATCTGGCGGCGTATATCCCTGAGGAAATGCGGCTCTTGACGAAGGACGGTCCTTGGACCGAGGAGTTCGACTGGCACTTTGGTAGAGGCGGAGGGGTTCAGCCACGGTTCCATCAGTCGGCCGATCCGCAGTCTCTGATAAATTGGATCACCGAGGGTACCAACGTCACGGTGGGGGATTTTGCCGTGGACGGAACGGCGTGGGTCTATTCCTCGATTGCCCCACCCGGCGGCGATCAGGGTGCCTTGTGCCTGCGAATCTGTGACGCGAGGCTTTGGAACGGGCTTTTGGTGCTTGCTGGGGTGCTAATAGGCGTTTTGCTCATTCGTTTCAGTTGGCGAAAGCGGTTGTGGATTCTGGCCTGGTTGGTTTTGGTAGCGTGCATTGCCGCGGCCTTTTTCCCGATAGCCGCGGCCCAGGCAATAAATCGCACGTCCTTCCTGGTGGGAATCGGCGTTGTGGTCGTGTGGCTGTTTGCCGGCGTCGTCCGACGTCGTCCAGGAGGGGAGTCGGGCGATTTGCCGCCGGCGGAAGATTCAAGCGAGCCGCCGCCTGCCAGTTCAGGTCATTTAACAGTGCCGCCGCTACCTTCGGAGAAGGCTCCGTCGCAGCAGAAGCCGACGCTCTCCAGCGATACAGCGTCCGATCGGCCGTTGGAGGATGACGACGTGATAATCGAGAGGCCAAAACCGGAGCAGGTCTCTGATTCGCGGCAGTCTCACCGATCGTCACCGGAGACGAACGCTTCGGATCATCCAGCCCCTTGGGAAGGAGAGTCTCGTCATGACCAAGAGTGAGTCTTTCTTCCCTGCGTGCAATTACCGTAGAACCGTAGCAGGTCGGCTGGAATGGATGGCCGGGATTGCGGCGTGGATGCTGCTGTTTACGGGCAAACCTGGCTGGACCGAGGTAGGCGTGCCGCCGCAAGAGCCGCGGCCAGCGATTCAGGTCCGCGAGATATTCGTGCCGGAGACCGAATGGGCGGCGCTGTTAGAGAGCCGTCCGGAGCGGATTTTCCTATCCCGGCTCGAGTATGAGGAGCTTCTGGCGAAGGCGCGCAGAGAGCCGCGACCGCAGGCCGCGCCTCGTGCGTGGGCCTTGACGGACTCGCTCTATGAGATTCGCCTGGACCGTGATCGGGCATGGATTCAGGGGACGCTACACCTGCGCCTGTTGGCGGAGGGATTGCAAATTATCCCGCTACCGCTGCGGGGGGCGGCCGTCCACATGGCCCGGCTGGATGATCATCCCGCGGCGATCTCCCTCCTTCGAGACAACGATGTCCCGTCCGCGATCGAGTTGTTTGCCGAGGGGGTTGGTGCGCACACGTTTGCGTTCACCGCCGCCGCGGCGCTCGAGATCTCGTCGGTGCAGCAAAGCCTGAAGATACGGCTTCCTCAAGCGGCGTCGCGGCGAGTGGTGGCTGTCGTGCCCGGCGATGTGGAGCTGAAATCCGGGGCCGTGATCATGGAGCGGCGATTCGATTCGGATGGAGCGACGCGCTTCGATCTGTTGCTTCCCGATGAGGAAGCGACGCTCGTTTTTACTTTGAACAGCCGCTTGCGCCGCAATCGGCGCCTGGTCCATGCGCGAAGCGTCAGCGTCGTTGAGACGACGGAAGCGGCACAGCGAATCTGCGGCGAGATCGCTTTCGACATCCTCGACCAACCTCTTACGTCGTTGGAGGTCGCTATTCCGAAAGACTTTGAGGTTACGGCTGTGGATTGTCCGGCGGCCATAAAGTGGGAGGAGCGGCTGGTCCAGGATCGACGCGAGCTGGCGATCACTTTGCGCGAGCCGGTGGCAGGGCTGATCACGGTTCGCCTGCAAGGGGTGCGTAGCGAAGGGGTAGAGGGAGAAGGAGGAGGTAAAGAAGAAAGCGATTTCCCGCTTGTGCTTTTCCAGCCGCTCGGCGTGACCTCGCACTCCGCGGTGGTATCGCTGCTCTTGGGGTCGAATCTGCGTCTGGAGAGCCTTAGCGAGGCCAATGTGGTGCGTCTTGATGGCAGCGGGGTGAAAGCGGTGATCGACTCGTTAGTGGAGGCGACCGGCCTGCCCTCGCGGTCTCGATTGGTGGGTGCCTGGTATGCGCCGTGGGGAAACCCGGTGGTGTCGGCCCGCGCGGCGCGCCCGCGACCGCAGCTCGACGCTTGGATCAACCTCGTCTTAACGGTGAATGAAAGCGAGTTGAGCCTATTGGGAGAGGCGTTTCTGACCCCGCTTGAAGAAAAGTTGTACGAGGTGGTGCTACTTCGCCCCGCCGATTGGCATGTGGCTCGCATGACGCTAGCGGACGGGACGCCGGTTCGTTTCGAGAGCTTCGGTGCTCTCGACGAACCAGGCCGGCTTGTGGTTCTATTGCCAGAGGGAATCGAGGTCGGATCGCAAACGCGTATCGACTTTCAGGCAGTCCGCACCATGCCCGTGCAAACCTGGGACGAACCAAACGACATTGCTTTCCCGAACGTTCGGGTGGCCTCGGCGACGCGGGAACGGGCCGCGATGGCCCTGACCGCAGCGACGGATCTCGAAGTCCGACCGATTCAGCTTGAGAGGTTGGTCCCCCTCAACAAGGCTGATCGCAAGGAGTTTGGCCTGTCGGCTGTTGATACGGCCCTGGCCTATCGCGTGATCGAGCAGCCGTTCGCGGCGCGATTTCAAGTGGTCAAGAAGCAGCCCAGGATGAACGCAGAATTGTTTCAATGCTTTCGATTGGAAACGGTCGCGCTGCATGCGCACATCGAGCTGGTTTACCGCGTTGAAGGGGCTAGATCGGATACCTTTGTATTTTCACTACCCCTTAACACGCCAGAGGAAATTCCGTTGACTTGCGGCGAAGGGCGGGGGATCAAGCAGATTACGCATGAAGCTCGCGGTGATCGCCGCTATTGGACGGTGAGGTTGCAGGAACCGGTGCTGGGACGTGTGCGGCTAATCGCGGAGTGGTGGCAAGAGCGGCAGGTCAACAGCAATGACGAAATGCCGTTACCTCTCGCAATTTGCTCGGGCGTGGTTTACCAGACGGGGCTTGTATCGCTGGAAGCAACGTCCGAACTGGAAGTGGATTTGCTGGGCGAGGCTCGTCGCGTGGATGAGGGGGAACTGGCCGCGGCCCAATACCAGCCGGGGCCGGGACTCCTGGCCGTGCTGAGCTACGGTGGCGACGCCCCGCCACTGACTGCCCGCGCTCGGCATCATGAGCTGCTGGAGACGCCAACGGTGCTGGTCCAGCGGGCCACGATGCGAACCCAATTGGACAGCAACGGAGCCTCCGTCAGCCAGGCCGATTTCCTACTGCGCACCGGCGGTGCGTCCTTGCATCTCAATCTGCCCCGTGCGAGCGAGCTTTGGAGTGTGATGCTAGACGGGCGGCCCTTGCGAGTGACCCGTGATGGGATGGCGTTCCGAATCGAGATTCCGGCTGGCCAAACCCAAGCAACGCGGCATTTAAGGGTTGTTTACGGTCAACACGTCCCGGCTTTTGGCCTGGTCGGTTCGACAAACCTCGAAAGTCTTTGGCTATCCGTGCCGTCTTCGAGGGGCACCAGTGGGGAATTGTCCTGCGCGGACTTGCAATGGAACATTCTGCTGCCGCCGGGTTTTACGGTCCTGCGTAGCCAAGGAAATGTGCTGCGTCTTCAACAACAACCGGAACCCCTGATCCTAAGGGTGCTCAATTTCTTCAGGTTGTTGCAAATGGATTTCGGTTGTGGGATTCAGGCTGCCCGAGAATCGCGGCACTCAATCATGGCGCTTCGCCCGGGGGCGGAAATCCAGTCGGAAGAGATGGAGCCAGGGCAGCCCGCAGTGGATATCGCGGATTCGCCAACAGCCGAAATGGGGCAAGTGGCAAACCAGCCGATGGCCGAAGGGGAGGGGGCACGTCGTGCTGAGGGGCCAAATGCCGCACAACTGCCGGCAGCCACCGCTCCGATTCCTCAACGGCCGGAATCCGGGAAGGCCCAGGCATTGGAGGCTCGGGGCAGGGCTGCTGTAAAGCGGAGAATGCAGGCCGGATTCGGCCCTTTGCCCGTCGAATTGCAAGTTCCGGAGGGATACGAGGTCGTCTCGCTTTCTAATTTAGGCGATCAGCCCACGGTGCGACTGACAGTCGCAGCCGAGAGGGATGTGCTGTACTTTGCCGCATTGCTGCTGGGAGGGGTGATCGCTGTGCTTGTCAACACGCGTGCCTCGCGGAATGGCAAATTTGCCCACGGGTCACTGCTCACGCTTTTGGCGGTGGCTTCGCTGCTTCCCCTGATCCCGGGGGCGGAGGCATTGCAATCGGGTTGCAACTCTTTCTTTGTGGGCGTTTGCGGCGGGTGGTTGGGGTTTTACCTTGTGCCACCGTTGGCTGCGGCACTGGGCGCGGTTACTGCTGGGCTGGTCGGGGCTTACCGCTGGCTGCATCGCGTGCGAACTGGGAGTCGCACACGATTTCCAACCGCAAATGCAAATGTCGGAATCTTGATTGCAATTGCATTGACGCTGTTTGGGCCGCCGGGTTTTGAAGTCCGCGATGCGTTCGCCCAGGGAGCGAGCGAAGCGAGAGGAGCAGCGGTGGCCACCGATTCCGCCGAGCGGTGGACCGTGCGGGTTCTCGATGCAGAGCCGCCGCTGAAGCTCCCCGATGACGCCATCATCATCCCCTACGATCCCTCCCAAGGTTGGGAATCGCCTTGGCGTCGCGCTTGGATACCGCTGGCCAAGTACCTGGAACTTTGGAAGGCGGTCCAAGGGGATGGGGCCGACGAGGGGTTGCCGTCCCGGCCGTTCGCCTCGGGGAGTGTCTCGTACGAAGGGACGCTCGGTTCGGAGGATGTGTTGCGGCTGCACGGGAGCTTTGACGTTTTGGTGTATGTCTCGAAAGCCGTTCCAATTCCCGTGCTGATCTCGAACGCAATGCCCGTTGCTGTGCGTGTGGACGGACAACCGGCCAGCTTGGAACCCGGCAATGACAGCGGCGTGTTGACGGATTCCACTGGGACGGCATCTGCCGCCGCGCGGCAGCAACAAGTGGCGGGGGCTTCCAACGTTCCGACCGCCATGGCTCTCTACGTGTCTGGCAAAGGCGTGCATCGCGTAGAAATCGATCTTCTGATTCCCTTGGCACGCACCGGCGGTTGGCGCACGGCGAATGCCGTGCTCCCTTGTCCGGCGCCGGGCCGAGTAATCCTACGTGTCCCCCAAAGCGGCAGCGAGGTGCTATTTCCGGCGGGCACGGGCAGGTTGAAATCCATCACCACGGAACCGGACGCCTCTGTGGAAGCGTCGCTGCTCCCGCCCGGTAATTTCTCCATTCAGTGGCGGCCCCAGGTGATCGAGGCGGCTGTCGATCGGGCATTGTCGGTTCAGTCCATGATCGTGGTCGATGCTCGCGAAGATTTCTTGTTGTGCCATTGGGACGCAAGTCTGCGATTTCGTCAGGGAGAGCGGCAGAGCTTCGAGTTCGTGGTCCCGACCGATTGGGAGGTCGAGCAGATCGAAGGTGAAAACGTCAAGAGCTGGGATGCGACGCAAACGGCCGATGTTCGCCACGTCACCGTGACCCTCTTGGCCGCGGCACACGGCGAAGAAAGAATCGTTCTGCATCTGCGAAGAAGCCTATTGAGTGCGAGCACGAAAGAGGCCGACTTCGAGATACCTCTGTTAGCAGTGCCGGGAGCTGTGTCCCACGCCGGACAGATCATCGTACGCCGCAGTCCGTGTTTGGAATTGACGGTCATGAATGCGGCGTCACTTCGTGCCATTCCCAATCTCGACCCGGCAAGCTATCGGGACGCGGTGCGCGATGTCCCCTCGAATCCGCTGGGGTTGCTCCCTTTTGCGACATTTGCCTTCGTGGCACAAGGGGACCGCCCGCAGATTCACGTCCGAGTTTTGGAAAGCCAGCAAACCGCGGACGTACAGGCCATTTTCCGCGTGGCAGCTTTCCGTCAGTCTCTGGAGAGCCGGATCATTTGGCACGTCGACAAGCAGCCGTTTTACAGGGGAACCATTCTTCTGCCAGCCAAGATTCATCGCATCGACCAGGTGGAATTGCCGGGCGAAGGAAGCTGGAACATTGAAGCAGCGGAAGGGGCGTCCCGGCTGAACATCTTTTGGAAGGATGGCCAATTGGGGGATGTTTCCGTCATCGTGCGAGCCACCTTATCCGTGGACGATACACCGTCCCAAATCCTCCTGCCGACAGTCGGGGTGGATGGGGTCCGGGCAGTTCGAGGGGAATTGGCGATCAGCGTGGAACCGAGGTACTCCATCGAATTGAAGTCGTCGCGGGATTGTCAACCTGTGCTTGTGTCTCGGCTCTCCTGGCTACCCGCGGATCAGCGCGACAGCATTTCCTTGGCACTGGAGTACGCGGATGCCCTTCCGGAGGCGGCCATCGTTTTGCACGCCCGCACTCCCTTGGTCACCTGCGAGACGATTGGCAACGTGCGCTTCACGGATCGCGTGGTGGAAGAGACGTTGCTTCTGGATTTTTCGGTGGCGCAAGCCGGGATTCATCGGCTACGGTTTCGTTTACCGCCTCAAATGCGAGATTGCCGGATCCAGGCGCCCATGCTGCGATCCAAGTCGCTCGTGCCTTGCCAGAATCAGCCAGAATCCGACTTTTGGGTCGATATCGAGTTTCAAGACGCAGTGATGGGGGAATTGCGAATTCTGATCGAGCAAGATTTCGCCCTGACCGCCTCGCCGCATCGGGTGTGCGTGCCCACGGAAATCACGGTTCCCGACGGCCCCCCCATCCGCGTCGGGCTTCAGGCAGTCACATTGCAAAATGCGGGGCGAGACGAAGTGGTGGTAGTGGAATCGCAGGAGGTGGAACAGGCCGGTTCGCAGGGGCGATCTCAATTGGAAGATCGTCTGCGAGGCCCGGATGGGCTAGCCATGCGTGTTACGGAAGCCTATGTCGTTGCTGCTGGGGCCAAGCATCCGCGTTTGGCCTTTCAGACCCGCCCAAGGGCTGCCCAACGCGGCGGAGGTATCCGGATTCGGATGGCCGACGGCTTATTGGTTCTGGACGGTAAGGGTGTCTATCGCGGCGAGCAGCGGTATTGGGTCGAGAATCGAGAGGAGCAGTTTCTCCGAATCCGATTGCCGGAGGGCGCCCGGCTGTGGTCAGCTTCCGTAGATGGTCGCCCGGCCAAGCCCGTGGCAGACGAACAAGCCACGGAGCCTTTCTGGATACGGCTTCCTGTGTCGCGGACCGCCGAAGGCGACTTGCCCTTGCGCGTGATCGTCAAGTATGGCGGTACCCGGTGGCCCATCGGATGGTTACGGCGATTTCCGCTGCCTTTACCGTGCACGCCGGATTGGATACCGGAATGGTCGCAGGTGCGAGTCTATTCCGCGGATGATCGATGGCTCTTCGATTTTGCAGGTACCGCGCGGAAAGTGCCGGAGCAGGATTTGGCCTCGGGATATGACGGTTTTCGACAGAAATTGGCGTCGGACCTGACGGAAACGTTCAAGCAGGGCGACGAGTATGCCCGCGTCCGTGCAGGTTGGAATCTTCGCATACTCGGCGGTGAGAGCGGGGGCCTCCTTTCGGTGCCCTATGAGCTGGAGACCGAAATCGGCGGCGGTTACGAAGGTAGCCGACACCTCGGTTGGGGCGAAGCGGCGGAGGAAATATCGCAAGCGTTGGAGCAGGTCGAATCGAGTGCTAAGGCAGGCCGCGGCCTCAACAATCGCGTTCTGCTAGGTTCTCTTTATGAGAAGCAACGAGCGGTCAGTGTTCGCGAGGCTACGCCGGATCGGATTGCGGCATTCCAGGGCGGGGTGCCGCCCGCGGATAAAAAATCGCCGCCCAAGGATTCCCCGGATCGCTCATGGTACCGTGGTCTCGAAGAACGGCTCCGCTCTGGAAGAAATGGTCAGCCCGAACAAAAACTCGCGGAAAACCAACAGATGCCGGCGGGGCTGCCTCCAGCCGCCACGCCCGCGCGACAGCTTCAAAGCCGGTTCGAGGCGGCCGCCGGACCTGAAGCCGATCTGCTTGAACGCCGCAAAGGCACGGCCAAAGGTGAAACATCCATCATCGACGGTGTAGCACCGAAGGAAGAATCCTCTTTAGGGTTGGAGATCGCGGAGGACACCGCGCGCCGCTATAGCGACCGCTACCAAAAGCGGCAGCGCAGCGCTATACAATCGGACGAGTTGCCAGGAGAAACCTTTGAGGGAGTGCCAACGCAAGGCAATCAAGCGGAGCCAGGGCAGGGGCCAAGGGCGGGGGCAGTGGCAAAGATGCCTGACACGAAATCATCCGTTGAGGGAGCCGACACGCCTGCCGAGGGGCCTGCCGTGGGACTGGATGGTGGTCGCCCGACGCTCGATGTCGATATACCTACCAGGGGAAGGCTTTATTGTTTTGTCGCGCCCCAGGGCGAGATAGAAATTCAGGCCCGGTCTATCCCTGCCGAGACTACAAGCCGTTTGTCCAAGGCAGCGGTTGCAGGCGTCATGATCGCGGGACTAGCCGTCTTTCTCGCGGTACTGACTCGTTGTTGGCAATACTTGACCCGCCACCGGGAACGCGCCTTTGCCGTAAGCGCTGTAGCTTTGCTTTTGGTGTGCTTTACCGGGCCTTTGGGATTGCTGTTTCTTCTGATCAGTTTCTACGCCTTGGCCGCAGGGATGACGGGCCGCCGTCCCGCCCTCACTCCACTCGGAAAGCAAGTGTGACGAAGTACTGCGTTCCTTGAAAAGAATCCCCCGGTTTCAAGTGGCTGAAATCGCCATCGAAGCTCAGCGGGCCTTGATATACCCCCGGCTTGTCGTCGAAATAGGAGATAGAGGCGACGTGCCAGCCGTGGGCCACAAGCGGAAACGCAATTTCGCCGCTCGGGTCGGGGTGCCCTTCGATCGTCCATGTGTGTTCGGTGAGCGCGGAATCGTTCGGTGACTCTGGCCCCGTCGTTGCCAGGGTTACCAGGACTTGGGGGCCACCCACAGGCTGGCCGTCACGGAGCACTTTCAATCGCAAGGCGTCACCGGGGGCAGGTTGGGTAATATCAGACATGGGTATGATCTCAATGGGGTGCCCGATGGCCGGTGGAGTTTCCCAATCATCTCCGCTCTGGATAACCGCTTTTGCCAGCATGATGAGGCGTGTGCCGGGCCGCATATCATGTACTGCCCGCCTTAAAATCCCAACCTCCAGCTTCGCGTCGATTTGGTAGACGCCAATGTCAGAAACCTTGACCTCCGCCATAAATCCTTTCTCCGCCACCAGGCAGTCGATGGGTGACGTCTTCTTACCGGGCAGGTGAAGAACCGCGGACAGCTTGCTAACGCTCGATTGAAGCATGGCAAGGGGAGTCTGCTCCCCGAGGTGCCCGAAGCAGATCACGATCGGCACGTTGCTTTGCGGCGCCGTGCGACCGGGGGCCTCAATCCACAACTGGTGACCGAGAGCGAATGGAGCGATTGGGGCGACCAAGCCGCACACCAGTGCTGTCCAAAGTTGCCGAAACATGAGTGTGTCCTCCTGCGAACCTATCCGAACTGCCCAATGCAGCTCTCAAGAGTGCCACGTCGAATTTCCCAGCTTGTATCCGCAACCAAACCCGCCTACCGGGAGCCGGGAATCAAAGATTCCCTGGCACCTCCTGGCCATTGATCGATCCCAAGGCGCGCCATGCTTCCAGATCCACGGTCTGGCTGACGAATCGCACGGAGCCATCCGCCATGCCCACATTGACGCCGCCGGGATGATGGCTTCTTGCCATTTGCCAGAAGGAACGCAACGGCGCCCATTTCGCGCAATCGGGAACCATCGAGTTGGGTTCCCACCAATGGTAGTACGCGGTGTACAGCGCAAAACCGTCGAACCACCGCGCCGTTCGAGAGGGCCGGGAGGCGACGGGCTGACCGTATCTCATGCACCATTCCTTGGTTAGCGTGCTACCCGCGCTGCCCGCGTATGCCCCGACAATCACCAGGTCTTTGTTGGTGTTACTCAGCACGATTCCACCCGACCAGGACATATCTGGATCCGGGAGGAGGCTCTCCGAAAATGCGGCCGTGTTACTCGTGCCATCGATCACGTCCGCAAAGCTGGTGGCAACTTTCCGTTTGAACAATCCATCGCCGTCAAAAACGGCAGTCCCTGTTGGCGTAGGTGCTCCTCGACCCCAACACGCCATGTAATTGGTAGCCCCGTATTCGGGTTGGACCCTTCGGCGAACGTCGCTTGGGCAATGGAAGAAGCTGATGTCCACAGACAGCGGCGCGACGTTGTCCGGGTGGACGCCGACCCCCGGCCCGTTGTATACACCCGTGTGTCCATACAGGGGGACGTCCAAGTTGAGTGTCTGGTAGGTGTTGTATTGTTCGAGGTAAGGGGTGAGCATAGCCATCGGCCCCCAGCGGTACTGCCAGGCGGGGATGCTTTCGAAGCCAGGACAAACCTTTTCCGGTGAACCGATGGGAAACGCCTTGTTCACGTCGTGAAAATTGTGCAGGGCCAGTGCGAGCTGCTTGATGTTGTTCAGGCATTGGGTACGACGGGCCGCTTCCCTCGCCATCTGTACGGCAGGCAGTAGCAAGGCGATCAAGATTCCGATGATCGCGATGACAACCAGCAACTCGACGAGGGTGAAGCCGGGCCGACCGGAACGGATGTGCATAGCAAGACCTCTTCCATCCTCTTTGGGGTAAACGCCGCGAGTATTACCAACAAAAGGAAAGTATTACCACCGACCCATGAATTGTCAAGGAGTGCGCCTCGTTGTGACCGTTCACAGAGCCTTCGGGGTGTTACGCCGTGTCGATCACAACATCTCGTGCTTCGCCTAAACAATCAGCGGCTATAGGAAAATAAACGATCGGCAGCTATAGGAAGATAAACTATCGGCGGTTATGGAAAGAGCCTTTTTGCCGCACGGCCCGCGAAAATACCGTGTTTTCCCCATGATCCCAGCCGGGAACGGTTGCGCTTCGAGTTTCAGGAAACCCCAAGGGATAGCCGTGCCTGACCGCCTTGTTTTCGCCACGACGGGTTGGCCAACGCGCAAGCCTCTGCATGGAAAAGTCGGCGTGCTCGTAAGAGAGACGTCCTATGAAGATTTTGGTGTTTCAAAAAGTTTGGTCCGGTCAGTAAACTGAATACCCAGCCGTTTGAGGTTTGGCAGTTTGGCGCGGTTTCCGATGGGATAGTTCGCGGATCGCCGAGGGTGGCAAGTAAGGAGAGTCCGGCTTCGCATCGACGCATGGCGGAGCGACGGATCGCGCCAGTCAAATCCTGGTTGGCGATCATTGCCTGAAGCGAACCATCGGCCCGGACTGATGATGGATCGAAGGCCCGGAAATGATGACTCATCGAACCAATCGTATGGGGTTGAGGCTCATTCGTGGGTGTGCGGGGGTGGCCGCGATTATTGCCAGCGGATACCTGTTCGCCGCGATTGTCGCGGCGGCATGGCCAGAGTTTCGATCTCATGTGCCCTTGGGTCGGCACCTTGGGTGGCCCACGCTCGGATTGTTGACCGCCCTGCTGGTTTGGGGCTTGACGGGCGAACGGCCGCTTGGCCGCACGGGCAGGAAGCTACGCCTGGCGGGTTTAAGGCTCGCAATCCTATGGCGAGATAGTGGGACGTGGCAACGCCTGGCCATCGCCGCGATCTGTGCCCACGCCGCGATTGGCGTGGGGTGCTGGTTTGAGCTTCCGTGGACCCTACGCAATGTTCGCGATGAGCTGCACCTCGCGACGGCTGTTCCGGTCCGAAAGTTTCGGGGTCATTGGGCCGCCAATTATCCGTACTGGGTACGCAACGTCATTGCCAACACGCCACAAAATTGCAGGATCTTGTATCGCGGGGGCTGGGAAGGCATGGTCTTTTCCTACGATGTCTTTCCTCGCCGCGTCTTTGCACTGCCTCAAGACCTGCAAACTCTGGCTGGGCATTGGCACAAGCATGAGTGGTTGGAGATGCGGACCGCTGGCCTTTCCAACCGAGATGCGGCCACGGACCGATTCTGGACAGCCCATAACCCCCGATTTCTGCCCATGACAGTCGACGAATTCGTCCGGCGTTATCAGATCGACTATGTGGTCGTGTTCGATGAGCAAAACCCGAGTTCCTGCGGCATCCGTCCCATCGAACAAAGCAAGCACTGAAGTCGTTGGTCGTGAATCTCTGCCCTGTCCTGCATTGCTGTTGAAACAGTTTTGGTATGACTCCTTCGGCTTGGTCTTCCCTATTGATTTTGACTGTCTTGTGGGCATCGGGTTACTCCCTGTCGCGACTGTTGTTGCCGGGAAATCGGCTCGCGCGGGGGGATGCGTTGCTGCGATTTGGAATCGCGCCATTATTGGGCTGCCTGTTGTTTGCGTGGCTCCTCTATCTCCCTTTGGCCATGGGAGCACGCTGGACGTGGGGCTATTTGGGGGCAGTTTGGTGTATCCACGGAGGATTGGCCCTCTGGGCGGTTCAAGGGGTGTTCCGGGGATGGCGGCGTAGTTTGGCTGCTTGGGAAAAAGCTTCCTACTCCGTCAGATTCAGCTTTCTTGCCACCGTGGTGATCCTTCTCTCGACTGCTGTTCCGGCGGCAACCGGCGGCCTGTGGGGTTACGATGCCCGAGCGATCCATGGATTGAAGGCCAAGGTCTTGGCCGAGCAGGGAACGCTCAACGAGGCGGATTTCCGCGATGTCCACCGGCTGCATTTCCAACCCGACTATCCCCTTTTGGTTCCCATCATCGAGTCTCAGGTTTTCATGTTGGCGGGTTACGAGCAGGACCAGGGGCTGCTGCTACTTTTTTGGGGCTTTGTAGTGAGTATCGGATGCCTTTGGGCGAGCTGGCTACTCTCCCTGGACGGGACGCAGGGGGCATGGCTCGTCCCTGTTTTCATGCTCACTCCGTGGTTAGGTTCGTTTGCAGAGGGAGGCGGGGTGTCCGGCTCTGTAGATGTTGTACTGGTGACCTATCTCCTAGCTGGGGGGATTGGGGTCGCGCGTGCATTGACAGCGGGCAATCAGCGATACGCCGCAATGGGGGGGCTGGCCTTTGCCGGAACCATGCTCGTCAAACAAGAGGGAACGCTTTGGGCCGCCCTGGCCATGATTAGCATGGTAATCACCTGGGTATGGACGCGGCAACGATGGACGATATCCCGACCCTTGTCGATTTCGGTGAACAGCGAAGCTGACGGTGAGCCACACAGCGGCGAGAAAGATGACGCAAGTTGGGCGATTCCTCGAAAGATTCTTTTAACGACCTTCGGTATCATGGCCGCAATGGTCTTGCCGGTATTTCTCTTGTTGCAATGGACGCATGGGGATATTCCGCAGTCACCGTTGTACCGTTCCTATTCTCATGCACTGTCCTGGGGCTGGCTGATTACTTGCGGTTCGCGAGTCCCGCAAATCGTGCAATTTGCTGCCGCCGAATTTGTCAACAACGTATGGGGATTCGGTTGGGGGGGCCTGGCATTTGCACTGGTGCTCAAACGGCGCTACCGCTTGACCGGCGAGGTCTTGTTCCTACGAATTCTTGCAGGAATCGCAGTGGCTTGTTACATCGCCATTTTCCTCGTGACCCCTTACCCGCTGTTGTATCACCTGTTCACGGCCTTCCGCAGATTGATGTTCCATGCCTATCCTTTGGCGATCTTGATTCTCGCCGAGCAATTGTGTGCGACGAGGTTGACGCATCAGTTGGGCTGGGTTTTATGGGGAGGCAAGAGACCGCGGCAACCGTCCGGCAATGCGCCGAGTTGTGACAAGGCGCGGACGTCCTCCGAGACTGTGCTGGACAAGGCGGCCTGATGTCGCGCGGGGCAGCTTTTGTCTGACGCACGAGACCAGCCCTTGCGAAATGCTGGGCGACGTCTTTCAATGAAACAGACCTCTTTCAATGAAACAAACAATTCGGTGACCGGCCACCGGTTTGCCAATTGTAAAGATAGAAGATCGCTGTACCAGTTCTCCGGCGAGGATGAGCGGCTTTTTGTTGAGGAGGTCTAGGACTCGATTGGTAACCGTTCACGGCTGAGCTATAACTGGACTTTTGCAAACTGCTCCATCCCCCTCTGAGAGATGGCTAGAAACTGGAGTTCTGGACAATTCAGGGGAATAAGGAAAGCTATTTTCATGGGAAATAGCCTTCGCCGTGCCATCTCCTCTGGAAAGGGGCGAGCTTGTAACCCCAAATTGCAAAAGTCCAGCTATAACGCAAAAGATTTGTAAAACAACAAGCGTTTGTGTTTCCAGAGGTTCGTCGAGTGAGGAACGGAATGTCATTTCAACGATCGCCACCAATGTCATTTCGACAAGCGCCAGCGAGGAGAAATCTTACCCTGTCGAGAAGATTTTTCGCCTCGCAGGCATGCTCGCTTTAAAAGATTTCTCGCTTCGCTCGAAATGACAAGAGGACGAGCCGTTTCGCAGTGACG
>DYLS01000061.1 GCA_020721965.1 Blastopirellula marina | reverse complement strand
TTAGGACTAATTTGGTCGGCCCACCCCCAATTGATGTCGCTTCCAATTCGTCGGAGCCTTCCCACAAAAAAGTATTGGGCAAGGCGATCGGTGCAAGGGACTCGCCGCGTCTGTGGATTCTCGCTGAAATCGATCTGGATTTAGCTCGCGGTTTTCGGTATTCCTCAGCGTGTTTGCGGCAGATTGCAAGCGATGGATTGGCCAACGCGGGGGCAAGCCGATGCAACCTCGGCCGCAATGGGAATGTCAATACAAAGTCCGGTGAAGGGAGGTCTCAAACCGTGCCATACCAGAGCTATCGCAGGTTTGGAGCCGCAGTGGCTGTCGGCTTGCTTCTCACGGCAACATGGGCGGGTACGGCCCGTGCCTGGCCGATCAGCAAGCCTCAACCCAGCGAATCGAGCGGGTTTGCGATTCCGAAAATCCCGAACCCGTTCGAAGCCTTGGCCAGCGGTGCCCGCAAGGCAGCCGACGGTATCAAAGGTCTTTTCAATGGACATAAAGATGAGCCGCAGACAACGGGTTACTACAACCCGAACGGGCCGCACGACAAAAAGCCCGCCAAACAGGAGTCGTCGTTTTTCGGGCTGTTCAAGAAAAAAGAGCCGAAGCGGGTGGAGACCGTGAGTGACTGGATGGCCTTGGAGCCGGTACGCCCATAGCAAACCGAGGGTCCCCCGCCGCGGCAGGCCATCAAAAAGCAGACTAGCTAGGTCGGCCCCCAGTGAGATGAGCAGTGGGACGAAAAGTGCGAAGAGGTACGCAGCGGTGCGGATGGAATTGCCCTGCCAGGCAAAGAAAACGAAGGGGGACCGCTGGGGCATGGCGGTGGTTCTCTGCCTCTTGTTTTTCCTCGCTGGTTGTGCCGTGACGCAAACCTCGCCGGAGAGGTTGGAGACGATTCAAGACTGGATGAAGCTGGAAAGTCCGCGTCCGTGAATACCGGCCTCGAATTGTGTGGCCGTTGTGTCCCTATTTTGGATCCGCGGGCGACATCCGCGTTGATATTCGTGGATACCCGGTGACGTTCGTAGCGTTTTTGGGAGCGTTGTCTCAATCGGAAACGGCGAAGATAGCGATGCTCGTCCGACGTCTCAACAACCCGATTTTTTGTCTGGGAATCGTAATTTCCACGATATTTTTTTCGCCAGGATGCGCGGGATTGGTCACCGGGCAGTTCCTTACGCCGTCGAGCCGCCTTCGCTTTTTCGCGGCCGACAAAGACTTTCAAGAGATAGTGCAAAAGGATCCCTTTCCGCGAGCGGAGCAGGTTGGGTTGACTGGGGCGGCATGTTCACGGCCGCAGCGCTAGAAGCCGAGTGAATTACGCACGTGCCGGACGGGCAGTGTTTCGGCTCGCGTCTCGTCTGCTTTTCGCATTCCTTCTTTGGGGCTGCGCGGTATCGCATCGCCACAATGCGCAATGGGGCCTAATCGTACATCGCAAAGTCCGCCTGATTGCATGATGTGCTCAGCATATCTTGCGACGCGGCATGTCTCATCGCCACAAGATGATGTTGAGGCAAGCAAACGCCCCTGCGCTGTAGAACTAATTGGGCTTGGCTGGAGTTGCGCGAGTTCCTGCTGCGTGTCTGTCTCCCCCATCTGTGGGGAATATCGCGGTGGCTCGTCATGTGGAAGCCCTGCGGTGGGTTAACCCAACCGGGTTTTAGGTTTTCGTGGGAAGCATGGGGGCGGGTTGCGCACGCCCCGGCCGACTGTGGGCGAGGGCAAGGAGTCGGGCTACTCGGTGCGGCAGGCGACCAATCCTTTGCATAAAACAGCGTTGCGCAGATAATAGTAAATATGTCAGTCTAAATTAACACATGTGTTCGCCCAGCTTGTTTTGAAAATCGCGAGTCTCGGGTGCTCAAATCGATTGGTGGCCGGGGCGTGAACTATGGTTGGCTCGGCGGCCTGTTTTGGGTGGTGGCCGGGCTCTTCGCGTTCCTGGCCGGAAATAGCGTGTATCTTTTCGGAATCACCCTGTGGGAGTGGTTCACGGATCAATCTCGCCAAAACTATTTTTACCAATTCGCCTTCTTGCTCCACTTGGCGATTGGGTTGATTTTGCTCATCCCATTGACCATCTACCTTTGGTTTCATGCGAGAAGGGGGCGACGGAGCAAGAACTCGCGGGCCGTGTACTATGGATACGCCGCCACAGCCCTGTGCATCGTCGTCACGGTCAGCGGATTGCTGTTGTGGCGACCGGCCATTTTCGTCATTCGCGGGCCAGAGCTTCGCACATGGGTGCATTGGGCGCACATCTTAGGCTCAGTGGGATTGCTAGCGGGCTACTTTTTGCACCGTGCCGCGGGGAAACGGCGGGGGGCCGTCGGGCATGTGGTCTGGGGCATAGTCTCGCTGGGGATTGTATCGGTTTTTGTCCTGCTTCACTCTTTTGATCCCCGCGGATGGCGTATTGTTCGCCCACAAGACGGGGAGAAATTCTTCGATCCATCCCTCGCTCGCACGGCAAACGGAGGTTTTATTCCGGCAGAAATATTGATGGACGACCGGTATTGCCGGGACTGTCATGCCGACGTCCATGAGCAATGGTCGGAAAGTGCCCACCGCTTTAGTTCGTTCAACAATCCAGTCTATCTGGCATCCGTCCGAGAAACGCGGCGATTCTCCATCGAGCGTGAGGGATCGCCGCGGCGATCACGCTGGTGTGCCGGTTGCCATGATCCGGTACCGTTTTTCAGCGGGCGATTCGACGATCCCAAGTACGACGACGTAGCCGATCCAACGGCTCATGCGGGGCTGACGTGCACCGCATGTCATGGGATTGTGGCGGTGAATTCGGTTCGCGGCAACGCGGATTACGTCATCGAGGACCCTCTTCATTATCCATTCGCTTTCAGCAACAACCCGTTTTTCAAGTGGATCAATCATCAACTCATCCGTGCCAAACCGGAGTTCCACAAGCGGACGTTTCTCAAACCGTTTCATAAGAGCGCGGAATTCTGTTCGGTGTGCCACAAAGTCCACATCCCGGAGGATTTGAACGACTACAAGTTTTTGCGGGGGCAAAACCACTATGACGCATTTCTGCTAAGTGGGGTCTCTGGGCACGGTGCGCGAAGCTTTTATTACCCAACCACAGCCAAGGGGAACTGTGCCGAGTGCCACATGCCGCCGCAGCCCTCCAACGATTTTGGGGCCAAACACTACCCTGGCGTGGATGGCTTGGCGGTTCGAGATCATTTATTCCGCGGCGCCAACACGGCCTTGCCTTTCTTTCGTGGGCGAGAAGATATCGTTCGGAAACATCAAGAGTTTTTGCGGGGTTGCGTCCGTGTGGATATCTTCGGCATCCGAAACGGTGGTACCGTGGACGGAGAATTGCTGGCTCCTCTGCGTCCCCGCGTTCCCAAGCTAGCGGCTGGGCGAACTTATCTGCTGGAGGTCGTGGTGAGGACCTTGGCGGTGGGACATCAGTTCACGCAGGGGACCACCGATTCGAACGAAGTCTGGCTGTACCTTCGCGTGGAGGACGAGAATGACCCGCTTCTAGAGAACGGGGGTCTCGACGGCGACGGTCGGGTAGATCCTGCGGCTCATTTCATCAATGTGTTCATGTTGGACCGACAGGGCCATCGCATCGCACGGCGGAATCCGCAGGATATCTTTGTTCCGCTGTATGACAATCAAATCCCGCCCGGTGCTGCCGCTAGCGTTCATTATCGCTTGGACGTAAACCCGCTTTGGGCGGGCAAACGGCTGCGGTTTCGGGCAGCGGTGCTATATCGGAAATTCGATGCGGACTTGATGGCCTTTGTGGTGGGCCAGATGAGACCCGATGAACTTTCGCTACCTGGTCAGCGGCCAGGAGAGCCGTACCGCAACAATCTACCCATCACGGTGCTGGCGGAAGATACGCTGGAGCTTTCCGTAACGGCAGACGATGCGAACCTCCAACCCATTTGGGAGGAAGCGTCAAACAGGCCCGTCGCCGGGGAGTGGGAGCGGTGGAATGATTACGGGATCGGTTTGCTTTTGCGGGGCAAATCGCAACTACGCCAGGCCGTGGAGGCGTTCCGGCGGGTGGAGGCATTAGGACGCTGGGACGGTGCCTTGAACCTGGGCCGGGCATATTTTGCGGAAGGCAATTTGGACGAGGCCGTTGCCACCTTGCAGCGGGCAGTCAACACCGAGGACGCCGACTTTCCGTGGTGGACCGCGGCTTGGCTCTCAGCCCTTGTCGACCGGCAGCAGGGGAATCTGGATGCCGCCGCCCAATCCCTGCGGAGGATTTTGGTCCCGCCAGACGCCGCCCTGCGGGCGAGGGGCTTCGACTTCCGCCGTGATTACGAAGTCATCAACCTGCTGGGAGAGACGCTCTTCGACTCTGCCCGACGCGTTCGCGATCCCGGCCAGCGTCAAAGGCGAGATGCCATTTTGCACGAAGCAGCCGAGTGGTTCCAAAAGACCTTGAGCCTCGACCCTGAGAATGTGACGGCCCATTATAACCTCGCGCTCATTTACCGTTACCTCGGGGATACGGACGCCGCTCAGCGGCACAGGGAATGGCACGCCAAGTATCGCGTGGACGACAACGCGCGGGATCGGGCCGTGGCAGCCGCTCGGAGGCGGTATCCCGATGCGGATCGCGCAGCCGAGGCCGTAGTCATTTACCCACTGCACGAGGTAGCCGTTAAAACAGGTTCCGCTGTTGGCATGACGGATGCCGCAGCAGCCATCTCCTTAGATCGTCCTTGAAAAATAGGCGTTTTTGACCCTGGCCAACCGTGAAATCCCCACGCAATCGAAGAGCAACGTTCGTATGGCGGGCCATGCTGTTTGGGGCCGTGTCATCGCTTTTTGTGCTGGCAGCGATCTGGTGGTGGCTGCGGCCGCCGGAGCCGATGATGCGGCCGGCTGTGGCAGCGCCCCGTTTTCGCGTCAAGCCGGTGGTACGGCCGTCTCGCGTGTCATTCACGGACATTACGTCCGACAGTGGGATTCGCTACCGCCACTTCACCGGGGCATACGGAGAGAAACTTCTGCCGGAAACGTTGGGCGGCGGCTGCGCGTTCTTCGATTTCAACAACGACGGGCTTCAGGACATTTTGTTCGTGAGCGGCTGTCCTTGGCCTTGGCATCGGTACCAAGACGATGAGCTGACGGAGTTTCGCGGCACCTTGACTTTGTACCGCAACGAAGGGGGATGCCGCTTTACGGACTGTACGCAAGCCGTGGGGCTGGGAGGGCTGGCTTTCTACGGCATGGGTGTCGCAGTTGGGGACTACGACAACGACGGATGGCGAGATCTGTATATTACTGCTGTCGGTCCGAATCATCTTTTCCGTAACGAACAGGGCATGTTTCGCGATGTAGCATCGGAAGCCGGAATTGCGGGCGATCCGGCCGATTGGAGCACCGCGGCAGGCTTCGCTGACGTGGATCATGACGGGGATCTGGATCTCTGGGTCGGCCAGTACGTGGAGTGGTCGCGTGAAATCGACCTATCCCAGGGCTTTGTGTTGACTGGATTGAGCCGCGCTTACGGCCCGCCTCATTCCTTCGCCGGCACATTTCCCCGCTTGTTCCTCAATCGAGGAGACGGAACTTTTAGGGAGATTTCGGAGGAAGCAGGGATCCGCGTAAGAAATCCCGCCACCGGTGAACCAATAGCGAAAAGTTTGGGATTGCGGCCTTGTGACGTGAACGGCGACGGCTGGATCGATTTCATCGTGGCGAACGATACGGTGCAAAACTTCCTCTTCGTGAATCGGCGGGACGGGACCTTCGAGGAGGTCGGCACGATTGTCGGCATAAGCTTCGACTCTTCGGGAAAGGCTCGGGGGGCAATGGGGATTGATGCAGCTTATTACCGAAACGATCCGTGCCTGGGCATTGCCATCGGCAATTTTGTGAATGAGATGTCAGCTCTGTATGTTTCTTTGCCAGGTGGTGAGTTCTTCAGCGATGAGGCAGTGGCCTCGGGCTTCGGTCCCCTCACGCGACTGGATCTGAGTTTCGGGACCTTATTCCTCGACTACGATCTGGATGGGCGTTTGGACTTGATGTGCGCCAATGGACATTTGGAGGAGGATATCCAATTGGTACAGGAGAGTGAGACCTATCGCCAACCTGTACGAGTCTTCTGGAATGCCGGTTCCGATCAGCCCGAAGAGTTCGTGGCCGTGGGGGCGGAGCTGTTGGGCGAGGCTATCTTCACGCCGATGGTGGGCCGCGGTCTCACCTATGCCGATATCGACCTGGATGGGGACCTGGACGTATTGGTGACGCAAATCGACGGCCCTCCCATGCTGCTTCGCAACGATCTCTCCGCCTCCCGGCGTTACCTGAGGATCACCCTCTATGATCCTAGCGGAAATCGCGATGCCTACGGCGCCGTGGTCGAAGTCGAAACGGATCATGGTACTCTGTGGCGAGACGTGATGCCTACGCGGAGTTACCTCTCCCAGGTGGAACTGCCCGTGACATTCGGTTTTCCACAAGGGGCGGTCATCCGTGGAATTCGGATTCGTTGGCCGGATGGTGCCCTCCAGAGTTTGACGTCCTGGCCTGATTCTGGGCCACTGCAGGTGACACGGTTGGCACCGGCCGAGTGAGACGGTCTTTGGAGCCTCCTATACTCTGCTTTTTGCCTCTCTTTTAGCCCGTGGGCAACCCTGACGGAGATGTGTCGCGAAAACGAAACCCCCATGCAGAGTGGAAGATCGTCGGATGATCCTTTATAATTGGGAGAATGCGGTTGGGCGAATTCCGGATGTTTAGGTGCGTGGCATCGAAGCCGTCGATTACGGAAGTCGATGTTTGACGCCCTGGTGTCAGGTCGGGTGGGGGGGTAGTGGATCCCGTGTAAATATCGCAAAGGCCCGCCAAAGATAGGACTCAGCGCCCCGCTGCCGGCTTCTGCAACGTGGCGAACGGTTGGCGCCGATGGCTTCCGACTGACGAGAACCTGCGAATGGGCGTGCCGGCGGTGGGCGGAGGGGCTAGCACTTCAGCGGGGGGTTGTTTGTTTGGCTCAAAATCTAGTGGTGATGGGGTATATCGCCCCTCGCACGATAGGCTGGGCACATCATGCAATCAGGCGGCCTTGGGGCTGTAGGATTAGGTCTGCAAGCTTGTAGCTTCCGCAAGTCAGAGAGTGTTTTGCCTTGAATTTACGGTCAAAAGGCGTCCTGCGGCTGGTCTGCTTTCTCCTGTCGGTTTGCTCGCCTTTGGAGCTGGCCGCGGGAGGAGGTGATTTGCCGCGCGAGGTGCATCCTTGGGGACGTTTTGAAGTAGGGGCCTGGCGCGTGGTAAGGGCCACAACCGAATCGGTGGGCAGCTCGGTGGAGGTACTTACGACCGATACCCGAACCATGCTGGAGAGTGTGGATGAAAAAAGCGTTACCCTGCGGGTAGAAGTGATCGTGGAAGTGGCGGGAAAGCGCTTTCGGGCTGAACCACAAACGGTTCGGCAAGGGATTTACGGTGATCCGTTAGGAGAGGCGGCAAACATCATCGATCTGGGGGAAGAAAAGATCACGGTTCAAGGTCGGGAATTCACCTGCCGTGTTAAGGAGGTCCGCGTGCCGGACTCGGCCGCCCAACTCAACTCGAAAATCTATCTAACGGTTAGCGGCTCTCCATTGGTCTTGCGGAGGGAAACCGTCAAGACCGACATCAGCGGCAAAGTGCTGGAGGAGCTGACGGCCGAGGCTTTGAGCGTCGATATTCCGTGCAGGGTCGGCGCCGCGATGTTTTCCGGTTGTCAGATACGGACCATCCAGAAATTTCCCCGTGGCTCATCGACGACGCTGGCGGTAGTTGTTCCGGAGATCCCTGGCGGCGTGGTCTGTCAAACGACGAAAGAGTTTGACGACAAAGGGCGGCTCGTGCGGCAAACGAGTCTCGAATTGGTCGAGTATTCTCTGCGGGGCCCAGTACGCCGGGGGCTACCGTTTCGTTGGCCCCTTTCTTCTCGACGCATCTATCGCCTGCCGCCGGATTGGCTCGAACCAGGGTTGCTACCCGACACACGGACCTCGCCCATGCCTTGATGGCCAGGCTCGATGGAGCCGCAGCCATAGGTCTCGTCTGGGCGTGTAACCTGTGGTCGATCCGAGACCGTGGTTACCACTCCTTCCGCCCGCAAACGGCCTTTCGATATCGCCCTCTTGGAGCCGCGTGCTCCAAGATTCCGTGGATGGATCGCATTGAAATTGGACCGCCCTGCTCCATAATGAAGTTTTCCCTCTCGTTTTCCACTGGTTGCCCGTCGAAGGAGTACGGCGAATGGCCCAAAAGTCAATAACGCCTGCGATGACGTTTGACGACGTTCTGCTGGAACCAGCATACAGCGAGGTTGTGCCCAGTGAGGTAGACGTCTCGACGCTCTTGACCGCCCGAATCGAACTGCGGATCCCAATCCTCAGCTCGCCGATGGACACAGTCACGGAGAGCGCAATGGCGATTGCACTGGCTCAAGAGGGGGGGATCGGGATTATCCACAAGAATATGTCTGTCGAGCGTCAAACGGAGGAAGTGGAGAAAGTCAAGCGGAGCGCGAACGGGATCATCGATAATCCGGCCACGCTGAATCCCGACGCGACCGCACGCCGTGCCAAGGAATTGATGGACCAGTTAAATGTTTCTGGCGTCCCTATTACGGAATCCGGCGGGAGATTGGTTGGTATAGTGACTCGGCGGGACTTGCGATTTCTGGGTGATTTCGATGTCCCCGTTCGTGAAGTCATGACCAAGGATCATCTGGTAACGGCTAGGGGGACTGTATCGCTTGCGCAAGCCGAACGGATCCTAATGGAAAAAAAGGTGGAGAAACTTTTGCTGGTTGACGAAGATTTCAGACTGACCGGCCTGATTACGATCAAGGACATCGATAACCAGAGACGATTTCCCAATGCCTGTAAGGATCATTTGGGTAGGCTTCGGGTGGGAGCGGCTGTTGGCGTTCATGACTACCATCGGGTAGAGAGCCTGATCGGAAAGGGTGTCGACGTCATCGTTGTAGACAGTGCTCACGGCCACTCGGCCAACGTCCTGGAGACGGTTCAGGAAATCAAGAGGCAATGGGAAATTGACGTTATTGCGGGAAATGTGGCAACTAAGGAGGGGGCTGAGGCGCTGATTAAAGCCGGCGCTGATGCCGT
This sequence comes from Blastopirellula marina, assembly GCA_020721965.1. GTDB lineage: Bacteria > Planctomycetota > Planctomycetia > Pirellulales > Thermoguttaceae > Thermogutta. The sequence continues at coordinate 18,513 of DYLS01000061.1, read as the reverse complement.
CAAAGTTGGTATCGGTCCGGGATCGATTTGCACAACCCGGGTCATTAGTGGAGTCGGCGTGCCGCAGATTACGGCCATCATGGCCGCTGTCCAAGCCGCCGAAGAGCGGGGGATACCCGTGATCGCCGACGGTGGTATCCGCTTTTCGGGGGATATCACGAAGGCGATGGCAGCGGGGGCCCATGCCGTGATGTTGGGTGGTCTCTTCGCGGGACTTGATGAAAGCCCCGGGGATCGCATCCTGTATCACGGGCGAGTCTATAAAGTGTATCGCGGGATGGGGTCCTTGGGGGCGATGGTTCAAGGATCCAGCGAGCGTTATCGCCAAGGCCCGCCCCATCAGCCCGACAAGCTCGTCCCGGAGGGAGTCGAGGGTCGAGTGCCGTATCGTGGCCCCCTCGGGCCGTTTGTCTACCAATTGGTGGGCGGATTGAAGGCGGGAATGGGCTACTGCGGTACCCGAAACATTACCGAATTGCGAACCAAGACCAAGTTTTTGCAGGTGTCTGCCGCGGGAGTTCGGGAGAGCCATCCCCATGACATTACCATCACGCACGAATCGCCAAACTATAGTGTGGAGTACTCCGAAGAGGATCGGTAGTATTCGCGTCGGCCATCGCCTGATCGTGGTGGCTGGCTGTCTCGGCGTTGTGATGGCATGTTGGAAAGTAGAGTACTGTTGTGGTGGCGAATGGCAGTCGCGATACGAAAAAGTCGCTACACCGGCCGCCGAAGATGCGTCTCGCGTAGCTGTGGTGAGCGAGCACTCTGTTGGCGACCCAGTTCCACACCAAGACCAGTCTGTAGCTAGCGAATCTGTAGTTATCGCCAGTTTCGTGAAAGGCCACGAACGCGCAAACGAGGAATCACGTACGGCTGCTGGATCGACGATACAGGATTCCCAGGTGGCACCCGCCGGTTACGTCGGCACGACGCCGTCACCGGAATTGCGTTGGTTGCCTATTCGACCCAAAGTGACGCCGACGGCGCGAGGGGCGGCCGAAGAGTCGGGCCCCGACTCGCCCCCCTCTTCGAGCGAGCAAATCGCAAGCTTTGGCTCTGTTGGGAAGAGCGGCCCGAGTTCTTCAAACGACCCGAATTCTTCAAATGTGTTACCGCTGCAATTCGCGGTGCCTGCACCGTCGGAACTTGGGACCGGCGAAGCAACTGGCCCGGTCGATCCACTGGCAGACCCTTTTGGGGATGCTGCCCCGTCTGCGGGAGCCGGTTTGCAAGCCTTATTGCCGCCGCAGCCGGTATCCGAATCCGCACCCGGTACGCAACCGGAGGTGATCCCCCCGCCAAAACCGCTGGGAGGCACGACTGCGCCGCCGCAACCTCAGGTTGAAGTTAGCCCGATCGTCGAAGGCGAAAAGTCGATCGAGGACTTGATGCAGGAGCTACCACCCGGGCCGAAGGACGATCGTCCCTTGGAAGAACAACTCACGCAAAAGACAGCGTTGCCAGCAGACGAGTGCCCGCCGCAAGAGAGGCTTAAGCCGCTGTCGAATATCACCAACAACATTCGCCCGCAGGGAGACAAGTTTCCCACCGAGTGTCCGCTGCCGGCCTCTGCTTTCGCCGGGCGAAGCTGGCAGCCAACCGTGTTCACCTGGAAGGCCTCGGGGTTGTGTCACAAGCCGCTGTATTTCGAGCAAGTGGGGGTCGAGCGCTACGGGCACAATTTGGGGCCTATCCTGCAACCGTTTGCCTCGGGTGCCCACTTCTTCCTGACCGTCCCCATCTTGCCGTATAAGATGGGGCTGGAACCGCCCGACGAGTGTGTATACACATTGGGCTACTATCGGCCGGGGAGCTGCGCACCTCGCATCCTCGATCCGTTGCCGCTGAGCGTCCGCGCGGCATTGGCTGAGGGAGGGATTTGGACCGGGATGGCGTTTTCGATCCCGTAATCGCACTACAGCGCAAACTCCCCCGATTGCACGATGTGCCCACCACAGGTTGCCAGGGGCTATGTCGAGGCACCACACGTTGTTGAGCCGATCAAAAACCCCCGCGCTATAGTACTAGCTACTGCTCGACGGACCGAATTGCATCGCGGCAGAGGCTTGGTTGGGAAAACGCGGCTGCTTTCCGATCTCGTTCTGGGCTCTAGAGCGGAACCAATTTCCGCAGATCATTCACAATTTACTGGTGGATGCTGCGAATTTTATTTTTTTGGTGGATGCTGCAATTTTTTACTGGACTTTTGCAAACTGCCCCATCCCCATTTGGGAGACGGAAACAAGCTGGAAAGCTGACCGATTCAGGAAAACAAGAAAAGCCGTTTTCGTGGAAAACTACTTTCAGGCCACCGTTTCCCGAGGGAAGAGGGGAGCTTACAAACCCAAATTGCAAAGTCCAGCTTTTATTTTTATTGGATGCCGCACGTTTATTGAAGGCCACACGCCCCGCCGCCACAGCAACCAAAACTGTTGCTACAAGGGGGCATATCCTGCGATTTCCCGACCCGAGCGGCAGCCACACTGAGCAGTTTCGTCAATTTGCGATTTCCACACTTGGGACACTCTGCCGGTTCATTCGTCCGGGTCAAGTGCTCAAATCGTTCGCCACAATTGGGGCATTCATACTCATACAAGGGCATGGATCGTACTCCTAACGGATACAACCTACGATTTTCCTATCTTCACGGGGGGGAGCCGACCCCTTTATCAATGACGGCATCGGCTTGCTCCGCGACAATGGCGTCTCTTGCTGGCAGTCGCTCCAGAATGAGGTGCTCCTCGTCCAATCGAGCACGTATTCTTCCTGGCAGAACAGGTGAAAATGGTGCTGTTCCCGGTCCGCTCGTCGTTGATGCGACCATCAGCGACAGCCGATTCCAGTGCGGGTAAGCCATCTCGCGAAGGGGCCAGCCCTGCTCTTGCCAGGCCTTTCGGAAGACCTCCTTAACCAGGTATGGATGCAGACGCCGGAGTTCGGTTACACGAAAGCCGATGGAGTTGCCCGTCGTTTGTGCGACCACCCGGGGCCAGGCGGCCTCGACCTGGGAGCGTAGAAAGTCGTCGCATTCCCGAGCCAAATCGGCCAAGTGGTTGAGTTGGCTCACCACGGACTGGGAAACATGGCGGCGCAGGAGGGGCAAGACTTTGTGACGCAAGGCGTTACGACGGAATCGAGCGTCGCGGTTGGTGTGGTCCACTCGATAGGGCTGATTCAGGTATTTTAGGTAGTCTAGGATTTCGTATCGAAAAAAGGTGAGAAGCGGCCGTGTCAGTGCGGCTGGACCGAAGGGGCGGGCCTTGGGGATTCCGGCCAGGCCGCGGATGCCGCAACCGCGGACCAATCGAAACAGCACGGTCTCGGCCTGGTCATCGGCTGTGTGCCCGGTGAGTACGTAGCGGGCCCCCCAGGTCTCGGCGGCCTGTAGGAGAGCCGCATAGCGTTTTTCTCTCGCGGCCTGCTCCAGGCTTCCGTGAATCCTGTCCTCGGGTTCGAGAGGGCAATCGAAGACCCGGCACGAAATCCCTTGTTGTACGGCGACTGCCTGCGTGAACTGTGCGTCCGCCGCGGAGTCCTCGCCCCGGAGGTGGTGGTGGACGTGAACGACGAGGAGTGATTCTCGCAATTTGGGAGGGGAGGCGGCCGCTGTGAGACGCAGTAGGGCAATGCTGTCCGGCCCTCCCGAGACGGCAAGGATGACGCGCCGCCCCAACCACTCCTCCGGCGGGAAGGCCAGTTCGAATCGGGTTTGTAACGGGTGAATCATGGGGTGAAATCGGCTTGACCGATAAATCTACCTGGTAAATCTAGCTGGGCCGCGCATGGCCCGCCATCGTTTGGGGCCAGAATTCGCTTGGCCAGCGGGGCGTGGATTGCGTTGCGAGCCCGGCCCGGGTAGCACCGTGCAAGGCTTGCCAAATCGGATTTCGCTAGTACGATCTGTGCTTCCATGCGGTGTTGCGGTTATTCCGATTGCGCCTTATTATATGTGAATTGGGGACGCCTTGTGAGGAATGTTCCCGAAGACTCGGAATTGGACCGCTGCATCGTTTCAAACACGGCGGCGGGAACCACGGCGGTTTCCAGGAATTGACCGGAAACCGGGATGGGTCGGACCTTACAATCAACGGTTGATTCGGCAATGGCTTGCCGACGTTGAATCCTGCGACGCTCGGGTGAAACCTGTGGTGGAACGATGGGTTTGCTGCTAATTGCAATCGGTGTGCTGGCGGTGCTCTGGCGGGCTTTGGTACCGTCCGGGGGGCACGCCGACACCGAATACCACGTTCGTTATTCCACAATTGGGATGACAAGCCCAGCGAAGGGTTTCGTTCGGTTTCGGTACTGGGCCCTGTTTTCACGGGCCTCACCGGTGGCTTTTCTCGCATCGACGAACCGTTGTGCTCCGCCCCGGATGACGACTTGCTGCCACGACCAGGTCAATGGGATCGCGGGAGCGACTTCTATGGCCTGTAGGGTGGGGAATCCGGCTGGACGGGCGCGACACAGTCCATCGGCTTGTGGGTCTTGACCTCTCGCTCGGTTTGTGCCGGTCTTAGCGGGATGGACGACGGCAGGGTGTGCCTCGCCCGGCGATTGCTTGGGTTGGCCCACCGAGTCTGCACCCATTCCGTATGGGAACAGACCAGCTTGGTCCGTCCCTGATCTCTTGCGAATCCGCGGGCGTTCTCGCCCCGATAGCTCAGCGAGGACGTGGCTGTGACACCCGGACAATCGATTTTCGTTGCCGTTCTGTGCATTTTGGTTGCAGGTCTGACGGTGACGCTCGTCAAGCTGCTGGATTATTTGCGTCGTAAAGACGCGGAATCCGAGGCGCGGCGCATTTTGGAGCAGGCCAAATTAGAGGCCGACAATATCCGCCGCGAGGCCGAGCTGGAAATCAAGGAAAGAGACATCCAGCAACGAGCGGAACGCGAGGCGGAGTTCCAAAAAATTCGAGAAGAGCTGTACCAGAAGGAACGTGCGCTCGCAAAACGCGAAGACGAGCTGGATGCTCAAACCGAACAGTTACGGAAACAGGAGCGGATCGTCGAAACCACGCAGCGCAAGCTGACGGATCGAATGGATGAGGTCACGCGCCGAAAAGAAGAACTGCAAAAGCTTCTCGACATGCAACGGCAGGTTCTCCACAAAGTCAGCGGATTGAGTCGTGAGGAGGCCACCAAACGCCTGATGGACCTGTTGGAAATGCAGTTGCAGCAGGAGACGGGGGCCTTGATCCTGCGCTACGAGCAGCGCTTGCAGGAGATGTGTCGCGAGAAAAGTCGGGATATTTTATTGACGGCGATTCAACGCTATGCGGCTGCTCATACCGCCGAAACGACCACCAGCACGGTGGATATTCCAAACGACGAGATGAAGGGACGCATCATCGGACGCGAAGGGCGTAACATCCGAGCCTTTGAAAAGGCTACCGGCGTGGATGTCATTATCGACGACACGCCCGGTGTGGTGATCGTCAGCGCATTCGATACCGTTCGCCGCGAGGTAGCCAGAATCTCTTTGAACAAGCTCATTGCCGATGGCCGGATTCACCCGGCACGAATCGAAGAGATTGTTCTTGAGACCCAACAAGAGCTGGAGCAGCACATACGCAACATGGGCGAGGGGGCCGTGCAAGAGGTCGATATCCGCGGCCTGCACGAAAAGCTGGTCTATTTGTTGGGGAGACTCCATTTCCGCACCAGTTACAGTCAAAATGTTTTGCGCCATAGTATCGAGGTGGCCTTCCTGGCGGGGATGATCGCCGAGGAATTGGGCCTGGATACGGCCCTCGCACGACGTTGCGGTTTGTTGCACGATATCGGTAAAGCGGCCGATCACGAAGCCGAGGGTGGACACCCCAAGATCGGGGCGGAACTGCTCAAACGTTATGGTGAGCCTGTCGAGGTGGTGCATGCCGCCATCGGGCATCATGACGACCTCCGGATCGAGAATCCCTATACCGTAATCGTGGCGGCCGCGGATGCTTGCAGTGCAGCGCGGCCCGGAGCGCGGCGGGAAACCTTGGAACGGTATATCAAGAGGATGGAGGAACTGGAAGGCATTGCGGCCGGCTTTCCGGGTGTGGAACAGGCCTATGCGATCCAGGCCGGACGCGAGCTGCGGGTGATGGTGAACGCCAAAGAGACCACCGACGAAACGGCAGCGAAGATTTGTCGCGACATAGCCAGGGCTTTTGAGGAGCGTTTGAACTACCCGGGTGAAATCAAAGTGGTTGTTCTACGGGAGGTACGCCACACGGATATCGCCCGGTGATGATGTAGTCCCCCGTTGCTCTCCCAAGAGGCCGGGACAGCGCCGAAGGAAAACGGAGTGAGGTTTTCATTCATATCATCCTTGTGGCTGGAAAGGCTTTTCCGTGCGCGTGCTGATGGTCGGGGATGTGGTGGGGAAACCGGGGCGACACATCGTCCGCGAGTCGCTGCCACTCTTGCAGCGATTTCTGAAGCTCGATTTCGTGGTCGTGAACGCCGAAAACGCCGCAGGTGGGTCCGGGCTCACGCCCGAAATCCACTATGAACTGGTGGAAGCTGGGACCCATTGCATCACGATGGGCGACCATATCTACGCCCGTAAACAGATCGAGGCCGTCCTGGCCTCGGATTCGCGCATCGTTCGTCCAGCGAATTATCCGCCGGAGGCCCCCGGTCGGGAGTTCACCATCCTCGCCGCTGCTGATGGCGAGCCTGTGGCTGTCATCAGCTTGCTTGGCCGGGTGTTCATGAAACCGGTGGATTGTTATCTGGCGGCAGCGGACCGCGTGTTGGAACAGATCAGCGATTGCGTTCGTGTGATCCTCGTCGATTTTCACGCCGAAGCGACGAGCGACAAGCAGATTTTGGCCCGGTACCTGGATGGGAGGGTCTCCGCCGTCTTGGGAACGCACACACACGTTCCCACTGCCGATTCTCAGATTCTCCCCGGTGGGACGGCCTTCCAGGCCGACCTTGGTATGACAGGCCCCCACGAAAGCATCATCGGGCGCACAATCGAACGTGTCTTGCATACCACGCGGACATTCGAGCCGACTTCGTTCGATGTGGCTTCGGGAGATGTCCGATTGAATGGGGCGGTGGTGGAAATCGATTCGAGGACGGGAAAGGCTACGGGCATTTACCGCCTTGGCTTGTCGGAAAATGACCTGCGTGAAACGACCTTGTCAAGGATGGCTGAGAACGATATTCTTCCCGCGCTAACAGGAAAGCGGCATGCTTAAGCGATTTCGATCGCGGTGGCCCTCGCCGCGGGGGCGTGAGAGGGACGCGAATGACAGCATAGCTGCGAGCCTGGTCTCCCGGGGCGATCAACCAGGCTGGCGACTGCGACGTGCGGAGAGGTGGAGGGCAGGGCTGATGGCGGTGGGGATTCTCGGCCTCTTCGCGGTGGCGAGGATCATCGTGCCCGCGGCAAAAGGTTACGGCAGCCATCAGTCCTTGGGACTGCCACCTTGCACCAGCGTGGCTCTGCTAGGGATGCGCTGCCCCACCTGTGGCATGTCCACCGCCTGGGCGAATTTTGTGCGGGGACGATGGGCCATGGCCGTGCGGGCCAATGTGACGGGTTTGGCCTTGGCGATCGGCGCCGTGCCGGTTGGGATTTGGTTGATGTTGGCCGCCGTGGAAGGCCGCTGGCGATGGGTGCATCCCTCGCCGACGCTGGGGCTGATCGTCTCCTTGGGCTTTGTGGCCGCGGCGCTGATCGAGTGGTTGATTCGCCTTGGGCTTGGAACTTGAGGATAGCGACAACGCACGATTCAGGGATCGCGAAATCGACGCCGTGAGCTTGGGCGTGAGCTTTCGACAGTGTAAGGAAATACCATGCAACACGCAGGGAAGCGGAAGACGCTGCTGCTATCGGGAACGTTGACGGTTTTGCTGCTGAGTACGGGATGCAGCGCCCTGGCCACCGCCATGTGGGTTACCGGGGCGTATAAAAATCAGGCGGAGTTCCCGATTGAAAAGGAAAAGAAAGTGGCTGTCGTCGCACGGCCAATGGTCTCCTTGACCTATCGCGATGCTCACGTGGACACGGATTTAGCGCGGCGCGTTCGTGCCATCCTGGCGAGAGAATTACCCAAGGTGCACTTGATCGAACAGCAGAAGGTCGAGCGATGGTTGGACGAGAACTCTTGGGAAAACTACACCGATGTCGGCAAGGCCCTAGGGGCCGACTACGTGATCGGTATTGATATTGAGGAATTCGGGCTATACAAGGGGCAAACGGTTTACCAGGGCACGGCATCTTTGTTCGTTCAAGCCTATGACTGCGCCACTGGCAACCGGGTTTATGAAAAACGATTGAGCCATATCCAATATCCACCGAATAGCGTCGTCCCCACTTCGGAGGTCTTGGAACCAGACTTTCGTCGTGAATTCGTGACCGTTTTGTCCGAATTCGCGGCACGACCTTTTCACGCTTGGGACCCCAATGAAGACGTTGCCTTGGATGCCAGATCGCTGAAGCCCTGAACGTCCCGCTCCCCTCTGGCTCGTACTAGGCAAGGCGTATACGGGAAAGCCGTCTCGTGGGACTGTGAATCGGGCAAGCAACCGTTCACAAAACGTTCGGGACGCCGGAGCGTGTCAAGCACAGTATTCTGTGTTTTCCTTGAGCCGTCGGCAAGTGAGAACATAGCTCCTTTACCACTCGGCTTCTGAAAAGACCTCGTTTCTCGCATGATTCCGGGCGTGAACGGTTGTACCGGTGCAACGTCCTCGACCGGTACGGCATAATGTGTCTATCGCCCTGCGTGGGTCGGCCCGGGTGACCAGCGAGTACGTCTCTTGACTGTAATTTCCCTCACCCCAGGGATGGCAGCCATCTTATGGGGAAATGGTGACTGTGGGAGATCGTAAGAGAGCGGTACGTCGCGGTTAGCGCGCTAGCGTTATGGTCCCGGCCGACGACGGTCTGCCCACAGTAGTACCACAGCGAGGCGTTGTTAGCCTGGCTCAACGTCGTGTGGCGATATCTTGTGGCGATGGGACTTATCGCATCGCCAGATACGCTGGGCACATCATGCAATCAGGCGGAATTTGTGCTGTAGTTTTGGGCGAGTATTAGGCGCGACGTATATCTGAAAACGGTTGGAAGGATCTGGTCTGATGTCAAAGATTTACACTCGGTCTGGCGACTCCGGGGAGACGGGGCTTTATCGTGGTCCGCGTGTAGGAAAGGACTGCCTGCGGCTTGAGGCTTATGGTACGGTGGACGAGTTGAACGCAACGATCGGTCTGATTCGAAGTGAGCCGCTCCCCGCCGAGATCGACCGCGTGCTGGCGGGCATCCAAAACCGGTTATTTGAATTAGGAGCCGAATTGGCCACGCCCGACGCGGATCGTTACGGGACGCGTTACGTGAACCCTGAGCACGTGCGTGAGCTGGAAGCGACGATTGACCGATTCGATGCCGAACTCGAGCCCCTGACGCGGTTTATCCTGCCGGGGGGGACGCGCGCCGCGGCGCTGGCCCAGGTGGCTAGAACGGTCTGCCGCCGTGCCGAACGACGTTTGGTAGCCCTGATTCGTGAGGCATTGACGCTTGGGACGCCGCTGTCATCAACTTCACTGGCTTACCTAAACCGGCTTAGCGATCTGCTGTTCGTTTTGGCGCGATGGCTAAACAAGCAGTCCGGCATCCAGGAGGACCGTTGGGAACCGCCCGAGAGCCGATAGTTACAGATGGTAATTGAATCGAGACGTGTGCTTGTCCCAAAAGCATAAATGCGCTTTTGTTTGGCACGCTTGTTCGGCTTCCAGCGGCACATTTCTCAGCAATCCGCCGAGGGTTGGCTACTGGCGGCGGGGTGTGACGGGTATTTAAGGCTGTCTTGCGGTCCAAAACGCCATTCGTGTGCTTATTGCATACGCTGCAATGCTTATTCTGTGGGCTAAATCCAGGTCTCTTGCCTTTCTGGAATAGCCTTTGCAATTCCTGTGACCAACTTCGAACTTTGGATCCTGTGCTGCGGAGCCAGGGACACGAGATCGGGTCTGTTTACAAGGAACTGCTAGGCGATGAAATCACATCCCGAGTTGTTGTGTTGGATTGCGGTTCGAGCAATTGGGGTGGGACTGCTATTTGTTCCCTTCGCGGCGAGCACCGTCTGCTTGGCTGAGGATGCGGCCGATGGCCAAGTGGTTGCGGCTGGTGACGCAGTCGCCTCACCCGAGTCGCCGACGCCCTTTGACAAGATGAGCGTGGAGGACAAGGTCTCGACTCTGGCCGAATCCGCTGTGGAGCTGGATGAAGATGGTGCCGTTTCCCATAACACCCTATTTAAGGATGTAAACATATTGTGGACGTGCCTGGCGGCCTTCCTCGTGTTTTTTATGCAGGCCGGATTCGCCGCTGTGGAAATGGGTTTCACTCGGGCGAAGAATGCAGGCAATATCCTGATGAAGAACCTGCTCGACTTTTGCATAGGCAGTCCGATATTTTGGGCAATAGGGTTTGGTCTGATGTTTGGCACCACCAACGGGCTCTTCGGCACCAGCGATTTTTTCTTCAGCGATGGTGGTGACGATAATTGGGGCTGGGCATTTCTGATCTTTCAGACCGTCTTTTGCGCTACGTCGGCGACGATAGTCAGCGGAGCGGTAGCAGAACGCATACACTTCCACGCATACCTGATCTACTCCGCGGTGATTAGCGCCCTGGTCTATCCCATCTTCGGAAGCTGGGCTTGGGGCAGTCTTTGGAACGGAAGTGGCTGGTTAGAAAACCTCGGATTTCACGATTTCGCGGGTTCCACGGTGGTACACTCCATCGGTGGTTGGGCAGCTTTAGCCGGGGCCATTGCTCTCGGGCCGCGTATCGGAAAGTTCCGTGATGGCAAGGCTATCCCGATTCCCGGCCACAATATCCCCTTAGCAGGCATGGGGGTGTTCATCCTTTGGCTGGGGTGGTTTGGTTTCAACCCCGGCAGCACGACTGCCGTGGGGGGGGTGACTTCGCGTTCATTGCGGTGACAACAAACTTGGCCGGCTGTGCCGGCACCATTGCAGCCCTCATCACCTCGTGGCTGCTGTTCAAGAAACCGGACCCGACCTTCACATTGAACGGGACGTTGGCGGGACTCGTGGCTATCACAGCGGGCTGCGATGTCATCCCAGTCCCCTATGCCATCCTGACGGGCGCCTTGGCTGGAGTGCTCGTCGTGTTTGCGGTCGTATTCTTCGACCGAATCCGAATCGATGACCCGGTTGGGGCGGTCTCGGTGCACGGCATGTGCGGGGCCTTCGGAACGTTGGCCGTGGGGTTTTTCAGTGCCGACGGTGGTTTATTCTGCGGGGGTGGAATCGGTCTGTTAACCTCGCAAGCCATTGGCGTTCTGACTGCGTTTGCCTGGTCATTTGGCCTGGCCATGCTGTTGTTCCAAGGAATGAAGTTCACAATCGGTCTAAGGGTTTCGCCCGAGCAGGAGCTTGCCGGTATGGATGTCTCCGAACACGGGATGTTAGCTTACCCGGAGGTCTTCGTGGTCGAGACCGGACCCGCGGCATCGGCGGCCATGACGCATTCACGCCGGGCTTGAAAGCGAGGGATTTTCAAGCGATAGTGCCAGTAAGATTGTCATGGAGATGGAGATGTTGGAGTGAGGCCCAGAGCTGCCCGAAGGCGAGGGGCCGACTGGTGGTTGGTCGGGGCGGGGGGAACCGGATCGGTCGGGCGCCCCGACGACGCGGGATATTCGTTTGGCGGTACGCCTCAATTGGGGGTACGCGCGCTTTCCTTCCTGAGATCAAGGACTTGCTGTTATGAAAAAGGTAGAAGCCATAATTCGGCACTTCAAGCTGGAGGACGTCAAGGCCGCTCTGACCAAGCGAGGCGTTCAGGGCCTCACCGTCACTGAGGTACGCGGCTTTGGCCGTCAGCGGGGACATACAGAGGTCTATCGCGGTACAGAGTACAGCGTGGATTTGGTCCCCAAGATCAAAGTCGAGATCGTTATCCCCGACGAAGAGCTGGATGGCGTGGTCGAGGCCATCGTGGAGGCGTCGCATACCGGCCAGGTCGGCGATGGCAAAGTCTTTATCAGCGATATCGCAGGTGCCGTGCGGATTCGAACCCGTGAGACGGACGAGCAGGCGCTGAAATAGGCGATGTTGTCCCAGGTCGCGGAGGTCGTTATCGGCCCACGGAAGATTGCACCCGTAAAAATGCTCTCGCGTCTTTTGCCCCACATTGAATCCCTGCGTGAAACGTTGGCACAGCGTGGGGAGGAAATCGCGTCGATGGTGCGAGAGGGACGGTCGGGACGGGAGGTGGCGGCTGCTGTCGCCTCAGCCCGGGACGATGTGGTCTTGACGCTGTGGAATCGTTATTGCGAAGAAGCAGCGGATGGGCGATCTTCCGGCACCTGCCTGTTGGCTCTCGGGGCTTATGCCAGACGGCGGTTATGTCCATATTCGGACGTGGACCTCCTGTTGATGGTTGGGGATGACGGCGATCGGACCGCGATCTCCCGCATGTGCGAGCCGTTTTTCCGCGATCTTTACGACGTTGGTCTGGAGGTGGGTTTCAGCATTCGCGGTATGGATGAGACGTGCCGCGCTGCGCTCGAGGATCCGCACTTGTGCACCAGTCTGCTCCAGGTGCGGTTACTGAGCGGCGATAGTACGTTACTGCACGATTGGTACGCCCGTTGGTTGCGATGGCTGCGCCGCAATTCTGGACGCCTGATTCGAGAGGTGATTGCCGCGCGGAATCGTGAACGAGCGGAATATGGCGATACGGTTTACCTGCTCGAGCCGAACGTGAAACGCTCGCCCGGCACGCTGCGCGACATTCACTTTTTGGAATGGATAGCGGCCCTGCGATTTCAGGGGGCGGGGCTGGAAGGGCTGGTCCATGCCGAAGTCATCACGCCCGACGAGGTGGCCGGGATTCGGGACGCGGAAGATTTTCTTCTGCGGTTACGGCAGTCGCTGCACTGTGCCGCGGGAAAGGCCGACGACGTGCTCTCTCGTGCCGCGCAGTGGTCGGTGGCCAGGGACTGGGGGTTTTCCACGGGGGAAGGGCTGCTGGGGGTAGAACGCTTCATGCGGGAATACTTCCGGGTGACGGAACGGCTCGACACGATCCGTGAACGGATTGTGGCCTACGTCGAACCTCGACGCTCCATCGTGCAAAAGCTGAGGGGAATCGTCGGCAAACGGATTGGGGCGTTCGCAATGGTGGCGGGCGATGAGATCGTGTTGACTCGTGCGGGCAAGCGTGGGGCGGCGGGCAACTACGATCGCACGCTGTCGCTACTAGAGGCCGCATTGAGGCACGGTGCAACCGTCTCCCCGGGGGTTTGGCACTGGATGGCACTGCACCGCGATGCCTTTCCCAGTGAACCCACGGAAAGCGAGCGATCTCGATTTTGGTCCCTTTTGGGGCATACGGTGGGGCTGCCAGGGATCTTGCGACACCTCCACGCCTTGGGTTTGCTGGAGCGGTTCCTACCCGCCTTTGGACCGGCTCGGGGGCTATTGCAGTTCAATCAGTACCACAAGTTCACCGTGGATCAGCACAGCCTGATTGCCTTGAAATGTGCTGTGGGACTGGAACGAGATCAAACTTTGCTCGGTCGCACATATTCCGCCGTGCAAGACAAAGCCGTTCTTCACGCCGCGATCCTGCTGCATGATATGGGAAAGGGGCGAGAGGAAAATCATTGCACGGTTGGGGCACGTATCGCGGCGGAAGTTGCGGAACGGTTTCAATTGCCAGAGGACCGTGCCGAACTCTTGGTGTATCTGGTTGAGAACCATTTACGGATGAATCACCTGGCCCTGCGGCGCGACCTGAGTGATGAGAAGCTGGTCGTCGATTTCGCGGTGGAAGCGGGGTCTCCCGAACGGCTCCGCATGTTGTATGTATTGACGGCGGTCGATCTGATGGCTGTCGGTCCCGATAATTGGACAGGATGGAAGTCCGATCTCTTGGCCGAGCTGTATCAACGCGCCATGCGCTGCATCTCGGATTCCGGTGACGTGATCGTTCTGGGAGACGAGGCTCTGGCGAAGCGGCGGCAGGAAATCCTGGATCTGACGATGGTTGGCAGCCTTGGTGAAGGGTTTCGGCGACTCGTGTGGGAGCTGCCGCACGGCTACGTCCTTTCCGGCGATCCCCAACGGATCGCGGAAGACCTCAAGTTGCTGTCGGAGCTGGGGGCACGGCCGGTCGCACTGACGATGGAATTTGTCCCCGCCACGCAATGCATGGTCTGGACGGTGGCGACGAAGGAGGAGGTGGCAGAAGGGATCTTTCATCGTTTGACGGGGGCATTGACGAGTCGAGGACTAGCGATCCTTTCGGCGCAGATTCACACGCTTCCTAAGGGTCTGATTCTGGATCGCTTTTGGGTCCAGGATTGCTTCCATCGCGGGGAACCACCACCGGATCGCTTAAATGAGATTCGCCAGCAAGTCCTGCGATCGCTGCTCTCGGAAACGTCTGTGGAGCCTGTTTTTCGCGAGCGTTGGCGGCCAGCCCGGGATTGGATTGCGGAATTGCCCCGCGCGGCTTTGCGAGTGGAAATCGACAATGCCTCGCTCCCTGACTTTACGATTATCGAGGTCTTCACTTATGATCGGGCTGGGTTACTCTATCGTATTGCCAGAACGCTGTTCGAGGAAGGTTGCTCGGTGTGGCGAGCAAAGGTAGGAACGTATCTGGATCAAGTGGTTGACGTCTTTTACGTAACGGGGCGTGGCGGCGCAAAGCTTACCGATGCGGGGCTTGCGGCGCGACTCAAAGCCCGGCTTTTGGAAGTCATTCGTGGCGGGCAGGACTGATCTCCGCTGCGGGAGCCGCTGACGCATCCTGGGATAGGTCTCGCTCATAGCGACCCCTAAAGCGGCAGCCGACGAGGATTTGCCGCTCCACGGGCTCCGGCTTCTCCCCCGGCCCCGCATCGAAATCGTTGTCCATTTCCTCGGGAACCACGCTCCCATCGGTGAAGATGTGTACGGGGATAGTGTGCGCCACCTCGGCAAGGAGATACAGCTTCTTCCTGGGGCAGGATAGCTCTACGATGAGCCACTGAAAACGGGGTGGTTCCGGGAGGAAGAAAGCGATGCCGCCCCCGTTAAGATCATAACACCGTACGGGAAAAAAGACGGCCGGACCGGTGGCCCCAGTCCCTTCCAAGGGTGCGATGCGTTGAGGCATTTCGTACTGAATGCGGCGCCGCACCCGTCGGTTTTCCAAGAGATCGGCGTGGCACCGTTGCACGACGCGATGAATCAATTCGTAGAAGCCGGCGTCGCCGGCAGCCTCAACGGTAGGCATGCTTTCGTTTCCGTTTCCTCAGGGTGGCCGAGATCATGAGGCAACATTATTATGGCTTGGATACCAAACCCTCATCCCCGCCTCAGCGACGTGGAGCATCCCACCGCCGACAAGGATCTCGGCGATTGTTCTCGAATCGCTAGGGATGACTGGGTTGCGGGATGCGATTTCGGTTTACATGCAAAGTTCGAGCAAAGATCATCGCCCCGTAACTTCATATAGCTTACGGGAGGCGGCCCCGGCAAATTTTCTCGGTGCGGCCGACGCCTGTGGCGGGTTTGAGCAGCCGCGCCAGACGGATTGCTCCGTGGCGGAACTGGGCCGTGGCTGGAGGCAGCGTCTCACGCCGAAGGGCCTGTCGGGACGGGCGTTAACAAGCATGGCATGGCTAGGCTCGTTGGGCGGCAGGTCTTGAGGCAGGCTGCGGTGGGGAGTGCTTCTCCGCAACCGTTCACGGAAGGTTCGGAGTGTCACGTCGCGTTGACCACAACGTCTCGTGCTTTCCTTGAGCAATCGCCGGCTACAAGCAGCGCGTTTTTGCCACCCGGGTCGTGAAAACACGACGCTTTCAGCATGATTTCACCCGTGACCGGTTACGTTTCTCCTTTACGAGGTGAACGCCTCGACCGCACGATACGGGCTGGGACCTGTCTACTCCTGGAAACTCTACGC
This sequence comes from Blastopirellula marina, assembly GCA_020721965.1. GTDB lineage: Bacteria > Planctomycetota > Planctomycetia > Pirellulales > Thermoguttaceae > Thermogutta. The sequence continues at coordinate 2,571 of DYLS01000061.1, read as the reverse complement.
TCCCGGAGCCCCGTGCCAGCAAAACTCAATCTCGTGCCTGGATTTTTGCAACATGTGCTCACAAACTCCTCCCTTCCCTCAGGCGATGGTAGCGGGGAACGCAGTTTCCCATGAAAAGAACTTTCCTGGTTTTCCTTGATTGCCCAGCCATCTGGTTTATCGCCCTTTCTCAGAGGGGGATCGGCAGTTTGCAAAAGTCCAGTCACACCATCTCCTTTCGCTTGCGGCTTGACGGTGCCCGTTCGCGGGCACTAAAGTGAACCTTCGATCTGGGCGGGCATTGTGGTGGTTGTGCCGGCATGGCAGCTTGGAACGATTTGGCGGAAAACGACTCCTATGACGAAGGATCGGGTACTCCAGCGTATTGTGGATTGCGGCATCGTTGCGGTGATGCGCGCGTCGAGTGGCGAGGTCCTGGCCGAGGTAGCCTCGGCATTGGCGGAGGGAGGCGTGATCGGTTTGGAGGTAACGTTTACCGTCCCCGCGGCTCATCGCGTACTCGAGGACCTCGCCAACCGGTTGGGCGACCGAGTCGTTGTGGGAGCGGGGACCGTGCTGGACCCCGAGACGGCGCGAGTCGCAATCCTGTCGGGAGCGGAATTCGTGGTATCGCCCACCCTGAACTGTGGTGTGATCGAGCTTTGCCACCGTTATGACAAAGCGGTTATGCCGGGTGCTTTGACGCCGACGGAAGTCTTGACTGCCTGGCAGGCAGGCGCGGACATTGTGAAGATTTTTCCATCGGGAATTACTGGCCCAGGCTATTTGAAGGCCCTCCGCGGGCCGCTCCCGCAGGTTCGGCTCATGCCGACCGGTGGTGTCAGCCTGATGACGGCGACGGATTTCCTGAAGGCCGGTGCCTGTGCCCTGGGTGTTGGCGGGGCCTTGGTCGAGTCCAAGGCCATCCGTGAACGGGACTTTGCCCGGATCACGACATTGGCACGCCAGTACGTAGACCTTGTTCGCCGCACACGATTGGAAATGGATGGCGGTCAGGGAGTCTCCGCGTGACTGGCCCTTCGTCACATTTTGGGGGCAGGCTGGCCCTCGCATGACGGCGTGTAGAGTTCCCCGAGGTCGGCCTCATCATCGCTTGCCGGAATACTCATGAGCAAAGCCCTCGCCGCGTTGGAGTTTGTGCTGCTGAAAGAGGTGCCACGGGCACCGATCTATGTCCTCTTCGGGGATGACGAGTACCTCAAGCGGCTGTGCCTCGAAAAGATTCGCCGTGAGGTGCTTGGTGAGGAGAACATCGATCTTTGTTATCGGTCGTTCGAAGGGGGACAGGCGAGCTTTGCGGAAGTCGAGATGGAACTGAGTACGTTGAGCATGTTTGCCGATGGCCCCAGAATGGTAGCCGTGACCGAGGCCGATAAGTTCGTCAGCCAGTCTCGCGCGGCCTTAGAGCGATTGGTGGAGTCGCCGCCGCACTCCGGGGTCCTCCTTTTGATCGTGGATCAGTTTCCCTCGAATACGCGGCTGTATTCCGCTACGGCCAAGTCGGGCGTGATCGTGGATTGTAGCATTGGGAAGAGAAAACCTGACGAGATGGCCTCTTGGTTGGTGGCATGGGCCAAAGCCGCGCACGAATTGCGGCTCCAAAAGACGGCCGCCGAGATGCTGGTAGAATTGGTCAGTGTCCATCCCGGCGCCCTGGATCAAGAGCTTCAGAAGTTATCCCACGAGGGGAGCGGCAAGACCATCACGCCGGAGATGGTGAGCCGGACCACCGGGACATGGCGGACCAAGGCGGTTTGGGATGTCCTCAACGCGGCGATGGACGGCCGCACCGCGGAGGCTTTGCAAGAGTTGCATCTCATCTTGCGGGCAGGTGAGACGCCGCTGGGAATTCTGGGGATGATGTCGGTGACCTTGCGGCGATACGCCGCAGCAGCTCATCGAGTGGTGACGATGCCGGCTGGCCGACCACGACCCTCCTTGCAAGAGGCATTGAAGGAGGCCGGAGTCCCGCCTTTTGCCCTCAAAAACGAGGAAGCGCGATTGCGACGCCTTGGCCGGCAACGGGCCGATCGGCTTGTGGATTGGTTGTGTGGGCTGGACTTGGCCATGAAGGGCGGATTGGCGACCGATCCGAGAATCCTCCTGGAGCGATTGATCTGCCTTGTCGGTCAGGCCGAATTGGCCGATTCACCAGGGCCTCTTTCGCCCATGTGAGTAACCGTTCACGTGGAAGTAATCGCTCGCAGGGATTCTCCTCGCTACACAACGGCTTGCCCTCCTGTCCTCGCCCTTCTGTCATTTCGAGCGAAGCGAGAAATCTTCTCGACATGGGTTAAGATTTCTCCTCGCTGGCGCTCGTCGAAATGATATTCCGCTCCACACTTAAGGAACCTCTGGAACCTCTCACACTCGTTGTTTCACAAAGCTTTTCCGTTACAGCTCAGCCGTGAATGGTTAGCCATGTGGCAACGCGCCGCGAGCAAGCAGAGGTCGAAAAGCGATCTTCGCACGCATCCCGGTGTGATTCAGAACGCAAGCGGGCGACCGCCACTCAGGTAGCGGGGTACTGGCATGGTTTCGCAAAGGTTGGCCCGCAACTATAATCGAAGC
>DYLS01000060.1 GCA_020721965.1 Blastopirellula marina | reverse complement strand
GATCCTTTTAGCCCATCTTGCTTGCCGTAGTGAAATTACGAGGTTTTTTTCCAGCCCGATCGGAACGCGGGCGCAAACAGCGAAACCGCAGGGCCATGACATCCGTTAGCATCGAAGTCCTTCACGAGTGCGGCGCGTGCCTGGTCGTCAACAAGCCTTCGGGGATTCTCACGCAAGGTCCGCCGCATGTTCCGGCCTTGGACAAAGAGGTTCGTCGGTACCTTGCCGCGAAGGAAAACGGTGATCGCAGCATCTATCTGGGTGTGCCGCATCGCTTGGATCGCCCGGTGACTGGGGCGATCGTTTTTGCGAGGCACGCTCGTGCCACCCGGCGCATCACCGAGCAGTTCCAAGCCCGCATGGTACGCAAGATTTATTGGGCCTGTATCGAGGGGCATTTGAAGCAGGCTCAAGGTGTGCTGCGCGATTTTATGCGCAAGGTGCCCGAGGAACCCCGCGCGGAAATCGTTGGCCCCGACCATCCTGACGCCCGGCCCGCCACGCTGAATTATCGCGTCATTGGTCGCACGGCATGGGGCGATGCCCTGGAGATCGAGTTGGAGACCGGCCGGATGCATCAAATCCGCCTTCAGTTCGGCTCGCGGGGGCATCCGGTATTGGGAGATTCGGCCTACGGCAGCACCATCCCTTTAGACGAAACGACGGTGGACCTTCGGCTGCGGCCGATCGCCCTGCACGCCCGATTCCTCTCCTATTTGCAGCCCATGACCTACGAGCTGATTCAAGTAACCGCGCCGCTGCCCGCCATCTGGCAACGTACAGGTCTGTCCGCCGCCTTTGCACGCCTCTCGTAGAATGCCACGTATTCGCGTATGATCAAGGCAGGCGATCCTCCGCCGGGAAACGACACGCGGCGGGGCAATCGCCGGCCAAGAATTCAACCTAATCCGGGGATTCTGCAAGCGACCCCACGTCCCATGATTGTGATCATCGATAATTACGACTCGTTTACGTACAACTTGGTCCAACGGCTGGGTGAAATCGATGCCGCGCTACCCATGACCGTGTACCGCAACGATGCGGTCACCGTGGACGAGGTCGAAGCGTTGCACCCCGAGCGTCTGATCGTCTCGCCCGGACCGTGTACGCCCAACGAGGCGGGAATCTCTGTAGAATGCATCCAGCGATTCAGCGGCCGCATCCCGATCCTGGGCGTTTGCCTGGGGCACCAATCGATAGGCCAGGCCTCTGGTGCCGAGATCGTTCGAGCGCCGCGATTGATGCATGGGAAGACCGATCAAATCCATCACGATGGCCAGGCCCTGTTTCAGGGGCTGGACAATCCCTTTACGGCCACCCGGTACCACAGCCTGGTGATTGCCCCGGAGACGCTGCCCGATGCCTTCGTCGTCTCTGCGTGGTCCGAGCTTCCCGACGGCAATCGTGAAATCATGGCGATCCGGCATCGCCATTGGCCCATCTTTGGGCTACAGTTCCACCCCGAAAGCTTCCTCACGGAGTGTGGCACGGAAATCCTGCGGCGATTCCTGGAGGTTGGCTGAGGGGATCATGAGATGATGTGCGAACTCGCGCGAAGGTCCCAGGATGGGTTGCCGCTGACGTGAATCAACCGCCCATTTTCGAGAAGCAGGTAGCGGGCAGGGGTTGGCCGATGCGCGTCACCAGAACCGGGTCAGAATCGTCCCGTAACCAGCGAGCGGTAAAGGCCAGTGCCCTTCCGTCCCACCGCGATCATCCCCGCCGTAGCGGGAGTACGCCGGGAAGCCAGGCCACGCTGAAAATGGCCGTGCTGGCTTGTTCAGGCTCCGTGCTGCTTTGGAGTGCCCATCCGCCCTTGCAATGGCACGCGGTGGCCTGGGTGGCGCTGTGGCCTTGGTTTGGCGCGATCGATTCGGCTCGGCGATGGAGCGGCCGCCAATACGCGGTGCTGTATGTGGCCGGGCTGCTATTCTGGCTTGCGACCCTCCACTGGTTGCGATTGCCGCACTGGGCCACAACCTTCGGTTGGGTGGCGCTGTCCCTCTATTTGGCTGTCTATTTGCCCCTTTTCGTGTTCCTGACCCGGGGAGCGATTCATGGACTGAAGGTGCCGTTGCCAATCGCCGCGGCCGTGATTTGGGTGGGGCTGGAAGTCTGCCGCGGCAATTTTCTGACGGGTTTCGGCATGGCGAACCTCGCCCACACCCAATATCGTTGGATTCCGCTGATTCAGTGCGCGGACCTATTCGGCGACTACGGGATCGGTGGGTTGATCGTCGCTGTTTCAGCCTGCCTATATCGGGCCGTGCCCTGGAAGTGGTGGTCCGAATCTGTTGCCGTTCGAGGTCTCCGCTCTCATGGCCCGCACCCGCAGAGCGAAGTCGCGCTGTTGTCCGCGCGGGCAATCGCGTTTCGAAACGTCTGCTGGGCAGCAGGGGGGGCAGCCCTTTTTTCCGCCGCCATTTGGTACGGATCTTACCGGCTTGGAATGCTTGGAGCTTGGCCGTCGGGTCGAACCGTGCGGGTCGCCTTGATTCAGGGGTCGAAGGACATCCGCCTCGACGATGGTCCCAAGAAAATGGAAGATATGCATCGGCACTACCTGCGCCTTTCGTATGAGCTGTTGAGAAAGCATCGCGATATCGACCTGATCATCTGGCCGGAGACCGTGTACGGGGGCTTTCTCTTCGACAGCGATGCCCAGCCCGCCTTGCCGCCCCCCGAAGAATTGGGTGGAAAGAGTGAAGCTGAGTTTCGCACGCTCCTGCCCTCCGCCGTTCGAGAGAGCCGGCGGGCAATGGAACGACTGGCGGCAAACCTGGGAGCTAATTTGATCCTGGGCGTGGAGACGCAGTTCTTTGGCAGCACGGGCCGGCGGTTTTACAACTCGGCCGCGTTCATCGCCAAACAACCGCTGCGAGAAGGCGATCCACCAATACGGAACGACGGCGGCTCAGGCAATGTCGCCTATTCTGCTAACGACGCCGTGGGATGGGCGCGGGCGGGCTTCGGCTATCGTTACGCGGGACGATTCGACAAGATGCACCTCGTCATGTTCGGCGAATACGTCCCGTTCGCGGACCAGATTCCGTGGATTCAAGAGATCACACCCCTCAGCCGGAGCACCGCTCCCGGGAAGCACGCCGTGGTCTTTGATATCCAAGGACTGCGATTCAGCCCAAACATTTGTTTTGAGAGTGCCGTCCCCGATGCGATTGCGACTCAGGTGCGGCAGTTGATCGCCCAAGGGCAGGAACCAGACGTGCTGGTGAACCTTACCAACGACGGGTGGTTCTGGGGTTCCAGCGAGCTGGACATGCACCTGATATGCGGTGTGTTTCGGGCGGTAGAGCACCGCAAGCCGTTTTTGGTCGCGGCCAATACGGGCTTTTCCGCCATGATCGATCCTGCTGGACGAATTTTGCTACAGGGACCGAGACGCGCACCGGAGGTACTAGTAGCCGATGTTGGCAGCTCGCCGCTATCCGCCCCATACAGCCGCTGGGCACCGCTTTGGAATAGCCTTTGGGTGCTCGCAACGTTTGTGCTTGGGCTAGGGGGCTTCCTCGCCCGCCCCGTCCGTGTGCGAATCCAATCGATCTTGGTCCGCCGGCGTGCTTGATGGGCCGACTTGAGACGCGGCGATCATACCGGCCATGTCATCCAGGAGCGGCTCAGCCACGGATGCCGCTTTCCAAGGGGCAACGCCGTCACCCTGACCCGCCGTTTCACCCAACAGCCGATCTATGACCACGGCTTCCAGGGGTGAGTCGCGACGCAGCGAAAACCCTCGCGCTGCTCGGCTTGAGAGCCGTTTCCCTCGCGGCAACTCCAGATTCTCGGGAACCGGCGTTTTCGCTGGCTCTGACGAATGATCGGACGATTCTGGCCGCTGCTGCTGGGGGTTCGCAGGAGGCGCGTTATCGGGCGGGGAGACCACGCTGCCGCTCCCCGGTCCAGTGAACAAGAGGTATCGCGTAGGCGTTAGTCCGCCCACCGTACTGGCTCCCCCCTGGGGTTGGAACGAACGCGGTAACAGGCCCGCCGTCGTGCTGAACGCGACAATACCGCTATTACCTCCGGTATTGCCGCCGGGGGCGGGGATTTGGGCAAAGTCTGACTCCCGGGACGCGCTACCCGGCGCCACTGCGGCGCGGGGATCGATAATGATCAAGCGGACATCCACTGTGGCGAAGAGGGCCTGCGTGCTATCTTCCGTGGCGCGGAACCGGAGGACCGTCGCCAAGTCGTCGGAAAACACATCGGGAACGCGCCATGCGAACACGCCTGTCGCGGAATCCAATACGGCGCCGTCGGGCAAGGGCGTGTCCGCGGAGTACCGTACCGTGACGGCCGGAATATCCGGGTCTTGCGCAGAAAGCTGCAACCGCACGAATTGGCCGGGAAACACCGTTACGGTCGGTAGCGATTGCCAGACCGGTGGAGCGTCCACCTCTTCCACGTGGATCTGGAAGGTCACTCGATCTGCCAGCACATCCAGATCGCTCGACGATTCACGATCGCGGACTTCGACTTCGACCTCCACCGTCTGGCCGCCGTACGTCTCATCGGGGGTCCAGCGCAGCTCGCCCGTCGCTGCGTCAACTGTCATGCCTTGCGGAACGGTGCCCAGCAGCCGGTATCGCAGGGGGTTCTGAGGCGAGTCGGGGTCGCTGGCCGAAAGTGTGATCTGGAGGGATTCGCCTTCCGCAATGATTGGATCGGCCACGGGGCTGAGGACAGGCGGCGCGTTCCTTTCGTTGACAACCACCTGAAAACTGCTGCGTCCGGCAGCGCCTTCCCTATCCAGGACCTCAACCGTCACAGAATAGGTTCCCGGCCCATGCGATTCATCCGTGGCCCAGATAAGCTGCCCCGTGTCTTCGTCCAAGCTCATCCCCGACGGTCCCGCAATCAGGGCAAAGTGATAAGGGGCATAGCTCGGATCACCGCTGGTCCCCAAAGCGAGGCTCAGCGTGTCGCCCTCGTCGATGTAAATGGTGGGACTAGGAATCCCCGTTATCTGGGGCGCGGCCCGAACCTGGACGGTAAAGGTGTGATCGAACGCGTTACCTGCCACGTCGGTGGTGCGTATGGTAACAGTCTGCGAACCGGTTTGGCTGGGGGTCGGGGACCAGCTTATCAGACCTGTATCAGGATGGACGGTCAACCCGGCCGGTGCTGCAAAGACGGAATACCGCACGCCGCCGGCGGCCTCCTCCACGGTCTGCACGTCGTAATTGAGCTGCTGCCCGACGGCGATGGCCGAGGGTGGCGAAGAGGTGACCGATGGGGGAGTTTTGTCAATCGTGAAAGAATACGGGGCCCCGGCCGGCCCGTGCAGGGTGGTCGTGGAATGGAAGTTTCCGACTTCGACGGGGATGTTCACCAGCGATTGTCGCACCGTTACGGTGTGGCTGCCTTCGCTGAGAGTGCCGAAAGAGCTGGGCACCTGGAGGGTGATGTCCGAAAAGGCGGCCGTGCCCTGAGCGGCCTCCTGCCCATCCATGAGCAGCGTGATTTGGGCGCCCGGGACGACATTCAGCACGTGGAATCGTAGCTCGGCGTCGGTACCATTGTCACGATTGGTGATACCGTCGCTATCACTCAGCCCGCTATCGGTGCCAGCCGTCAAAAGCACAGATTGCGGGGCCGGTGGTGCAATGTAAACCGGCACGAGCTGGGAATCCCAGACGTCTCGTCCGGAGAAATAGCCGCTGGGGTTCTCGGCCCGCACATCCACGTAGATGCCGGCGACGCCGTGGGACCCACTCTGCGCGGTGATGGTTACGGTCCCCGTGGTAGAATCCACGTTGACGGTGAGGGGAGAATCACTACCCGAGACCGAGGCGGCGTAAAAGATCGCGCCCCCATCCACATCATGGGCGGGAATCTGAAACGTCGTGCTCCCGCCCGAGGCCACTACGATGGGATCGATAGGCGAGAGATAGGGATAATTGTCGATAGAATCGGGAAGCACGGTAACGGTAAAGGTCTGCGTTGCCTCGCCGCCCTTGCCGTCCCGAACCGTGACCGTGACATCGGTCTGGCCCGTCGTGCCGTCGGGGGCGATCAATCGCAGGACCGCGTTTTCCTGATCCTGGAAGATCGTTGCCTGCGTGATCTGGACGGGCGTGGTCGGCTTGCTGGATGCATCGACGGGCACCTGCTCAATCGCATGGCGTACGGCCTCGCCTTCGGTCAAAAATCCGAAAATGGCGTGATTGAAGTCGAGGTGTCGCGTCGGTTGCGCGGTAATGTAAAACTGCGAATCGTTCGAATCGTCGATGCTCTTGGCCATAGCCAAGATGCCGCTGCTGGTATGTTGCAGGAGCGGGTGGAATTCGTCATCGACCGTTGTTCCGCTGCCACCGCTACCGGTTGCCGTGGGATCCCCGGTCTGAATGACGAAGTCGTTCACCACTCGATGAAACGAGAGCCCATTGTAGAAACCGTCTTGCACGAGCTCGACGATCCGCGAAGTGGTGTTGGGCACCAGGTCTTGAAAGAGCTGGAACACCATGTCCCCGTAATTCGCCACGCTCAAGCGGAGGCTGGGGTTGGCTTGCGAAACCACAGGGGTCACCAGGCCGCCGTTTGTCACGCTGACTTCGAAAGTCAACGCATCACCGTCGGGGTCGAATCCGTCCAGGGCCAAGTGCAAGGGCGCGCCACCGTAGACGACAACGTCCGGGATGGCCGCCAACGTGGGATTTTGGTTCCCGCTCAACAGGAGTCTCGGCTCCAGTGCCTCCAGGGCCGCGCGGCGATATCGCCTGCGACGCGAACCCTTGCCACAGTTTGGCATGGGAGGCCGCCCGCCACCGCCCGTTCGACTTGTGAAACACGCTCGACTTGCGGAAAATCCAGTTGACATGCGTGGATGGAGTGCCGTGTGCGCTTTAGGAACCATTGAGAACGCGTCTTTTCAAACCGTCGAACTGTCGTAAGCCGCAACACATTCGACGCATTTGGGGCCTGCCGAGTTTCGTTGCAAATATCGTGCCGATTCCCTTCGCCGCGGACTGCCAGTAGCAGCGGCGCCCAGCTTGCATTGTTCTTGCTGCCGTCCCCAGAAGCAAGCAAGTGCCGACAAACCGCCGAGAATCGTGCGTCTGTCCCGCCATTTGGCCAAGCAGAACGGGGACTTTTGTCTCGGATGCCGCCGGAAAAACGACCCTTCGCATCCTGCGCCAGCCCTTCGTGCTATTTCATACGTGCTGTTTCGTATTCAACCTTGCGCAGGCCGTGTGGATCGAATAGCTAAGAGGTATCATGGGAAAGTTGACACAGGAAATGTTGCCGTTTTGAAACATTCTCGCCGCCTTCTGTGGAGCTAGAGTCGGAAAAACGTGGCCCACCTCCCCTGATTGCGATCGGCCTGAATGACTTGTTTGAAGGCCTGGGTACCTGTCTCCACGGCGATTCGCCTTCAGATGTCGGCTTCCAGGTGCAACCGCGGCCATCCCGCTGGTGTAACCTACCGGTGTACCCGTGCACACCCTGGGGAGTAATGAGGGCTGCCACCGACATGCCTAGCCCGGCCGGGGTGCCCTGTGTACACTCTGAGGAGTAATAAGGGGGCGGGTTGGTGGGCGAGATGCCATCGCACGGCCGTGGTGAAGCAAAGACATTGCGCCGCGGCCAGCGGTAAGTCGCGATGACCGTCGGCACGGTCTCGACGAAGCGGCTATCGCGAGTTGCATCAGTGCGGAGGCTCAGTCGGGGGCATCAGTGGGGGTCGGAAAATCAATGCGGACGCACCATTCGGGGGCCTCGGTGGTATACCTCGTGGTGCACTTAGCTGGCGGCCCAGTGGGGGGGCAGTGGTGAGGCCTAAGTCGGATGCCTCAGTGGGAGACCTCGTGGGGGGCTACCGCGGGGACGGCCCATGCCGTCTACCGGGCGAGTGAAGAAACGAGTGAAAAAAACAGAGCGGCGAGGCCACTCTCGAACGCTTGGTATGGGGCCCGCTTTTCGCCGTCACCAGCCGCTTGACAACACCGACTTGACAGCACCGAATTGGCTGCAACGGATTGGCTGCAACGGAAATTGGCAGCAACGAATGAGCGGCAAGGAATGGGCAGCCAGGAATTGGGAGGAACGAATTGGCGGCAACGAGCGGCGAATACTACTCTGGTCAATAGCGACGTGGCTTTTTGTTGCCAGCAATTTCAGGCTCATCCAGCAAACTTTACGTAACAGGCCGGGGATTGGAGAAGTGCCATGAGGCGTCGTCGATTTTGCACGATCGGGTTGGTCATCGGATCGGCTTTGCTGGGACTTTTGACGGGCACGACGCGAGCTCCTGCCGAGAGCCCCAGCGTGAGACTGCCGCGAGCCGCTCAGCTCTTCCCCAAAGACTGCGTCATCTTCGTGTCCATTCCGGATGTGCCGAAGTTGAAATCGGCCTTCCTGGAATCATCAGCCGGGCGGATGTTGCAAGACCCGCAATTGGCCCCCTTCTTGAGCGACTTTTGGGCTGGGCTTCTGGCCGCCGGAGCGGAGGTGGAAGAGGATATCGGATTATCCATTCCAGCGCTGCTTTCCCTCCCGCAAGGTGAACTCTCGTTTGCCCTGGTAGCCAGCTCGACTCAACCTCCGAGATTCCTCGTCATGTTGGAATCCGGGGACCAGGAAGAGGCCTTGCGCAAGCTTGTAGATCGGGCCAGGAAAGCCGCTACCGATGGCGGGGCGAAGGTGATTCGTGATTCCGTGGCGGGGATCGAGATGATCCGTATTCAAGCGTCTGCTGCCCCGGAAGCGAGCGACCATGACCCGGATAACGGGGCATTATTCATTGCCGGCGGTACCCTTTTCATTGGCAATGACATCGCTTTGGCCAAGGCCGTAGCCGAACGGGTTGCGGGGCAGGGGACGGGCGAGATCTTGGCCGATAATGCCAAGTTTCGCCGTCTTTTGCAGGAGTGCCGACATGCATCCCAGGGGACGCTCCACTTCATCGCCTTCGCGGATCCCCTCCAGTTGATCGAGGGGATCGCCGTCGATCAGCCGTCCGCCGCCTTCGCGATGGCTCTCTTGCCGATTTTGGGATTGGACGGGCTCAATTCGCTCGGCTTTGCGATGAGCGTCGATGTGGCGGCCTGGGACTCGATCGCGGAATTCCACGCCTTTCTGGATAACCCGCGAACGGGCGTCCTGGACGCGCCCGCCTTTCAAAAGGGAGAGCCGGTCCCCGAGGTCTTTGTGCCTGCGTCGGTGATCCGTTACATGCCCCTGTACATTGATGTGTCGACCACCTTGAACAGGGTGGCCAAAGTGGTGGATGGCTTTCGTGGCGAAGGCACGTTCCAGCGCGCGGTAGCTCGCCCCCTGGAACGCAATTTGGGAGTCAACCTCATGGAGGAAGTGCTGCCGCTGACTGCGGGCCGCATCAGTCTTTTGACCTGGTTCGAGCAACCGGTCCGCGTAAATAGCCGGGGTTCCGCGTTGATCTTCCATGTCAAGGATCCAGCCGCCGCCTCCGCCTTGATTGAAAAAGTGGCCGACAAGTTGGGCGATCGTATGCAACGAAAGAGTTTGGGGACACGAGAGTATTTTGAGATCGCTCGCCGCCGACCGGAGTCTCTTCCACCTCAAGCCAGATTGGTGATCCCTTGCGTGGCGGTGATCGAAGACAGCGTGGTTCTCACGGACAGTGACGCCTTGCTGGCCGAAATGTTCGCCACGCTGGAGAATCCCAATCAAGGTCTTCGGGAATCCCTGGAATTCAAACTGACGTTGGGGAAGGTGCGGCAGTTGGCAGGCTCCAATGAGGTGACCTTGATGGGTTACGCCCGACCAGAGGAGGGGCTGCGTGCCCTGTATGAAAGTGCCCGTAGTCCGGAAGGGCGCGATGCCTTGCGTCAAGCCGCCGAGTCCAGTCCGCCAGCTAAAGCGCTCTTGGAGGCCATGGAAAAAAACGAGCTTCCTCCGTTTGACGTCTTGGCCAAATACTTCGCCCCGCAAGGCATGCTCTTCATCGACGATGGTACCGGCTGGCACATTGTTAGTTTCGCCCTGCGGAAAAAGTTTTAGGGCACGGACCGTGCCATTGGGTCAGGTCCATCGTGCTGAAGAACCCGTTGTGGCAGCCGGGGGGCAGCGAGCCGGATCACGCCTGGTTCGCAATCGACGCCGCGCCCCACTTGCCAGATCGGAGCGGTGGTCGTTAATCCTCATTGGCCGACGGATACGCTCCTCTGCGCCGAAGCAGGACCGTCGATAGACTCCCCACGGCGAGAATGATGACTGTGCCGATAACCGTTACGAGGAATGCGTGAAACGGGCTGCGAAATCGGCTCCAAGCGGTAGGCCACCCATGGCTTGTGGAAAGCACCATCCAAGCGATAGCCAGCAGGCCCACGGCGACCGCCACAATCCCGTCACGGCGGTCCGCCCTGTGGCTAATCCGGCCCAGCAGAAACAAGCCTACGATCCCGCCGCTCAAGACGCTGGAAAGGGTCCACCAGATGTCGAGGACGCTTTCGGTCAGGCGGACGAGCGCCAAGGCCGCGGCAGTGCCGAGCACGCCCCACACGATCGTGGCCGCCCGGAGCACGAATACCAGCCGCTGATCTGGGGCGCGTGGTTCGACGAAGCGTTGATAAAAATCGGTCATCACGAGCGTCGCGGACGAATTGAGCGAGGTCGATATGGTGCTCATCGCGGCGGCGAACACCGCAGCGATCAACAGCCCCGTGATCCCCGGCGGGAGATGTTTTGCCATGAAGTGCGGGAAGACACGATCCCCGATGTCCTGGGATTCCAATCGCCCCGCCAGGTCTTGCAAACGCTCTTCATAAGCCCGGTCTTGGCCTGTGGAGACCACCCTGGGGTCCGGCGGGAAAATGCCTTGCTGAAGCAATTGCTGACGGGCGACGATACGCTGGACTTCCGCAATCTCGCCTGGGCGGGAATGATACAGGTAGAACAACGAGGTCCCGATCATGAAAAAGATCGCGCTCACCGGCAGGTAGAGCAGTCCCCCGAGCCACAAACCGGCCTTGGCTTCCCGTTCATTGCGGGCGGCGATGTATCGCTGAATATAGCTTTGATCGATGCCGAAATTCTTCAGATTCTCCACGACCCCGTAGGCGAGAACCACCCAAAACGTGGCCTGCGAAACGACCATGGGATTCATGTCGCCCAGCGATAGCTTTCCCTCGCGGGCTGCTTGGGACAGCATTTCCGTCGGTCCATGCGGTAAATGGAACCAAATGGCGGCCAGAGCGAAGACCGCACCGGCCAAGAGAACCACGGCCTGGATCGCGTCCGCCCAGATCACGGCCTGAATTCCGCCCACCAGGCTGTAGCCCACCACGCACACCCCCGTCGTCACGATGACGGTCCGAATATCCCAGCCGAAGATGACCGCCATGGGAAGTGCCATCAAGTAGAGCACCACCGCGGTTCTGGCCAACTGGAAGAGAAGGTAAAAGGTGGCGGCGTAGAGCCTGGCCCAGGTTCCGAAACGCTTTTCCAACAGTGCGTAGGCCGAGACCTCACCGGCGAGCCGGTAGTAGGGCAAAAACCAACGGACCGCAATCCAGGTTGTGATCGGCACGGCCAGGGAGAAGACGAATGGATTCCAATTGGCGGCGAAGCTCTTGCCCGGCAAAGCGAGATAACTGATGCTGCTCAAGTACGTGGCGAAAATGGAGAGTCCGCACAGCAGACCCGGCATGGAGCGGTCCCCCGCCGTGAAGCCCTCGCTGGATCGCGCCTTGCCTCGCAGGGCATACCCCAGCACCGCCATGGCCGCAAAATAGACAATCAATACAATCCAGTCGATGAGGTAGAAATGGGCGTCCATGTTGCTTTTCCGTCAGATCGTCCGGGGCTACCGTGGTTTTCAACTCTTGTGGCGTCTGGCGTACCCACACAGCTTACGCGGGTACGCTCTCGCGGCTCCACGGAGGGAGCCAACGAAGTTTCACCGCTTGCGGGTCCGGGCGTACTCCCGCACCCTTCGCGGGCACGCTTTTGTAACCTCTTGCCTAATCCTACATCGCAAGGTTCTTTGCATGGCTCGACAACTTGCGGTGATACGGCATAACGGCTCGCCATCCATTCGCAATCCATGCTGCACACATCGTGCGATCGGGTGGACGTCCCGCTGTAGTACCAAACAGTCTCGTGTGAACAAGGGTAGCTGGGGTGACATTCCCTTTCGCTACTGGCTACGGTGCGTTGCCCGAACGTGGGTTGCGACCCAGGTATAGCCGTCCGTCTTCCGCCCCCAGGAGTAAATCGGGACGACCGTCCCGGTTGAAATCCGCAACCGTGGGGCTGGTGGTGTGCCCTTTGACGTTTTTGGAAGAGAGATGTCCCATGTCTTCGAAGAACCACTGGTCCCCCTCGTGCCGGATCTGACGCAGCCAGTTGGCACTGTCGGAATTGACCAGCAGATCGAGCTTGCCGTCGCCATCCCAATCGGTGATGCAGATCTTGCGTCGTCCCGAGGCCCCGCCCTTACCGGCATTCAATTGCAGCGGTCCGGTGCCGGGCCGGAGTACCCGATGCTGCGAATCGGTTACCTGGAGGTTCGTCCCGAAAAAGGCCCGCCGCGGTGGAAGCAGGATCAACTCCCCATCACGCCGCGCCCGCTCGAACAACGCCAGATATCCTTCCACGTCCAGCATTACCAGATCGACCAGCCCGTCGCCGGTCCAATCGACGGCAACCGGAGTGGTCCGCCATTGGGTGACCAACTCGTGGGGTTGTGGATTCCACCAGACCCAGGCTGGCTTCGGCGGGTCGCCCTGCCAGGCCACCCGGATCGGTTCCGGCGAGGCCAGCTTCGGTCGGGCACGCGGACCCAGGTTCTTCAGCCACATCACCCGGCCAAGGATGGAGTTGAAAATGATGTCCGGCAATTGATCTCCGTCCCAATCGGCAACGGACAATACGGTGTAGCCCCACTTGGCCTCGGCCGGTCCCTGGACCGATCCGTTTTTGCCGGCCATCACGCGGAACACGCGATCACCAGCATGGAGGCGTTGGGACGCCGCCCAGCGCGGCGTTTCCACACCGGGACCGCTCAGATTCTCGAAGAATTCGATATATCCGGCCGTATTTCCCGAAAGAATGTCTTCGTCGCCGTCGCCATCCCAGTCCGTGACGGAGGGAGTCGCCAAGGCCCCGCATTTGACGAACGCGGCCTCCTGGGCGAAATAGCGCGGAAATCCGAACCTCGGCCTCCGCGCGTCATCCAATCCGCCCATGTTTTCCAGCAGGCAAACCCGGCCGTCTTCCTCGCCTACTACCAGATCGTAGTCGCCGTCTCCGTCCCAATCGAACGCGATGGGCACGATCATCTCCAGGTCCAAGCGAAGCGGCGTGCCGTCGGGAAACGTCAATCGCTGACCGCCAGCATAGCGGGGATCCTCCCGTGTTCCAACGTTTTCGAAATACGTCAACCCATCCAAAAACTCTCCGCACAACAAATCGAGATCCCCATCCCCATCGAAATCGATAAAATTCGGGGAAGGGCAACCGAAGACATCAAGCGGCGTGTCTGCCGCCTGCAACTGCTCCGCATCGCCGAAACGCGGCTCCCCGTCGGTACCCAAGTTGCGAAAAATGAAGATGAACCCGTGGAGGGGCCCGTTTTTCCAGCGGCCACCAGCATCCCAGGCATCATCCCAGCCGTAGTCGCTCCAATCCTCGATCGCAACGGCTACATCTTGATCGCCGTCGCCGTCAAAATCGACCAATCGCCACTGAATGTGGCGTACCCGGGGCCCCTTGGGTTGGCTTCCCACCGGTCGATAAAACGCCGTATCGATAGGCAGAACAACTGGGGACGCCAGGCCGCTGTTCAAGAAGTCGGGATATCGCTTTCCGGGTGTAAGCACCTGCAAGTTGCCATCCACGTAACTTGGCATGACATAACGCTGTGTGGGGCCACGGTAAACGGCCTTGCGAAAGATCGGTACCCCATTCGCGGCAGGGGTGCCCATGTTCTCAAAATACCAGAGACCATTCGAGGGCTTGTCGGGACACGAGACGATCAGGTCCGGCCGCCCGTCCCGGTTGACATCGTAAGGTGTGGGCCAGGCCCAAAGCCCCACTCCCAAATCAACGGTCAAACCGGGGTGATTGTAGGGGAGAGGATCCAAGCCGGTATCGGCCCACGCCACGGTGGCAACGCTCGCGGTTGGCAGAAGAAGGCAGAACAATTTCGCGAAGCTGAAAATTGCCTTCCGGCCGCAATGCGGTGTGGAACGATTACGATAGCGTAACATGTCCATGTCAGTGTACCTCTTCACGTGTGGAAGGGAATGAGGCCGTGGCAGTTGCCGCGATCATTTGGCGCCCGCCGCCGCTGGCTGTCCCCCCGTGGCGGCCGTGCAGTATGCTCGGTACACGGCCTGAATCCTCTCCGCCGAAGGAAAGCCCCGGTGAATCCACAGCCGGTACGGCAAGTGGACGGATTGGCCTTGTGCGAGCGTCTGGGAACGCGTTCCAGGCCAGCCCACGCACAACGGGCCATAATGCCGTGTCAACCAGGTGGGTGGATAATCCGGATGATTGGGCGAAATGAAGATGGCCGCCCCGCTCCAGGCCTGTTGCTCCTCAAACCGGGAGCAAAAGTCGGCCCAAGTCAGCGGCTTTTCGTACAAATCGTCGGTGGTCAGTCCCTCGGCGACCGTAATCTTCGGTGGTTCGCCGGGGTGGGGGCGAAAGCGCACGGTCAAGCCGCCGTAACTCTTCCCCTCGGCCCCCCAGAGCGTAATGTCATGGCCCAGCGGCTGGAAGAAGAGATCGACATCGATATGCCGTGACTCGTCAGACCGATAGACGGTCAACCACACACGCTCCGTAAGCACTTGGGTATCGCCCAAGAACCATCCGTTTTCTACCCCCAACACCGCGGCGGTCGCTCCCGCCTCGCGACACAGCCAGCGGACGAACCTCTGGCGAAGCCCGCCTTTGTCTTCCCAAAGGCTGTATTCCTGCCCATCGATCACCACGTGCGGCCAAGTCCAGAATACGCCATGATGATGGTAATGATCCTTCGGAAAATCGTCCGTCAATATCTCGCCCGACACACCGTACAAAGGATGCACATAGCAAGAACGGCTTCGCCGCGGCTCGCTTTCCGGGATATCGTCGCGGGTAATCACGCCAAAGTTGTACACCAGCACAGGGCTGCCGCCTTCCATCAGTTTAAGCTTGGCGGGCGAGACTTCCTGCCACTCCAACGTCGGTTTGGTCCCAGGCTCTACCCGTTTGCCCAGACGAAACGTCGCGGATGCTTCCAAGGGTGGGGCATCTTTCGCGTCATAAACGCGAGGAACGACGATCAGCTGGGCGGATTCACGAACTCGTCCCAACTCGTCTGGACCAGGGGCTACTTCCGCCAAGCCGCAAACGGTTTCGTCAGCTTCCGACAAGACCTCGAATGCGCCGGCCAAGCCCGACTCCGGAATCCCGATCGAGGCGGGGACGCCAGCTGCGGTTTGGATGACGATGGGCTTCTTCTCTTGGGAATGCGCGGTAAATGTCGGCCCGGCGATGATCAATAGCGTGCAAGCAAGGGCCTTCGCAAACATCCCGCCGAGTTTAGGCGGAGCGTTTCCCGAGATTCGCGTCTCAAAATGCATAAACGCCTGTGCGGATGTGAACATGGGCGCGCAGGGCCTCCCCTCGAAATAGAAGACTTGCTCCCTCATCGCCGGCGGTTGAAGCCGTGCATAGCTCCCGATTGTATGGGACGATTCCATTCACACGCAACGCCTCGGGTTAGCGAGATCCGACAAGATGTTGGTGATGCCGAGTGATCCAGGAAGGCAGGGCGCTAGACGCCGACCAAAATGGGGCGGGTCGGATTCAGGTGAGCGCGGCGAGAAATAAGGAGAGGGAACAAAACGTGGCCCTAATATTACAGCGCAAAGCCCGCCTGATGGCATGATGTGCGGAGCATGGATGGCGAGCCGTTCTGCGTCACCACCCCAAGATGTGGAGCCAAGCAAACAACCTTGCGCTGTAGTACCAAGCGGAAAACCTCCGCCGAAAACCGGCCACCGCAGCCGGATTCAACGGAGGTCCGCGCCTGTCGCCAAGGCAACCCCGGGTGAGGTCAGGCTGTATCACTGCCGCCCAACCATGTCACTCCGCCAAGTTCGCCATTGCAGTGTATCACGAGCCGTCAAAGGTCATTTGACGAGGACCAGCGGCCGATGGTCCGCGATTTCACGGAATTTTTGAACCAGGTCCGCCTGGTAGTCCACGATGTACTCGCCTCCTTGGACGATGAAATATTTCCCTCGAGACATCTCGGCCATTTGGACCAGCAAATCGGCATCCGCTTCCATGCCCACCCCGATTGTGAAGATCGGTAAGTGATGTTCCGCGGCACGTTGCGCTTGCTGGAGTGCAAAGGCACGAGCCGTGGACGAGTTATTGGGTCGATTGGCCACGCCGTCCGTCATGAGCACGATCATCTTGAAGGCCCCTTCGCGGCCGTTTTGCAGCAGTTCGTCAATTCCATATTGCAGCCCGGCCCCAATGTTCGTCATATGGTCGTAATGGCCGGCCTGGCGCCGACGCACGGTATCTAGCACCGTCGAAAAGTTGTCGGTCAGATGGTGCTCAATGAGAGCCGTCTGATTGGGCGAATTGTAGATGACCAGCGCGATGCGGTCATTGGTCGGCACCTCTTGGATGTAGTCGAAGAACATCCGCGTCGCCTCTTTGAGCTGGTGTACGGGCTGCTCACTTACCATCCATAGGCTCGACGTTTCCTGGTAGCGAGGTTTCTGCTCCAGCCAATAGTTGATCAAGGTCAGAAAACCATACTTCTTTGCATATCCAGTTTTCTTTATGTAGAAGCTGCTTTTTATGTAAGAAATGTAGCTGTCCCAACTTGCCGAGCGATAGGGATACGGGACATTGTTCAAGCCAAAATAGGCCTTGATGTTGGCCGTGGTATCCTCGAACCGCTCGCCATAGCCGGGGCCTTCCCCGCTGGCGTTGCAGCCCGATTTGACCCAACAACGATCGATGCGTTTGCCGGCGTAGCTGCCCGTTCCCTTAAAGGTACCCGTCTTGCCGCTTAATCCGTCGAACTTTTGTTTTCTGCCGTCGGAAAATTGGAGCACCACGTTGGAAAGGTCTTTAGTAGACGTTACGTAAACGTCGTCGCCCCGGAATGTGACGACGATCTGAGGTTGGCACGGTTGCGTTGGGGCCTTGCCGGTCTGGGTGTAGTATTGGGGTGTGAATTGGAGCGAGCCGTACGTCGGCGAGCCAAGCTCCTGGTAGATTTGCAGTAAATTGCTCTCTACCATGCTGCGAGATCCTTCGCCGAATTCCCAGATGCGGCGGAGTTCACTGTCATCGTTCATGGAAGCGGAGTAATCCAACACTAGGACGATATCCCGAGGTTGATACCTGGCGATCGACTCTGCCTGGAGGCTGAAGGAATCGTGGCCGAACACACGCCCGAAGAAGAGCGGCGCATTATTTTGCCTAGCGACGACCCGAATCGCCGAGGGATTGAGAGCAGACTCCGAGAAGCTGCGGGTCTCGGAGTTCCACTCGCCGAAATGTACCTCGAAGTTCTCACGGTTTTGTGCCAGCAGTTCGTCCAGATGATCCTGCCAGTCGGCATCCACCAGGATGTTACGGTTGGCGACCGGATTCCGCGCGAGAAATTCGAAGGCCCGCAACTCCGCTGCTGCGGTTCCGTCGGTAAGTCCCCCAGCTCCCGCCAAGGCTGCCGCATCCGTTGCCCGTTTCAATTCCGAGCGGACGGTCATCATGTAGCCCAAGTCCACGCTGAAGGCCAGCAGGCCAATCAGGAAGACCATGAACAGGGCCGTCAGCACAAGGATGGCGCCACGGCGTTCCTTGTTCCCTTTGCCGCCCAAACAGGACGACATGCGTGAGCGAATGCGACTTGCCATACCAGGCTCCCTCAAGCAGACGAGACAGGCGAACCGACCGGGACGAGACAGGCGCGAAAAGCTGTTTGCTCAATATGAAGACTAGCTTATGTTTCGCGTTAAGCAAATTTTGGCCAATCGATTTTCTTCTCGTCGCCAGCAGAGTCATGGCAAGACGGGTGGCGGATATTACCCCGCACGGGGAGGGTGAACCATGCAGCGGAGGCAACAACTTTCATGGTAACGACTGGACTTTTGCAAGCTGCTCGCTCCTCCGCTGGGAACGGGCGATAAACTGTGACTCTGGGTAATTCAGAAAAACAAGGAAGGTTGCTTTCGCGGTAAACTTCCCTCCTTCTTCAATCCCGCGAGGAAAGAGCGGAGCTTGTGAACCCAATTTGCAAAAGTGCAGTAATGAGTCTCAGTAATCCTACTCTTTCAAGAACGACCTGGATACCAGCATGGCTCCGCGGAGCGTCGCCTGTCGGTTCGACGCAACAAATCGATCGTGCAATTCGATCTTGCTGATTGTAGGAGGAATAACTACGATTGCCGGAGTCGCTGTACTAACGCGCAAGGTTGTTTGCTGGGGGCGACGGCTTGTGTGTGGTGACGGGACATAACGCTTCGCAATCCATGCTGCGTATATCCTGCGATCAAGTGGACTTCACGCGGTAGTATTCAGATGGGATGCGCCCTGGGGTGTCACGCGTTCAACGATGGATCGTGCCGAAAAAACACAGCGAAGCTTAGCGCATCAGGAGCCTGCCGAGCGACAATGCGGCGAGTGCAGTGCTTGTTGTGTCCGGCTCCCCATCCCGGCGGGGCAGGTTAGCGTGATAGAGAAACCGGCAGGCACGCCCTGCCCGTCGCTGGCAGACTGCGGCTGTGCTATCTACCCCTCTCGCCCCACGATTTGCCGCAATTTCGCCTGTACATGGTTGAAGCTGGAGGGCTGGCCACCTGAATGGCGTCCCGATCGAATCGGCTTGCTCTGCATCTCGGAAAGGGTGGGCGGCGTTTTGGAGGGGTCGCTCGTGTACGAACTACGCCCCGGGGCCTTGCAATCCGCCGCCGGCAGCGCCGCTGTGGCTTCCCTGCTCTCCACATGCGACTTCGTGGTTACCGTCAGTGAATCGGGCGTGCGGCAACTGACGCCCGGCTTGAGACTCGACCGTGCTGAATCGCCGCCACCGGCCCCGCACTTCCCGTCCAACACGCGCGCCCGTCGCCCGAACGAGAAGATTTCCGGCTCCACGCCGCACCCGTTCGATGGTCCCTCCGCCCCCGTCGATTGACGTGGCGATTTGCCGATTTTCACCGATTTTTGCCAATGCTTGCCGATTACTGGAGCAATTTGCGAATGACCATGGGCAGGACGCCCCCGTGCCGGTAATATTCAACCTCAACCGGCGTATCAACGCGCACCTGCATGGGGAATCGCTTGACGCCACGCTCCGCAGAGACGGCTTCGACGATGACTTGACAACGCGGGCGCAGGTCATCCATTGCTAGCGGGATGTGAAAGACCTCATCGCCTTGTAGCCCCAAAGCTTGCCAGGTAGTTCCTTCCAAGAATTGCAACGGCAGAACGCCCATGCCGACCAGGTTGCTGCGGTGAATGCGCTCGAAACTTTGCGCCAGAACCGCACGAATACCGAGCAGGGCGGTTCCCTTGGCGGCCCAATCTCGACTGCTACCCGTACCGTATTCGGCCCCTGCCAGGACAACCATGGGAGTACCCTGTTGCCGGTAGCGGACGGCGGCATCGTATACCGCGAGCGTTTCGCCGGTTGGGACAAACTTGGTGACTCCGCCTTCCGTGCCGGGCAAGAGCAGGTTGCGCAAGCGGATGTTGGCGAACGTACCCCGGACCATCACCTCATCGTTCCCCCGCCGCGCCCCATAGCTGTTGAACTCCTCCGGGGAAACGCCGCGGCTGATGAGGTAGCGACCCGCAGGGCTATCCTTGGCAATGTTGCCCGCCGGAGAAATATGGTCCGTGGTTACCGAGTCTCCCAATGCCAACAGCACCCGGGCATCGCGAATGGGCTGCGGGGGCTGCGGTTCCAAGGTAAGTTCGGCAAAGAACGGCGGCTCGTGAATATACGTGCTCTCCGACGACCAAGCGAAGAGATCACTCTTCTTGAGCGGCAGCGCATTCCACATCGGGTTGCCGGAAAAGACCTCGCAGTAGCATTGGCGAAAGACCTCGGCCGACATCGCCTGTCCTAATACGGCGGCGGTCTCTTTCTCGCTGGGCCAGATGTCGCGGAGGAATACCTGACGCCCTGCGGCATCCTGGCCCAACGGTTCGGTGGCCAGATCTATATCTACCGTGCCGGCTAGAGCGAAGGCAACCACGAGCGGGGGCGACGCGAGGTAGTTCGCCTTGACAAGCGGATTGATACGCCCTTCAAAGTTCCGGTTGCCGCTCAAAACGGCGGCGGCTACAAGCTCGCCCTCGCGGATGGCCTGAGCTACCGGCTCGGGGAGGGGACCACTGTTTCCGATGCATGTCGTGCACCCGTAGCCCACCGTGGCGAACCCCAGGGCGGCCAGCGCGCCCTCCAATCCCGCTGCCGCGAGATAGCGATTCACCACCCGTGAGCCAGGCGCCAGACTGGTCTTCACATAAGGGGGCACGCGCAGGCCGCGAGTCCATGCCTTTTTCGCCAAGATCCCCGCCATCACCATCAACGTGGGGTTGCTGGTATTCGTGCAACTGGTGATTGCCGCCAGGACCACCGCGCCATGGCGTAATTCATGTTGTGTGCCATCGGCGGCAACGACCGCACTCCTTGCCGTATCCGCCTGGGACAGACCAAAACCGCGGCTTTGAGTGGCCTGGGTAAGGGCTGACCGAAATCGCGTCTTGATCTCACTCAAGGGCACGCGATCCTGCGGTCGCTTCGGTCCGGCCAGGCACGGTTCGACCGACCCCAGATCGAGCTGCAATACTTTGGTATATTCGGGCACAGGACTGTCACCGTCCCGGAACAGCCCTTGTTCCTTGCAATACTGTTCCACCATCGACACGTGGGCCTCATCGCGGCCGGTGAGACGCAGGTATTCCAGAGTTTGTGCGTCGATCGGGAAGAAACCCATGGTCGCGCCGTATTCGGGGGCCATGTTGGCCAGAACAGCGCGATCCACCACCGGCATGCGCGCCGCTCCCTCGCCGCAATACTCGACAAACTTGCCGACCACGCCCTCCCGCCGCAACAGCTCGGTAACACTCAAGACCAGGTCCGTGGCCGTGACCCCTGGCCGCAACGAACCGTGCAGTTCGAGGGCGATGACCTCGGGTAGGGGCATGGAGAGCGGTTGATCCAGCATGGCGGCTTCGGCCTCGATGCCCCCAACGCCCCAGCCCAACACACCCAACGCGTTGATCATGGTGGTGTGGCTGTCGGTGCCGACGAGGGTGTCGGGATAAATGATCGGACCGAGGGCATCCTTCCCCACGAAGACGCATTGGGCAAGGTATTCCAGATTCACTTGGTGGATGATGCCCACGGAGGGTGGCACCACTCGCAGGTTGTCGAAGCTCTCTTGCCCCCAACGGAGGAACTCGTAGCGTTCGCGATTGCGGTGGAACTCCAGCTCGACGTTGCGTCGCAATGCCTCGGTGTTGCCAAAGAAGTCGACCTGCACGGAGTGATCGATTACCAGGTCGGCCGGAATCAAGGGATTGATCCGCTTGGGGTCTCCGCCCAGTCTCGCCACCGCCGATCGCATGGCCGCCAAGTCCACGATTGTCGGCACCCCGGTAAAGTCTTGGAGCAGCACGCGGGCCGGTCGGAAAGGGAAGTCTCTGCTGTCCTTTCCGCTGTCCTTTCCGCGCGAGTCGGCCCAACTGGCCAATGTGCGGACGTCGTCTTCGGTAACGCTCAGCCCATCACAATGCCGCAGCACCGACTCGAGCAATACGCGAATCGAAAAGGGCAGTCGCTCCAATAAGGTCAGGCCCAATTCTTCCAATCGACGCAGCCGATAGATGCCGACCTTCCCTGCACGTGTATCCAATTCCGCACGAGAGCCAAAGGCGTCAGTAGGACGGTTTTCGGTCATAGCAGCCAAATCACCTCGTCATGAAAAAGCAAGATCGTCTTTCAAGCGACGCCGTTCGGGTTGCCATATTGGGACGGCAATGAGTTACTCCGAGTACACCTGTCGAAACGCCGCATGGAATGTCACGAATCCCTCTGGCATTCAACCGTCGAGGGCCATCGCGAAAAACACATCCCGAGGCATCCCCTCAACGGCCAACCGCAGGGGGTTCGTAAAACCAAACCTTCCATGATAGTCTGGATGGTCCACCAGGCAGCAACCCCGGGCATCCATCTGGCGGAGGCGATTCAACCCCGACTCCGCGAGCGGCTTGCCGATCCCTTGTCGCTGGTATTCGGGAAGCACGGAACCCGGTCCCTAGTCATGCCAGCCGTTCGTGCCATCGGAGATGCTCACGGGTGAACAGGCGATGTACCCGATCACACGACCACGGTTATCGGCCACCAACGAGGCGGCAAGGCTGCCCGCCTCGCGGAGCGATTCGATGATTCGATGCTCCGCAGCATGGCTGATGGCGAGCGATTGGAAAGCAGGAATGGCTGTCTCCCGAATCGCCGAACCATCTTCTGGAGTCTCGCAGCGAGTATCCACGGTACTACGCGAACTGTCGCTGGCCACCCACAGGTACCCCCCACCAGCAGGAATCCCCCCAACCAGCAGGTAAACCCCACCAATAGGTAGTTCCCGACTAAAGCTACACCCTAACTGTATAGGGTACATTAAGGCGGGTCGCCATCGGTTCACGTCTTTGTATCCTATCCCGACAATCGTGTTCGGGGTAGGCGAACGTCGCCTCTGGGGAACAGCGTCCCTGTTGAAAGGCGGAGAGCGAAATCGCGTTATCGCATTGTGAAGGGTGGAGGCCAGCCGCCTGGCGAACCAAGGCCCCAGCGGTGACACGTTTGTCGATGCAGAGTTTACAACAGCCGACTTTTGGTGGTTCGAGCAGGAAAAGCCCCCAAGGTGTTCCGCAAAAAGCCAAGATTACAAACCCAAGATTACACGGGGCGTATCGGTTGGGTTTTGGCTTTAGAGGGCGGGACCAACCGAACGTAGCGTTCAGCAGGCGGCGTCATCTTCGTGATCCGCAGGCCGAATTTGTCTCCCACCTTGACGGCCTCGCCCACGGCAATCGTTCGGCCGTTGACTTGCAATTCCAGGGGTTCGTCGCACGGCTTGCTGAACTGGATGATGACGCCTGGGGCGAATTGTAGGACTTCGCTCACCGGACGGCGCGTCTCAGCCAGAGTCACCTGGACGGGCACGCGGATACGAAGCAAACTCCGTGTGATGATGGGCAAATCCCGAACGGATCGTGGACGCGGCTTGACCTCGTCCGCCCGGCCTGAAGGCGGGAGCTGAGACTTCACAGCCTCTGGACTAGATGATGCCCCCGGTGCGGGGACGGGTTCGGGCGAGATCGCGGCAGCACCGCTTTTGGACGCGGGCTTTTTCGCGGTCTGCTCTGGGGGACGCGTTGCGCCGGAATGTCCGGCATCTTTGCCGGCTTCGTCTTCAGCCGACAAAAGCGTGACGGGGGCGATCAGATACCACGTTGTAGTGGAGTTTGCCCCATGCAGCGCAATTTCGACCGGAATCTCCAAAATCCGCGTCGTCTCATGCAAGCCAATAAGCGATGCGGCGGATGCAAGTTCTGCGTGAAATCGGACTGCCTGTTTCTCGGTCGCGCAGTCGTCGGGCAACAGTAAAACGGCTAGCTCCTGAGCCAGCGTGGCGAGCCGCGACTCGCCCGTCGCGTCGGGGGCCTGCAACCAGCCAGGCCGCGTTTCCGATGGGAGCGTCGCCCAGATGACAATTCCGGCCCCGCTTGGATCGTCGCTCAAACGGATTTCCAGACCGCTTCCTTCGAGTGACGGTTTTTCACGGGCCTCTGCGACCTGCAATCCTCCTTCCTCAATGCGGACGGTCAGGTCCGTTCCGCGAAGAAATGCCTCGGCAACCTCGGCGGAATTCTCGCGAATGGCCTGGATCAGTCGGGGAAAGTCGTCGGGAGCTAGCGACCGCATGGCAGTTCCGAGCGAGATGACGTTCTGTCACTACAACCGGGCATTCAGGTCTCTAAGCAGTTATCGTCAATGTAATCGTAAAACTTTGCCTAATCGCCCCCCTTCGACGCTGTTGCGCGATGGGGCTTGTTCAGTCGTCGGATTTCATGCACTTATCAAAAATGTTCTAAAATCCTCAGTGTTCGCGGGCTGTACAGGAATAGAAAATAGGGTAAATAGATAAGACAAGGAAAGCCAAAATCCTCGGCACATCCAGATTACATCGTTGGTTCCGCCTGATTGTGTCGCGTTGTGGCTCGCGTATCGCTAACATATCGGTAGAATGGCGCTATACGATCTCGCGTTTGGCCTGCGGATGCGCGGCTCCGGGATCGCAGGCACGCGACACCACGGCGGGAACGTGCCTTCGTGAGGGGGCGTGCTGCTCTACGCGGTGCCAAAACCGTGTGTGGACTGTAACTCGCCAGATGAGTTAGACCCAGCAGACGAGCTAGACCCAGCAGAGATTAGAGGAGTGCAACACATGGAAAACACGGTTTCGCGGCGTTTGGCAATGGGAGCTGTGGCCGCCGGTGTGGCGGCAGCGGCGGGAGTACGCGGTATCCGGACCGCTATGGGCGAGGATACAAACGCGGCGCTGAAGGGCAACATCCGGCAATCCGTCTGCCGTTGGTGCTACGGCAAGATTCCACTCGACGAGCTTTGCGAATTCAGCAAGAAGATCGGAATCGAATCGGTCGAGCTGCTCGGACCGAACGATTGGCCCACCGTTCGTAAGTATGGTCTGACGTGTGCTATGTGTTCGTCGGGAACCAGTATCCCCAAGGGATTCAACAAGCTTGAGAACCATGATGAACTGGTAGCCCAATACGAGAAGATGATCTCCCTGGTAGCGGAGGCGGGGTTCACCAACCTCATCTGCTTTTCCGGGAATCGCGAGCCGGAGCTGGACGACGAGCAAGGCTTGGAAAACTGCGTGGTAGGATTGAAGCGCGTTCTGCCGCTCGCGGAAAAACACAAGGTGGTGCTGGTCATGGAACTCCTGAACAGCAAGGTCAATCACCCCGGCTACATGTGTGACCACACGATTTGGGGGGCCAAGCTCTGCAAGGCCATCGGCTCCGAAAACTTCAAACTCCTCTATGACATTTACCACATGCAGATCATGGAGGGCGATCTGATACGCACCATTCGTGATAACATTCAATACATTGCCCATTTCCACACCGGGGGCAATCCCGGCCGCCACGAAATCGACGAGACCCAGGAGATTTACTATCCCGCCGTCATGCGGGCGATTGTGGAAACGGGTTATAAGGGCTTCGTAGGGCAAGAGTTCATCCCCGAGAATCCAAACCCCTTGGAATCTCTGGAAAAGGCGATTCGAATCTGCGACGTGTGAGCCGCAAGCGTTTGCTACTGGGACTTGCCGAAACGCCCTTGCCCGCCTGATCCGTCAACGGTTATGCTGGGTAAGCGCAGTGGCGCGATATTGGGCCATGGGATGGGTGCCCCCCCGAGTTCACGGAGGATTCGCCGTGCGCCTCTTGCGGACGGTTGTTGACTACTTGGTGTACCTGGCCGTTCGGGCCTTGATCGCGATCGTCCTGTCGCTGCCCCTGGCGATCCTTGTACCGCTGGCCAAGGGGTTAGGGAGGCTGTTTGCCGACGTGCTACGGGTCCGGCGGCGTGTGGCAGAGGAGAACCTGGCCACAGCGTTTCCGGACCTTTCCCCCCAGGCCGTGGCGCAGACCATCCGCCGCATGTGGGAACACCTCTTTCTCATGGTGGTCGAGATCGTACATGCCTCGCGCGAAATTCACGAGACGAACTGGCGGCGATTCATACGAGTTCGGCGAGTGAGGCCTTTGGTCAAGCTATTGCTGGAGGACCGGCCTGTCATCCTTGTCACTGGACACTTCGGCAATTTTGAGATTGGCGGCTACCTGTTAGGCATGTTGGGATTTCCGACGCATACCGTGGCGCGGACCTTGGATAACCGCTTTTTGGATCGATTTCTGAACCGCTTTCGGGGAGCGACCGGCCAGTTCATCATTCCCAAAAACGGCGGTCATCGGCAAATCGAGGAAACGCTGGAGCGCGGTGGAACGCTGGCCCTATTAGCGGACCAGGATGCCGGCCGAAAAGGCTGTTTTGTGCCGTTTTTCGGCCGTCCGGCGTCCACCTTCAAGGCGTTGGCGCTGCTCTCGTTGGAGTACGACGCCCCCATGGCGGTAGTGTACGTCAAGCGAGTGGACGAGCCTATGAGGTTCGAAATGGGGCTGGAGGCCCTGCTGGATCCCCGTGACATCACGGATCGTAACCCCCGCGTGGCCGTGGAGCACATTACCCGGTGGTACACGTCTCATTTGGAGGCGATCATCCGCTCAGCCCCCGAGCAATACTGGTGGATTCATCGCCGCTGGAAGACCCCCCCTCGTGTGTTCGATGAAGCGAAAGCCCCGAACCCCAGTGACTGCCAGAACGTGCGTGCGGCGTGAGTCGGGCCAAGCGGAGGTCGGATCAGGCTCCGCAGCACCGCGACCCGCCGCCTGGGCAGGACCGCAAACCCCAGGCAACTATCCGCTACCTGCACCCGGCCGGTTGGTGACAGCCCACGATGCCGTTTTTTCTCCCCATCCAGTTTCTTCTCGCTGTCCAGTCTCTTTCCACTATACAGGTTCTTCGGTAACGCGGCGGATGCCGGTCTCCACGGCGTCACAGATGCGATCCAGTTCTTCGAGGGACACCGCCAGCGGTGGGAAGATGACGACGACATCACCCAATGGTCGTAGAAAGACGCCGCATTCCCTGGCAATTTGGCATACTTTCCAACCGCGGCGCTCGGTCCAGGGAAAAGGCTCCTTCGTGGCCCGATCGCGGACCAGTTCCACGCCCGCAATCAGCCCCCGCTGTCGCACGCTCCCCACGTGAGGCCGCTCCGCGATCTTTTGCAAACGGCGTTGCAAATGGGATATCTTGCTGGGCAGTTTTTCCAGTGTCTTTTCCTTCTGGAATACCTCTAAATTGGCAAGAGCAACGGCACAGCCGAGGGGATTGCCGCCGTATGTATGACCGTGAAAAAAGGTCCGCAGCGAGGCATATTCCCCGAGGAATGCCTCGTATACCGTATCCGTGGTGAGGGTCGCGGCAACAGGCAAATAGCCTCCGGTGATTCCTTTGCCCAAGCATAGAAAATCCGGAGAGACCTCCTCCTGTTGGCAGGCGAACATGGTGCCTGTTCGGCCGAAGCCCACCGCCACCTCATCGGCA
Organism: Blastopirellula marina; assembly: GCA_020721965.1. GTDB lineage: Bacteria > Planctomycetota > Planctomycetia > Pirellulales > Thermoguttaceae > Thermogutta. The sequence goes on along the minus strand of DYLS01000060.1, from coordinate 989 downwards.
ATCAGCAAGATTTCGTGTTTGCGCGTCAATTCGCGGATTCCGCGCAAGTAGCCTGGGGGGTGCGCGACCATGCCGGCCGCGCATTGCATCAAAGGCTCCCCGATAAGGGCCGCGATGCGGTGGCCCTCCCGGCGGAAAAGCTGCTCGGCCTGCGACAGATAGTAATCGGTCAGGGCCTCGTCGGCCAAACCTGGGGGGGCGCGATATGTGTCCGGGCACGGAAGCCTGCGGACCTCGAAGAGCAGCGGTTGAAAGACCGCGTTGAACCGATCCACGCCCCCAACGCTGATAGCCCCGATCGTGTCTCCGTGATAGGCGTCGCCCAGGGCGGCATAAAGCGTCTTGTCCGGTCGTGGGTCGCTGCATTGCCTCCAATATTGGAAGGCGAGCTTGATCGCGACCTCCACGGCGGTAGCCCCGCTATCGGAAAAAAACACGTGACGCAATCCGGCTGGGGCCAGATCGACCAACCGTTTCGCAAGCAAGATGCTCGTGGGGTTGGAGCAACCCAGGGAAGTGACATGCGTGACCTTCCCGAGCTGCTCACGCACTGCTGCGTCCAGAATCGGATGGCGATGGCCGTGCACGTTGCACCAAAGGCTAGCCACGCCGTCGATGTATTCGCGACCATCTATATCCCAGAGGCGGCACCCCTCAGCCCGCTCGATGATGAAGGGATCGTATTCCGCCATTTGGGTGAAGGCGTGCCAATAGACCGTCCGGTCCCACTCCCGCAACTGTGCCTTTTCTTGATCGTTCCACATCATGTCGAAAACTGGTCGCTCCATGCTGCTTTCGGTCGCTCAAGTCAGCTTGAGCAATCCGACTCAACTCGAACTGTCCAGTCTAGCTCAAACTGTCCAGTCTAGCTCAAACTGTCCAGTCTAGCTCAAACTGTCCAGTCTAGCTCAAACTGTCCAGCCTAGCTCAAACCGTCCAGCCTAGCTCAAACCGTTCAGCTCCGATCGAACTGTGCTGGCGCAAGCTAC
>DYLS01000059.1 GCA_020721965.1 Blastopirellula marina | reverse complement strand
GTAACCGTTCACGGCTAAGCTATAATGGAAAACATCTGTGAAACAACGGAGGGCGTTCGAACGCTTCCCAGGGTTGTTCAGAGGTTCTCGAAGTTCCTTGAGTGTGGAACGGAATGTCATTTCGACGAGCGCCAGCGAGGGGAAATCTTAACCCCTGTCAAGAAGATTTCTCGCTTCGCTCGAAATGACAGAAGGGCAAGCCGTTTTACAGTGAGGAGAATCCCTGTGAACGACTACCCCCCGTGAACGGTTACGTCTTCAAGAAATTCCGCCGACTGGTGTTGGATCGAGCACTCATAGAGGTCTCCCCTGTGGAAGGTGAAAATGCGCGGGCGTCTCCCAACGAGACGAAGGCCAACCGAGCAGGACTTATCGTCAATTATTGAATCGAGGGTGTCCGGGAATTTGACAGTCGTAACCTCTTGTTTTCAATGGTGTTCTGACATTTGGCCGCACGGTTTCGCGTATCTGTGCGGTTGAGAATCTGGGTAATCTGCGGAATCTAATTCCCGGACACCCTCATTTAATCACGCGACATCGCGGAAGTCCATACCGTCGAGAAATGGCGTGACCGTTCACGCAACATTCGGGGTGTCACGCCGTATCGACCACAAGATCTTGTCGACTACAACATGTTACGGCCCCCTTGGGCGATCGGCGTCTACGAGCAGGGCTGTTTGGCCACACGGCTCGTAAAAATACCGCGTTTTCCTCGTTATGCCACCCTTGAACGGGTACAAAACGGCCCAACATTTTTCAAAAAATCTGTCCGGACATTCAATCTGCGGGGACGGGGGGGCCAGTGGGGGCGCGGAATGCCTTCGGCTCGATTGGCATCACGCACAGCTCAATCCCGATTCGCACCGTCAGTGCGACGAAGGAAATCCGGCAACGCCCAAAGCGGTTGGAAACCGTTGACCGGAAGCAGATCGGCATCAACAAGGCTTTCAGCGGTTCCAGCAGCACTTGCCGATTCCAAGAGCACTTGCCGGTTCCAAGATCACCCCTTGCCCGTTCCAGGATGATCTCTTGGCGGTTCCGGGATGACTCCTCAGCAGTTCCGGGATCCCTCCTCGCTCGTGTCGAGAGGCTCGGTCGGCGTCTCCATCGGTGGTTGCACTTGGTCTGCGTTTCCCGTCGGGGCAGGATGCGTTCCGGATTGGTAATCCGAAACGTCCTCCCAAGAGGCCTCCGTCGGGGCATGTTCTGGCAAATGCAGATGGATTTCGCCGAAGAGTTCTCGCTGTTCGATACGTACTTGCCCGTGCCGGACCAGTTCCAGGCACGCGAGAAAGATGCCGATGAGCGTGGATTTGTGCATGCCTTTCTCAAACAGCCGACTGAAGGCGATGTGCCGCTCCCGTTGCAAGCGGAGATAAATCCGCTCCATGAAAACGCGGATCGGTGTGTCGTCGTAAAGAATGGCCGGGGGAGAGGTCAGGTCCAGTTCTTTGACAACGCGCACGAAGGCGTTGACGAGGTCCCAGAGTTGTACGTCTTGGAGAGGCTCCTCGGCGGGGTCGCGATCGGCACTCCCCAAATCGTCCGTCAGGCGTCGAAACGTTTGCTGCCAGGCCCGCGCTTTCTCCTCGAGTTCGTATGCCGCGTCGCGATACTTCTTGTATTCGAGGAGCCGTCGCACCAGTTCGTCGCGGATAGGCTCTTCCGTCTCGGCAATCGCCGATTCTTGGCGCGGCAGGACTTCGTGAGACTTGATTTCAGCCAACCAACCGGCCATGGCCAGGAATTCGGCTGCCGTATCGACGTCCAGAGGTACACCGGAGTCGAGGAATTCGAGGAATTGCTCGGCGATCCGGCTCACGGAGATTTCTGTGACTTCCAGCTCGTTCCTTCGAACAAGGTAGAGCAAAAGATCCAGGGGCCCGCGAAAGACGTCGAGCTGTACGCGAAAATCCATGCCTGGCCACCCGTTCGGTATGCTGGATGCCGCCGTGGGAATCCCACGGGAGAAAGCAGGAGATTACTTTAGACGGCTAAAGGTATTCCTTCCATCCCAATTTCTCTAATTCCGCAAGGATTTTGCGGATATCCTCTTCCCGCCGTTTGTCTGCGACCAACGTGGCGTCGGGAGTAACCACAACGACCAAATCGTGTGTTCCGAAAACGGCGATAAGGTGGCTCGGATCACGGCAGCGCACGATGTTACCGCTGGCTTCGATGAGGACGGTCTTGTTCGCGGCGATTGTATTGTCATGGGAATCACGGGGGTGCAGACGCTCCATGGCCCGCCAGCCGCCGACATCGTCCCACAAAAAATCGGCCTCGATGAGGAGGACGTTGTCGGCCTTTTCCATGACGGCATAGTCAATGGAGATTTTCTCGATGGCTTGAAACTGGTGTTCCAGAATCTCCGGGAATTGGGGGGAATCGGCGGCGGCCGCGATGCATTGCAGTCGTTCGTAAACGTTCGGGCGGTACTTCCGCAGGGCCTGTAAGATCGTATCGGCTCGCCACACGAAAATCCCGGAGTTCCAAAGAAAATTGTCCGACGCAACGTATTCTTGGGCGGTCTCGGGCGATGGTTTCTCGCGAAAACCGACCACGCGGAAAATCCGCGGCGCGTTCTCGAAATCCACCAGCACTCGCGACAGGATGGCTTGACCTCGCTGGAGATATCCGAACGAGGGAGAGGGATAGCTGGGTACGATTCCAAAGGTCAGAAGCCGGTCAGGGTCTTCAGCGACCAGGGTACTCGCCACGCGCAGGGCATGGCGAAAGCGTTCCGGCGGCTCGATGATGTGGTCGGCGGGCATCACGATCATGGTGGCCTCGGGGTCGCGGCGCAGAAGCAAAACGGCCGCCAGCCCGATACAGGGTGCCGTGTTCCGAGGGTACGGTTCGCACACGAATGCGTCGCGGGGAAGGAACGACAACGACTCGTGCAATCGTCCCGCCAACTCGCGCGTCGTGGAAATCAGAATCCGATCCAGGGGGACCAGATCGCCCAGCCGATCGACGGCGGTTTGAATCAGCGTTTGGTTGCCCCGCACGGTCAGCAATTGCTTGGGCTTGGCCGACCGGCTCTCCGGCCAAAGTCGCGTTCCCGTTCCACCTGCCAGAATCACGGCGTGCAACATCGTCTCGAGTCCCCCGCGTGTTGGTTCTACCGCGCCAGGTTGTTTGCTTGGCTCAGCATCGTGTGGTGACAGGATAAAACGCCTCGCAATCTATGCCGCGCACATCATGCAATCAGGCGGACTTTGCGCCGTAGCATCCGAAGCCGGCCTTGACTTGACGAGGCCAGAGAAGCCAGCTACCGTCGGCGATCGCAAGGGTTAAGAACCTTTGCAAGCCCTCCTCATCCTTGCGTTTTACCGGTTCGCGAGCCTTCCATTCAATGGCTGTTTTGGCTAGGAATCGTCGCCGCCGTGCTTCACCAGAACTGGACCATCCGGCGAAAAGTAGGTCGGCTCTGCGATCTTGATCCCTTGACGCAACTTTTGTGATAGCTCCCATGAATCGAGGGCGAAGAGGGAATCGATCTCGACTGCGGGTTCGCCCACGATTTCGCACCCACTCTCGCGAAGCATGCGTCGATATTTGGCCACCAACTGATCCTGCACGTATTGGGGGGTATCGCGTTCCGCGCCGGGGGCGTTCTTCAAAGGCGCGAATTGATCGCTCTCCTCCACTTCGATGACCATCGCATTTTTTGCGTGTAGAATGAGGTCGAAGATAAAGCGTTCGAATTTGATGGCATTGGGGGCTTCGGGTTTTACCAGAATCCGTTTTCGTGGATCGTAATAGGCGACCTTCTTATGCGCCACGTGGAATGGCATAACCTCCGCCAAGTCCGCGACTCGGAGGAGAAAATCCAGCTCGATGACGTGGACGCCAATGCTCCCCGCCCACAATAACAGCTTGCCATTGGGACCGGGCTTTTTCGCCAAGAACTCGGGCAAGTCGCTGTATTCCACCACGTGCAGGTTATCCCCCACCTGGATTACATTGCCAACCTTGTCGAGCGGGGTTTTCTTCGCCACAACCAAGGTGGACATCTCCGAACCGGCCAGGATGTGATGACCCAGGAATTCAGGCTCCGCCACATCCAATAAAGGGTTGTCGATTTGGAAGTAGAAAAGGTGTCGAATACCCTGCTCATGCAATCGCGTGAGGATGCCGTGGCGATGGATGGCCGCCAACATGCCCCCGTGACCGTCGGGACTCAAGGCCAAGGTGTCGGGGACAGCCAGCAGTGCTTTGCCCGTCTCCGCGTCCAGGGAGGGCATCGTGCCCTGGCAGAAGATATGCAAATCGTCACCCAGGCCAAGCCGGTCGTTGTGCTCGCAATAGGCCACGGTTTCGGCGTGCGTTAAGGGGCTGGTCATGAGCGCCAGCGGCATACGGCGGCCGTAGCGCCTGCCCCGGGCCAGGGCCTTCCCTACGAGGATTTGAAACAGCGTGTGCCCGGACAAAGGACCAATGGGGTACATCCCCTTGGGGTGCTCGAAGCCTAGTCGCGAGCCTTGCCCACCGGCCACTAAGATGCACGCGACGCGGCCGGCGCGAAGGGCCTCCTCCCCGCATTCCACGGCTGCTCGCCTCACGCGAGGATCGGCGCGGTCGCTCAATCGCGGGCCGCGTGGAGACGTCGCGGCTTGAATCAGCTTGCCAATGTCCGGTTTGCAATTCCGGCTCGCGTAAAGGCGCTGAATCAGGCTCCAGTCGATTTCCCGTATGGATTCGAGTAACGATTCGCGAGATTGCGAGGGAATTTCCTCCCAAGTCGCGAGAAGGTGCTCCTGGCCATGCTCTCGCAACTGCTTTGCCAGATCGTCGCGTGGATCGCTGATTGTGCTACACTCCGCCATCATTATGTTTCCTTGGCCCCCCTCAACCTTACCGAAGAGATCCCAGATTCCAGATATTCTTGTTCGAAGAGGTCTAGCCTCCTGTCAAAAGACGGGATGCCGGCCTGCTGTCGCCGGACGCAGGCGTAAGTTCTGTTCGGATTCGCAATCCGTCGTAGGCGGGTTCCACCCCGTCTGGTAGTTGCCCGGCAAAAGCCGCGTGTTCCAGTCGGTGGCACAAGTGCGTCAGGTAGCATCGCCGCGGTCGCAGGAGGTTGATAATCGCCAACGCTTCGTCGACGGAAAGATGAGTTGGGTGTGGCTCGTGCCGCAAACAGTCCAAAATCAATACGTCCAGATCCCGCAGACGATCCAGTGATTCGGGAGGGAAGGACTTGACATCCGTGCAATAAGCCGCATCGCCAAAGCGGTAGCCCAGGATATCCCAGGGACCGTGTTTCAAGCGGATAGGTGTCACTCGGGTGCACAGTAAATCGAAGGGTTCTGTCTGGATGGTGACGAACTCCAATTGGGGGACGCCCCCCGCCGGCGAATTCTCTTCGAACGCGTAATCGAAGGCCTTGCGGATGCGGGCTTGCACGTTCACTTCACAGTACACTGGGACGGGCGAGTGGATGTAGCGGGGGATGATCCGCAAGTCGTCCAGGCCGAAAAGATGATCGGCATGGGCATGCGTGTACAGCACGGCCCGGATGTCGGCAAGCCCTTCACGAACGAGCTGGAGCCGCAGTTCCGGCGGCGTGTCGATGAGGATCGTTCCCTCGGGCAATCCGACAGCCACGGAGCAGCGGGTGCGTCGGTTTCGGGGATCATCGCTGGTACAAACCGGACACTGGCATCCGATCAAAGGTACACCATGAGATGTGCCGGTACCCAAAAAGACGATCTCGCCGGGCGACAGGGAACGATGAGAACCCAGGGTTGTCATTTTTCTTGTCACATTTGAAATCGACTGTGTGGATGGGGATCGACTGTCCGGTTTGGAGTCGAGCGTGCAGGCGAACCCGAGGCGGATCGTCCGGATCGCAGGGTTTACCAGATGTTACAAGAACGGGCTATTATACCAGAGGGATCGCCGCCGACCGAAGAGGTCTCTGAAGGTCTGGCCCGATCATAGCCCCCTGCAGGATCCTGTTGGCCGAAAATGAGCATGGCGGTTCTGAATAATCCTGCATGATGTCGTTCGCCCCGCCATGAGAGCCGATCATCGCTGCGGCTGTGAGGGTCCCTCGGAGTCGTCCAAGTGATCCTCCCGGCTGGGGAGGGGGTTACCTGGCCGACCTATCCGCTGTGATGGTCCCTCCGAGTCGTCGGAATGATGCTGACGAGTTCCACATCATGGCAGTAAAGCGGCTCCGCAGATTGGGTTATTGTCGAACTTTCGTTATTTACCTACCAGGCGTCTTCCGTGGTGAATCTGACGCAGCGGTCTCGCTCATTCCGCAAATTACGTGAAGCTTCTGGCCGAAGGGCTTGAGGCGAGAGCTTGAGGTAACCCTGCGGCAGGCCCTTATAGTCAGACCCTTCGGCAGACCCTTGTAGTCAACAGGACGGTAATATGATAGCCCTGACCGCAGGTTTCCGCGGGGCGTTCGTGATTGACGGGGTTACCCATTTTCGGTAAATTGCGAACGGCACGTTGTTTACGAAAAAATTGTACGGGATGCGTTAAAAACGACAGAGGTGGCCGAACCCGATCATTTTGGCGGGGTACGGCATTTGCTACAATCCAGTTGTGTGGTGGACGGCGAGGCTGATCTGCCGTTTCGACATAAACCACTCGAACGGGTGGCATGTATCCCCATCGTGACCATAAAATCGCTTTTGATATTAGGACTCGATTCCCATGGAGCTACTCGAAGGCCTTTGGGACGCTGTAACGGACACGTTTACCGTCGTCGGGCAGGCTGTCGATCGCGGGGTCACCGCTGTATTCGGTTCCGCGAACGCGCGGTATGTCCGGCGTTTGCAGCCGAAGGTCCAGGCCATCAATGACCTGGAACCGCGATACCAGAAGATGACGGACGCGGAACTCAGCGAGCAGACGGATAAGTTTCGCAAGCGATTGGAGGCGGGAGAATCGCTGGACGACCTGCTTATCGAGGCCTTTGCAGTATGTCGTGAGGCCTCGCGGCGCGTGCTGGGAATGCGCCATTTCGACGTGCAGCTCATGGGCGGCATGGTGTTGCACAGCGGAAGCATCGCCGAGATGGTCACGGGCGAGGGCAAGACGCTGGTCGCCACCTTGCCCGCCTATCTGAATGCCCTGGAAGGCAAGGGTGTTCACGTGGTGACCGTCAACGATTATTTGGCCCGTCGCGACATGGAATGGATGGGGCCGCTGTATATGTTCCTGGGATTGACGGTCGGGGCGATCCAACACGATATGGGTGCCCGGGAACGGCAAAAGGCCTATGCCTGCGATATTACCTACGGAACCAACAACGAGTTTGGTTTCGATTATCTCCGCGATAACATGCGCCTGGCGGCACGCGGCGATGATCGATTTCCCGCGGAAATGCAGCAGGTTCAGGGGCGTTTGCATTACGCCATCATCGACGAGGTGGACAACATTCTCATCGACGAAGCCCGAACGCCGCTGATCATATCGGGCCCTGCCCACGACGATATCTCGCGCTATCGTCGCGCCGATCAAATTGCCAGGCAATTGAAGCCGGAAGTGCATTTTGAAATCAACGAAAAAGACCGTACCTGCCACCTCACGGAAGAGGGGATTCGCAAGGCCGAGGAATTGGCCGGGGTGGAGAGTTTCTACACGGCCGGAAATCTGGAGTGGCCGCATCTCATCGACAACGCCCTGAAGGCGCATCACCTCTACAAACGCGATGTGCATTACGTCGTGCAAGGCGACGAGGTGATCATCGTGGATGAGTTCACGGGGCGGTTGATGAAAGGGCGGCAGTGGAGCGACGGCCTGCATCAGGCGGTGGAAGCCAAGGAAAACGTGCGGATCAAGGAAGAGACGCAAACCCTGGCCACGATCACCATCCAGAACTTCTTTCGCCTCTACGACAAGATTTGCGGGATGACCGGTACGGCCATGACCGAGGCCAACGAGTTCTGGAAGATCTACAAGTTGGAGGTCGTGGCGATTCCCACCAATCGCCAGCTTCGCCGCATCAACCATCCCGATGTGATCTATCGCTCCGTCCGCGAGAAGTACCAGGCCATCGTGGATGAGATCGAACGGCTGCACAAATGGGACACGGTTTGGTTCTCGCGGTACGAATACGAGATTGGCGAAATCAAGCAGGAAAGCGACGACTCGCTCCTGTTCATCACCTCCGAGGGCGAGCGGAAGATCGTTCCCAAGGCCCAAGTCCATCGTGTCGAGCGGAAGGGGAGGCCGATCCTGGTTGGCACGGTCTCCGTGGAAAAGAGCGAATTGCTCTCCGAGATGCTCAGCCGCAAGGGCATCAAGCATCAGGTTCTCAACGCCAAGTATCATGCCCGCGAGGCCGAGATCATCGCCCAGGCTGGACGAAAAGGCGCGGTGACCATTGCCACGAACATGGCGGGCCGCGGAACGGACATCATTTTGGGAGGGAATCCCGAAGCGATGGCCTGGGCCATCCTGCAACACAAGTATCCCACTCGGCTGGACGTACCGCGTGAGGAGTGGGATGCCTTGGTCAACGAAATCGAAAAGCGGGAGCAAATGAAGGCCGAAGGGCGCGAGGTCGCCGCGCTGGGTGGGCTGCACGTGATTGGAACCGAGCGGCACGAGGCCCGCCGCATCGACAACCAATTGCGGGGACGTTCGGGGCGGCAAGGCGATCCCGGCAGCAGTCGCTTCTTCCTCTCCCTGGAAGACGACTTGATGCGGATCTTCGCCGGCGATTGGGTCAAAAACATCCTCACCCGCTGGGGTATGCAGGAAGGACAATCGATCGAGAGTCGCATGGTCACCCGGCGCATCGAAGGCGCCCAGAAAAAGGTCGAGGAACGCAACTTCGAGATTCGAAAAAACCTGCTCGAATACGACCAGGTGATGGACGAGCAGCGAAAACGCGTTTACAGCTACCGGCAAAGCATCCTCGAAGGATCGGACTGTCGCGGCTTGGTGACGCAGATGATCCGGGAGCAGATCGACCACCACCTGGGCATCTTCCTGGCCAAGAGCTACGGCGCCGAGATGTTCGCGGAATGGTCCGGGCGGCAGCTTGCCACGGAGTTTCACGCCCGCGATTTTCGAGGCATGGAGTTCTCCACAGCCGAGGCCTATGCCCGCGATCATGCCGAAAGGATGGCGGAGAGCCAGCTTTTCGACCTCATCGAGGAGAATCTGCCAGAGGACGCCGAGCAAGAGGACTGGAACTGGGAGGCCCTGGCCAAGTCCATCACCGCGCGATGGAAGGTCGATGCCAAGGAGCGGGACATCCGCCGCATTCCCCGCGAAAACCTCTTGGACCTTTTGCTGGAGAAAGTGCAGACCGCCATCCGCGAGGTGGATTTGCAAGACGGGGCCAGGTTTTTGGACCCCGACTTCGGGATGAAAGCTGCCGCGGCTTGGGTTCAAGGGAAATTCGGAATCGAATTGAGCTTGGATAGCCTCCGCGAGCTGGAACCGAAGGACGTGGCAGACGTCGTCTTCAAGCTCGCTCTGGAAGCCTACCGCCGCAAGGAAATCGAATTCCCATTGCGAGCCGGGTTGGCGCACTTCTCGGGCAGGGATGCCACCGGGCATCGCGTGTACGATCGTGAGGGCCTTCTGGCCTGGGCGCGAGGTCGGTTCGGCTTGGAGCTGTCCGAGGACGAGATCAAAAATAAGTCATCCAGTGAAATTTGGGACATGCTCCTGGAGGCGTCGCGGCAGCACTTTGAAAAGGCCGAAGCGATCGCAGAGCAAGGTTGGCAGTTGTTCCGCCCCCTGTTCGATGAGGTCGGGGAGGACCCGCGTGCCAAGGTCTCGCGCAATCATCCGCGATTGGAGGAGTTTTGCCGTTGGGCGGACGAGCACGCGGGACTACAGCTCCGTCCCGACGAAGCAGCCCGAATGGAACGCCGCGACCTGGAGTGGAAGTTTCGTGATGCCCTCAACCTCCGCTATGCGCCGGAAATGCGCAAAATGGAGCGTTTCCTCCTTCTGCACACGCTCGATAGTGCCTGGAAGGAGCACCTGCTGGTCATGGACCATCTGCGCAGTAGTGTTGGGCTTCGCGGCTATGCCCAGGTGGATCCCAAGGTGGAGTACAAACGCGAGGGAATGCGGCTCTTCGAGGTCATGTGGGAATCCACGTCGCGGCGTGTTACGGACCTGGTCTTCCGCGTGGAACAAATGGACGAGCGCTTTGTCCGCTCGATGTGGCAAGAGACAGAGTCGCAGAAGGCGGACGCGCGAAACGCCGTCACCGAGATTGCTCAGCAACAGCAGCAGGCCATCGAAGGCTCGCAGCAAACCGAGAAAAAGCAACCCTTTCGCAAGCGAACACAGGAGGTGGGACGGAACGATCCGTGCCCCTGTGGAAGTGGGAAAAAATACAAGCATTGCTGCATGAGAAAACGCGGCGTCGCGTGAGGGCGATGCTGCCAGCAACGGCAAGGGGAGTCCGCGTTTTGCGATAGAGACCGGCTGAGAAAAGGATTTCTCTATGGCGATCTTGTTCGACGTCGCCTATCTTTTATTGCTGACCCTGGTTGCTCCCATTCTGCTCATCAGGTCGCTCAAAACGGGGAAATATCGGGAAGGCTGGAGGCAGCGGCTTTTCGGAGCTGTTCCCAAGCGTACCCGTTCGCGCCCTTGCATCTGGTTTCATGCGGTCAGCGTGGGCGAAATCAATCTCTTACCGCCTTTGGTGGCCGCTTTGCGCCGGGCGTATCCCGATTGGGAAGTGGTCGTCTCCACAACGACCCGAACCGGCATGGAGCTGGCCCGCAAGCGGTTTGCGGATCAACTCGTGTTCTACGCCCCGCTCGATTTCTCTTGGACCGTGGCCCACGTCCTGAATCGCATTCGCCCTTCGATCCTGGTGTTGACGGAGCTGGAGATTTGGCCAGCCCTGATCCGTGCGGCCAAGGCTCGGGGCGTTCGCGTCGCGATCATCAATGGGCGGTTGGGAGACAGGAGCTTCAACGGCTATCGGAGGCTTCGATGGTTGCTGCAATCGACGATTGCGGCGCTGGACCTGGTGGCAGTTCAAGACGCGGAATGCAAGCGGCGATTCGAACAATTGGGGGCCAGGACCCAGGCGCTTCACATCACGGGATCCATGAAGTACGACGGCGCGGAAGGCGATCGCAACCACCCGGCGACGGTACGACTCCGGCAGCTTGCAGGAATCGCCCCCAATGAGGTTGTTTGGATCGCCGGGAGCACCCAGGAAGAGGAGGAGACGCTGGCACTGTCAGTGATGCAAAGGCTACGCCTACGCTTTCCGCGGTTGCGACTGATCATCGTTCCGCGGCATCCCGAGAGGTTCGAAGCAGTCGCTGAAATGCTCAAGCGAAGTGGCGTACCCTGGTTGCGACGTTCGGAGTTGGAGCGGCCAAGAGTCCCCACCGATAACCAGCGTGGCGATCACGTACCCGATTACCTTGCCGAACGCGATCAGCCGAAGCACAAGGGGCCAGGGCTGCCGATCCTGCTGGTCGATACGGTGGGCGAATTAGGTGCCTGGTGGGGCCTTGCCGATATCGCCCTGGTCGGCGGAAGCTTTGGGAGTCGCGGCGGCCAGAATATGATCGAGCCGGCTGCCTATGGGGCCACGGTTTGTTTCGGGCCGAACACCTGGAATTTCCGGGACGTCGTGAGGCAATTCTTGCAAGCCAAGGCCGCGGTCGTGGTGCACGACTCCAACGAGCTGGAACAATTCGTCAGGACGTGTCTGGAAAACCCCGATTACCGAAGCGAGCTGGGGGGGAAGGCGCGTGACTTGGTCGCGGCGCACCGAGGAGCCACGCAGGCTACGCTCAACCTGCTCGCGCCGTGGTTGGGGGAGATGACGCGATTCCATCCCTCGCAGTCGGGTTATGATGGCCGCGACGCCTCTCGACTTCGCGCTGCTGGTTAGCTGCACAAACCGCGAGGCGGAGAAATCCGGACCACCCCGGCCCGGCGGCGTCTAGCTGCAGCGGTTCCGATCGTCGTTGCCGGACTACGAATGACCCCGATGCACTTCTTCCGGGATCGGTTGGATTCGCCCTTCGCGATCCACCAAGGCCAAAACCACACGACCGCGGCACAGCAGTTCTTGATCCCTATACAGGAGGTATTCGTGCTCAATCTTGACGCTGGTAACGCGATGGACGATGGTCCGCAAACGCAGCAAGTCGTCGTAGCGAGCAGGCTTCAAGTAGCGGCACTCGGCCTGGACCACCACCGCGTACAGGCCGCCGTCTTCCCAGCGACGGTAATTGTCCCCCGATGCACGGTGCAACTCGGTCCGTCCCATCTCGAAGTACACGAAGACCCGGCTGTGGTGTAAGAAGCCTCCTGGATCGCACTCCGGATAGCGTACACGAATCTCGATTTCGTGTTCGGTTAACATGCCGTTAGCGGTTCCCTTTCCAGACGGGTTCCGATGCCAGCCTCCCACGCGTGCGCGCGGCAATCATGGATTCGGCGGAATCGTCCGGAGGATCACCGCAAGGGACGTGGTCGAGTGCGATGGCGCGGCGGCTCATAGGCCGAGGGATAAAGACACACGCCTCCCTGCGGAGTCTTCCATCCACGTTCGAAACGGGCCGTCCTCCGGCCGCCATTCCGTGACAATCGTCATGAGGTTACCTTGCGATTCAAGTCGTAAGGCATCCATCCGAAACAATTTTCCCGTTCGGGATTGAATCGCCCAAGTATAGGTCTGATCTCGCGGCGCCTCGGCTCGGAGGCGGTACTCCACGCCAAAGCTCATCATCGTTCCCTCGGGACCGGTTTGGGGAAGCGATACCGGCACACTGAGGTCCACCCAACGTACACCCGCATCGTGAGAAGGGGATGGGACGTTCTCGGTGCCCATGATCGTCGGGGCAACCTCGGCCAGCGAAGGCCCTTCTCGGTTGTCGCCCGAGTGCAACTGCGACACTGAAGCCAACGGTTCCGCAGCGGACAAAATGCGTGTTTCCGCCTGACCTTGCGAGGAGCGGTGAACGAGAATGTTGGCGGGATCGCCAATCATTTGTCGCGGGGGAATCGATTCGTTGTTTGTGCTCGCCCCGCTTTCATCGGTTGAAGAAAGCTTCGGAGACCGTTCTACCCTCCAGCTTTCCGCAGTTTCACGAAAACAACCGATCGCCGCTAAGAGTCCCAGTGCCCCCACGCGTGTGATCGGATAAAACAGCGTTCGGAACACGCGAATACCTTGCTTTGCACCCCCCTGAAGGTGTTGTTTCATTGGATAGCCCCGTGCTGAGATGGCCCCGGCTTTGATCCGTCGATTGCCCAACTTCCACCGTTCGCTCCATCGAGTTGAAGCATATTTTAGCCAAACGAATGGCCAATGGAAGATAGTGGGTTTTTCCGTCAACCGGCAATTGGATGGGAAGTTGCACGCAGCGGTTCCCTCTCTTGCCTTGGATCATTTGAGGCCCACCTGCGCGAGATGGCCACCATCGGGCGGGCACGCAGAAGATGCAATTGCCAGGATGGTATGAAACTGCACGAAGTTCGCCTGACGGGATGATCTGCCCGGCAGATGTTGCGAGGGGCTATGTCTCTTCACCACAGCATGTTGAGCCAAGCAAGCAACCGTGCACTGCAACATTAGTGAGGCGGCGTGAGAAAGTACAGAGAATGCACAGATTGGGACGGCTATTTTTCTTGGGATTGTGTGCGAGAGTGCAAGACCGTGCCCGTATTTTCCTAAGGCTAATAACGGCAGTGGGTTGCAATCGGAAAGAAATCGTTCGCGCAACCGGCCAGTGATGACGCGTTTGTTCGTTTCTGTATGAATCAAAGCTACTTAGGGAAATGTTCCGGCAACCCGTTGACAACTCAGACCAGCCCCATAAACTAGAAGTAGCACTGTATGTAGTGGTTTACAAATCAGCGAACACTACCTATAGTTGTCTGCGTGGGCAATAGTAGTAATTTGAGGTGGTTCTATATACAACGTAGGTGGTATGCGACTTGTCAGGCATTGCTAGTTTACCAGAACCACACTGCAATGTTGCCAGCAGGATGACCTTGGCTACGGATTGCGTCGGGCGACTGTAGTCGAGTGTGACGGAGAGCGGTTTTGGCCGGGCGTCTGGCGGTTGCCGTCGAGGCGGAGGCCAGGTCTTCGTGCGTTAGCCTTTTTCTTCGGCTTGTCGAGATGTAACGAGCCGGCACGTTACGAACGTGACAAAATCGGCTCGCGATGTATTGGCGGTGTATTGCGGGAAAATGATTCTGTGCAAGGAGCGTACGAACATGGCGGTATCGGATCGCAACGTGGCATTGGGCGAAAAAGAAATTAACGTGGCCGAATCGGCTCGGCCCTCACCTTTCGGTTTGAAGATCGAATCGCAGTTCTGTCCCAAGGACGTGGAAAGCCCGTTCGACACCGTGGTGTGGACGCGCCGGACGGCTGAGATCAAGAATGAGGCCGGAGGGACGCACTTCCAGCAGCCGGACTGCGAGATTCCTGAGACGTGGAGCCAACTGGCAACGAATATCGTCGCCAGCAAGTATTTCTACGGTGAAATCGGCACGCCGCAGCGGGAGAACAGTGTGCGGCAATTGATTCACCGGGTTTGCCGTACCATTGCGGACTGGGGTATTGCAGACGGGATATTCCAGACCGTGGAAGATGGCGAGCGGTTTTACCGTGAACTGGCCTGGCTGTGCCTTCACCAGTACGCCGCTTTCAATTCGCCGGTGTGGTTCAACGTGGGGCTTTACCATCAATATGGGATTCGGGGAGCGGCCTGCAACTGGCGTTGGGATACCGCAACCCATCAAGCCGTCCAACCCGAGAACCCCTACGAGTACCCGCAAGCCTCCGCGTGTTTCATCCAAAGCGTGCAGGACAACATGGAGGACATCATGGAGTTGGCCCGCAGCGAGGCCATGCTCTTCAAGTATGGTTCGGGAACAGGGACAGACCTCTCCACGTTGCGTTCCCACCGCGAGAAGCTGTCCGGTGGGGGGAAGCCTTCTGGCCCGCTGTCCTTCATGCGCGTTTACGATCAGATTGCGGCCGTGGTCAAGAGTGGTGGCAAGACCCGCCGGGCAGCCAAGATGCAGTCCCTCAAGGTCCATCACCCGGACATCTTGGATTTCATCGAATGCAAGTCTCGGGAGGAAAAGAAGGCGAAAACGTTGATCCAGGAGGGCTATAGTCCCGACGAGGCTTACAGCTCCGTTCTATTTCAGAATGCCAATCTGTCGGTTCGTGTGACCGACGAATTCATGGAGGCGGTGGAGGCGGACCGGCCCTGGACCACCCGCTGGGTCACCGATCCAGCGAAGGAAGGCCCCACCTATCGGGCGCGGGATTTGTTGCAAAAGATGGCCGAGTCCGCATGGGCCTGTGGCGATCCCGGCGTTCAATATGATACGACGATCAACCGTTGGCATACCTGCCCGAACTCGGGACGGATCAATGCCAGCAATCCTTGCTCGGAGTACATGTTCCTGGACGATTCCGCCTGCAATCTGGCCAGCATCAATCTGATGGAATTCCGCCGCGAGGACGGCGCATTCGATGTGGACCGCTTCGTGAATGCCTGCCGGATCGTGTTCATCGCCCAGGAGATATTGGTCGATCATGCTAGCTATCCGACCGCGAGAATCACACGAAATAGCCACCTGTTCCGGCCGATCGGTTTGGGATATTCCAACTTGGGCAGCTTGATCATGGCGAGCGGCCTGCCGTACGACTCCGACGAAGCACGAGGACTTTGCGGCGCCATCACGGCTTTGATGCATGGGGCGGCAAACCGCACCAGCACGGAGTTGGCGGCCGCCGTGGGGCCGTTCGCCGAGTTCGAAAAGAATCGCCGCCCCATGCTGGACGTCATGGAGAGGCATTGGCAAAAGGTAGAAGAGTTGGAACACGCACCGGAATATCTGAAGAGCGCGGCCCGAAAAATCTGGGACGAAGTCTTGGCGGCCGGCAGACGCTTCGGCTTCCGCAACGCCCAGGCCACGGTCCTGGCCCCCACCGGGACCATCAGTTTCATGATGGATTGCGATACCACGGGTATCGAGCCGGATTTCGCTCTCGTCAAATACAAACAACTGGCTGGCGGCGGGGTGCTGAAGATCGTCAACCAGACCATCCCCTTGGCCCTGAAGACGCTTGGCTACAACCGAGAGCAGATCGACGCGATCACCGAGTACGTGAACCAGCACGACACCGTGGAAGGGGCACCGCACCTGGCTCCCGAGCACCTGGCTGTATTCGATTGTGCGTGTCCGGTGGGTGAGGGCACGCGGGCGATTTCGTGGCGAGCCCACATCCTGATGATGGCGGCTGCCCAACCGTTTCTTTCCGGAGCTATCTCGAAGACGGTCAACATGCCGCGCGACACCAAGCCGGAAGACATCGCGGCGGCCTACATGGAGGGCTGGCGATTGGGACTCAAAGCCATGGCCGTTTACCGCGACGGTTCCAAGGGCGCTCAGCCGCTGGTGACCAAGAAGGGGGAGACCGACGAGAAGACCGTTCCCCCGCCACGCCGCGAACGATTGCCGGATACACGAAACTCCATTACCCACAAATTCTCCGTGGCCGGACACGAGGGCTACATCACCGTGGGACTCTATCCAGATGGGCGGCCTGGCGAACTGTTCATCACCATGGCCAAGGAGGGGAGCACGGTGGGCGGTCTCATGGACTGCTTTGGAACCGCCGTCTCCATGAGCCTTCAATACGGCGTACCGCTGGAAGTCTACGTCAACAAGTTTTCCTATGCCCGCTTTGAACCGATGGGATTCACCAAGAATCCCGACATCCGTACCGCGACCAGTCTTGTGGATTACATCTTCCGCTGGCTGGGGATCACGTTTCTGCCGGGGTATCGCGAAGCCCTGCAAAAAAACGCGGAATTGATCAAAGACTCGTCTATGGGAGGGGCTAATTCCGCTAGCTCAGGCGATTCCAGCACCGCCGGTGGTAAGAAGGGGGCCGTCAAAGGCCAGGATACCGTAAAAGGGTCGGTTGGTGAGCCGCTTGGTGCGGGTGCGCTGCGTTCCGGGGGAAAATCCGGCAACGGGGCCCAGCCCAAGGATTCGAAAGTCCTATCCGCTCCAACGGTGAATCGGCTGGCGGGAATGATGGCTGTCCAATCGGATAATCCCCCTTGCGATGAGTGCGGTGGTTTGACCCAGCGGAGTGGCGCCTGCTTTGTTTGCAGGATTTGCGGACACAGCATGGGTTGCTCTTGACCGAGGCGAGACTCCCTAGCGCGACGCTGCTGAAATAGGCGTGTCCCACCGAATAGAAAAGCAAGAAAACCGCCGGCGCTGGTCGGCGGTTTTCCTTTTTGACGATATCGGTCTTTGAGCTGATTTGTCGCCTTGGCTGCTTTTCACAGCTATAATAAAAGGTATGGCCTGCTGATAAAGGAAACATCAAGAGGCCCACCGTTGCCAAACGGCAGAACATGGGAACCTCATGGTCCGCTACCGCTGGGTGCGGGAATGGAATCGGCCTTTTCGTTGTGATCGAAGATGATGCGAAGCTCTTCCCCTGTACCCTGGTCCGGACGCGTGGTGCTGTTGCTGTGCCTTCTGTTGACCTTCGGGTGCCGGCCGTCGGAAGATTCGTCGCGCGGAGCGCCAACCGAGGCATCGAGTCGATCTCCTGGCGGTCCGGCCCAGGCTGAGGTTGCTCCCGAGAAGGTCTCCTATCCCGCGTTGCCACAACCGCTGCGCGGCGACTGGATGAAGTCGCAAGCCGAAGAAGAAGCCGAGCGATTGGCGGAGGCCTTCCCCGACGATCTCGATGCCTTGGACTTGAAGGCCACGGTTCATCAATTGTCGGGACGCAACGATGAAGCCTTCGAGATCTGGCGGAAGTGCCTGGAATTGCGTCCGGATTTTCTTCGGGCTTATGTGCCGATGATTCGCATTGCACGCCGCAAGGGCGATTACGCCGAGGCCGAGCGGTTGTGTCGTGCGTGCCTGCGATTGGACCCGCTGCAAGGCGAGGCAAGGGGGCTGCTGGCGGCCGTGTTATTCGAGCGGGGGGAGTATGATACGGCCATCGAGACGGTCTTGGCGGGACAGGCCCTCGGAGCGATCAACGCCGAGGCGATTTTCTTTCAAGGACAGGCCTATCAGAAAAAGCAAGAGCATGAAAAGGCCGTGGCTGCCTTTCGCGATGCGATTCGGCTGGAACCGAACTACACCCGCGCGTATTACGCCCTTTCGGTGAGTCTGGCCCGGTTGGGGCGGAAGGATGAGGCTGCGGAGGCTCGCAATCGTTTTCGAGACTTGCAACGCGGTGATATGGCCGCCAACGCCGCGATCCTCGAAGTGGAAAGCGAAGAGTTTGTGCGCAAGACGGTGGCAGCGGTGTTTTTGCGGGCCGGAGTGGTCTGGGTGGACCGAGGGCGGAATCAGGATGCTGAACGCTGCTGGCTCTTCGCGGCCGTGCTGGTACCCAAGGATTCTGCCTCACGGCTCCGATTGGCGACATTATACCTGAGCCAGGGACGGTTGGGTTTGGTACAAACGCTCTTGAATGAGGTCGGCGCGGGGGAACTGAGAGATGCCAACCTGTTGCGTGCCCGAGGCCTGTTGCTGTTGCGTACCGCACGCTGTGCGGAGGCTGCAAGAGATTTCCAGGCTTGGATCGAACTCGCCCCCCGAGCCGCGGAGGCCTACGCGCTTTTGGCGCAGGCCTATCTGACGATGGGCGGTAAGAAGGCCGAGGCCCTCAAGGCGGCAGAGGCGGCCGCGCGGATGGCCCCCACCAGCGATAACTTGCTCGTCTTGGCGATCGCGCACGCGGAAGCCGGGGATCAGGAGGCCGCATTGCAGATCAGCCAGCGACTCTTGCGCCAGACTCCGCAAAGCCCCGAGGTCCATCGGTTGTACGAGATGCTGCGATCCGGGCACCACTGAATTTCATAGGCGAACGAGGAGGTATCGCTTGCGAAACTGGCTCACATTGGTTCTTTTTCTCGTCGCGATCGTGATCACACCGTCGCAATCCTTGGCAGAGGACCCGCCGATTACTTTCCGGGACATGACTCAGGCCTCGGGCGTCCGTTTCGTGCACACGCGCGGAGGCTGCGGAAAATATTACTTGGTGGAGACGGTCACGGCGGGCCTCTGTCTTTTCGATTACGATGGCGACGGCGATGAGGATATCTACTTTCTCAATGCTGCCCCGCTGCCCGGTTGCAGTTTTCCGGTTCCTCCGCGCAATTGCCTGTACCGTAACGAAGGCGGTTTTCACTTCACGGATGTGACAGAAGAGGCTGGCGTGGGCGACGAGGGCTTTGGTCTGGGAGTAGCAGCCGGAGATTACGATAACGACGGCCTGCTCGATTTGTATGTGAACAATTACGGCCCCAACGTCTTCTACCGCAACAAGGGCGACGGTACCTTCGAGGACGTAACGAAACGGACGGGTACAGCCAACGGCAGCCGCGTGGGGGCAGGGGTCTTGTTCCTCGATATCGACGCCGATGGCCTGTTGGATCTGTACGTCGGCAACTACATCATCTTTCGCGATGAACTGCATGTCTTCCATCAATTGACGGGCGTGCCGGTTTACGGCAGTCCGGAGGAATACGAGCCAGATCAAGATACGCTGTATCGCAATCGCGGGGATGGAACCTTCGAGAACGTTACGGACAGCTCCGGCATTGGTGCCGTGCGCGGCACGGCGATGGGGATGGTAGCCGGCGATTTCGACAACGACGGCGATACCGACATCTTCGTTGGCAACGACGTTCGAGAAAATTTCCTCTTCATCAACGATGGCAAGGGCTTTTTCACGGAAGAGGCAGTGGAACGGGGCGTGGCCTATAACGGCTACGGGGATCCGAATGCCAGCATGGCCGTGGATTGCGCTGACTTTAACCATGACGGGCTGCTGGATCTCTACATGACGGACTACCAAAGCGAGTGGCCCGTCCTGTATCAAAATCTGGGCGATATGTTCGAAGATGTGACGTTTCACACCGGGGCGGGAGCCAACTTATATCCCTACGTTACCTGGGGATGCGGTTTCGCAGATTTCGATAACGACGGCGACAAAGACATCTTCGTCGGCGTCGGCCATATCAACGATCGGATTGAAGAACTCGACGATACCACGGCGTACCGCGTGGCCAATGCGGTGCTCCGCAACGACGACAGCAAATTCCGAGATGTCTCCGCGACCGCTGGGGACCTACCGCGGTTGGTGGAATCGACACGGGGCATTGCGTTGGACGACTTGGACGGCGACGGGCGGATCGACGTGGTGGCCCTAAATTCCAATGCGCCTGCCCATGTCATGCGAAACGAGACGGATAACGGCAACCACTGGCTTCGAATCGAGTTACGGCGGCCCGATCGAAATCGGTTCGGGGTGGGTAGCCATGTTCAAGTGACGGCGGGGGATCTTGTCCAATATGACGAGGTTCACAGCGGGCGAGGCTATCAAAGTCACTGGGGTACGCGATTGCACTTTGGCTTGGGCAAGCGGAGCAAAGTGGATCGCATCGAGATTCGGTGGCACGGGGGAGGGACGCAAGTCGTCGAGAATATTCCCGCCGATCAAACCGTGATCATAGAAAAGGACACCGGTTGGCGTCCGCTCCGCTCGCCTTGATGGCTAGACCTAGGCGTTCCAGGCCTTGAATCGGCTGCCGCGGCCGCTGTCCTTACTTCTCGCCCGCTGCGAATGCGACGGCATCGGCGGAGGATGCATTTCCTGGAGCTGCCGCTCCGGAGGCGGGTGCGTGGATCACCTGAACCAAACTTCCCCCCATCGAACTAGGGGGATGCTAATTATAAGTGATTGTGAGACAATAATTTACGTCAATTGAGCACCCCGATTCTCTCACTGTTTTCTGAGTACAAGGCGAATCGCGCAACTTATTACAGAGCAAGAACTTACGAAAAATAGTTACAGGACTACAGTAAACTACAGCAAGCGGTACAAATCAACAGGAAGTCGTTACGCAGTAACGATGTACGTAAAAAAACATCCAGGAAGTTTGATCTAGAAAACATCAGCCAGCCCGGAAGAAACGGGAGGCGACGCCGTTCGGGCCAATTTTTACGCGAACCGTTCGCGCACACCGGGGACAATGACCCTCGTAAGCCGTTCCGCTACGGTTCAAATAGATTCGGGCATAGACCCCGCAGCATTCGAACAGGATGCCCAAGAACGGGCGAGGTCCCGATCCCTTTTCGCTAGAGGAGGGTGGATCGGACGACATATCAAAGTGCAGCGATTCCATCGCATCTGACATGGTAATTTCCCTCTCAAACAGCTTCCCCTAATCGCACACCGAAGTCCAAAGACCTCCCTCTAATATGGCACCCATTTCGAGCCTCTGGCCCCAGGATTTCGCTTTGGTCGCGTCTGCGCCAACCGGCTTGCCATTTTCAGCCCTCTGCCCCAGAGGACCGAACAACCGACGATGATCCATTCAAGATGCATGACCTCCTTCATCATCAAAGTGAACATCGCCTTCGAGAGAATCGCCCGTCCTTGCCCTTACACACTCCGCAATCGTCAGGTCTCCGACGACATTCACGACGGTGCGGCACATATCCAGAAACCGGTCCAGTCCCAGGATGATGCCGATCCCCTCGGCCGGGACCCCCACGCTTTGCATCATGATCACGATGATCGGCAGTGAACCGCCCGGGATGCCGGCGGTCCCGATTCCCGCCATGACGGCCATCACGATCACGATGAGCTGCCTCGAAAGGGAAAGATCCACCCCAAAGACCTGATCCAAAAAGAGGACCACGACTCCCTCGTATAGGGCTGTCCCGTTTTGGTTCGCGGTAGCTCCAACCGTGAGCACGAATCTCGCGACATTTTGGGGGATTCGCAGCGAGGTTTCGGCGACACGAAGGGCGGTGGGCAACGTGGCATTGGATGACGATGTCCCAAAACCCACCAGAATGACCTCCGTGATGCTCTTGAAGAGGCTCACCGGGTTCCGCTTTGCCCCCAGTACGAGCACGAGCGGGTAAACGGCGAACAATTGGATGGCCAAGCCCAATAGCACGACAAAAACGAAGGCCGATAAAGGCAGGAAAAGCCCCAGACCCAATCGGGCCGCGGCTCCAAACAGAAGGCAGGCCACACCCACCGGGGCAAATGCTATGGCCCACTCTACTATCCGCATGGTTACCGCGAAGACCGCCTCAAACACTTGTACCAGCGGCAATGCAACGGGGCCCACAGCCGCCATTCCCGCGCCGAAGAGCAGGGCAAAAGCCATCACCGCCAGCATTCCATTGCCTTTCGATGTCCCGTCCAATGCACCGACCATCTCCTGTACTGGATTCTCTGGAATCAGGTCCAGCAAGATCTCGCTTACGGGTTTGGAGTTCTCCGACGCAGCTAGGGTCCCCTCCACAGACGCCGCATATTGTTGATTCAATCTCTCCCTCTGCTGTGGGGTGAGTGATCGACCGGGCTGAATGAGGTTCACGAGCCCTGTCCCAATAATAACAGAGGAAAGGGACAGCAATGCTGCAAAAAGGAGTGCCACGCCGCCGATTGTTCCCAATTTGCGTACGTCCCCGAATTCGACTACCCCCAGTACCAGGGCCGAAAAGACCAGCGGCAACACAATCGAGATGATCAGTCTTAAGAACAACTTGCCCACCGGCTCCGTGATATTCCCAATCAGCCAGTCGATCCGTCCCCGCGTGATGCCCCAAAAAGCTACAAACTCATATTGGGACGACAGCAATAGGTTTACACCTATCCCTGTAACCAGACCCACGATCATCCCAATCAGGATTCGACGGGGCAGTTTCCAGGAGTGAACGGGGGATCTGTCAGCCATCTTTAACTCTCCGAGCTATTCTGGATGTTGGGGAGCTTGCGTTTCTTAGAACACGACAGATCGCGGAATGCACCGTGCCTCGCATTTCGAGAATCACCGCCGATCGCCCCTGTCCCCCGTTTCTTGAGCTTTGGGCGGAATCCGCGCCTTTTTTGTGGCTTCCCCGCCAAAAATCTCTCGTACTTGCACCCCCGAAAAATAGCCGATTCTGAGAACTTGACCAACTCTGAACCGCGTAAAAAACGCTGCTTTTCGCCAATCGAGAAAAACACCCGGTCCCTACACGGCCCGAACACAAGATTTCGTCTGCTCCCGGAACACAAAAAACGGTAGACTTAAAGGAATCTGAAACGACCAGCGAAACCCTGTGGCCGCGCCCAGCGGATATGCCGAAAACTCGCCAGTCTTCTAGCTCAACCTAACCTTGTTTATCGCTAGATTTGTATCAGTCATTGGATTTTTGCAAATTGGGATCACAAGCTCCCCTCTCTCCTCGGGAGGTGGCAGGATGAAGGCAGTTTACTGCGAAAACGCCTTTCGCTGCTTGCGTGACTTATCCAAGCACCCGATTTGTCGCACTCTCTCAGATGTGGAGCGCACAGGTTGCAAAAGTCCAGCCAGAAAGTTGAAGCTGTCTGAATTCCGATCCTACCGAATTGGCAAGCGACACCAGCGTTGACACGGAGGCATCAAAATGTGTGGCATCGTCGGCTGCACCGCGAATGGAAACGTCAGACCTTTCCTACTTGCCGGCCTGCGGCGATTAGAATACCGAGGCTACGACAGCGCCGGCGTGGTGCTCAACTCCGGTGATGATTCTCCCCAGTTGAATATCGTGAAGACGGCCGGGCGAATATCCCATTTGGAGGGAAAATTGGGGGCGAACCCGCCCCACGGCACGTGCGGTCTGGGGCACACCCGTTGGGCTACTCATGGCCCAGCCACCACCGCCAACGCGCACCCCCATTTTGGCGGGGACGGCGCCGTGGCAATCGTACACAACGGGGTCATCGAAAATTTCGACGCCCTACGGTCTCGCTTGATCGGCCTGGGCTACCAGTTCCGATCGGAAACAGACAGCGAGTGCCTCGCCCACCTCATCGCCGAGTACCTAAAAGAATTCGCATCCAACGCAGACGACGTCGTGCGCCGAGGTTACCAACCGTTGGTCCGCGCGGTGCAGGCGGCGCTGGCCGAGGCCAGAGGAACTTGGGGACTCGCAGTGGTCTTCCGCGATTTTCCAGATGTGATCGTCGCCTCCCGGCTTGGCAGCCCCCTCATTTGCGGAATTGGCGACATCGGCCACTTCTTGGCCAGCGACGCCGCGGCCCTAGCCGGCGTAGCCAATAACGTGGTTTACCTCCGCGACCACGAAACCGCACTACTTACATCCGAGAACATGCGAATTTACCACCGCGACGATGGTGCCGTGCGAATCACGACGCAGCAACTTCAGGTCTCGCCCAGCGGCGTGGATCTCAGCCGATTCCAGCACTTCATGCTCAAGGAAATCCACGAGCAGCCCGAATCTCTCGAAAACGCCATGCGAGGCCGGATCGACACCGATGTCGCCACGGCCAAGTTCGGCAGTATTCAGCTTACGCCCCAGCAGCTCCGTCAGATCGAGCGCATCGTGCTTACGGGATGCGGGACGAGTTGGCACGCGGGCCTGGTGGGAGAATACCAGATCGAAGCCTTGGCTCGCCTCCCCGTAGAGGTCGAATATGCCAGCGAACTCCGCTACCGCAATCCCCCAATGGACCATCGCACGCTGCTTTTCGCGATCACCCAAAGCGGCGAAACGGCCGACACCCTTGCCGCCCTGCGCGAAACGAAACGGAAGGGCCATCTCACCCTCGCGATTTGCAACGTGGTCGGCAGCACCATTGCCCAAGAGGCTGACGGTGGAATCTATCTTCACGCCGGCCCGGAAGTGGGCGTGGCATCCACCAAAGCGTTCACCTCGCAGTGTCTCGTCTTGGCGTTGTTGGCACTCTACTTCGGCCGACTTCGTCATCTCAGTTTCGAGGCCGGGCTACGCATCATCAGCGATTTGCGGTCCCTCCCCGACAAAGTCGCCCAAGCCCTGGAATGCGATGCCACTGTCCGACGCATCGCCGACCGTTTCTGCCACTGCAACAATTTCCTGTACCTCGGCCGTCAGTTCAATTTTCCCACGGCGCTGGAGGGCGCTCTCAAGCTCAAGGAAATCAGTTACATCCACGCTGAAGGGTACCCGGCGGCCGAGATGAAACACGGTCCGATCGCGTTGGTGGACGAGAATACTCCCAGCGTATTCCTACTGCCGCGCGGGCCGGTCTACGAGAAGGTTTTGGCGAATATGCAGGAGATCAAAGCACGGGGCGGCCCGATCATCGCCGTCGTGGAAGAAGGCGACACGACGGCGGCCCAATTGGCTGATGAGTTGATTCAGGTCCCCGCGGTCGCGGACTTTCTGCAACCAATCGTGTACATCGTCCCCTTGCAACTGTTGGCCTATCACATCGCCGTGGCCCGCGGCTGCGACGTCGATAAACCGCGGAACTTGGCGAAGAGTGTCACGGTCGAATAACGCCCGAACACATTCGCGGAGGGGCAGGTTGTGGCAGGCTTGAAGGAGCGATTCTGGGGCGAGCAGCGGAAGCACTCAAAGCCCCACCAACGCACCTGCCAGAAAGTACGCCGCTGTTAAACCAAACTTCCTAAACGTATTTTCACGTAAACGCTTACTGCGTAACGACTTCCTGTTGATTTGCATTGCTCGCCGTAGTCATGTGTTGTTTTTGTACGTTCTTGTCCTGTAATGAGTTGCGCGAACCATTTTGTACTCAGAAAAAGGGTGGGAGAATCAGGGTGCTCAATTGACATAAGTTTTTGGCAGCGTTTGATAGGGGACGCACCGAGCAACAACGATCGATAGCCTTTTTCTGGACGGAAGAGCGATGCACGGTCGTTGGGCGGGATGTTTGGTTTTTTGTCGATCCTCCTTTTCTACACTCCGGCACGGACTGATTTGCCAGCGGGGCAAGGAATCTCGAAGCGCGGCCAACAACACACGCCCGCGGGGAGCATGCGCGGATTCGCGCGGGGGCATCACCCGCGGCCAGCCTTACGGAGGCGAGCAGAGGGGGCAGACGGTTTCGTAACCGTGCATTGGGCACTGCGGACGTGAAGGCGACAAGCACGTCGTTCGGCCCGAAGACCGACCGAACTACGGGCCTGTCCCCGGCCCCCAAACGGTTGCACGAATTCGGCCGGCTGGCCACCTCCCAGTCTACCACGGGGTTGCCCGGACCCCAAGGCGGCGTGCCGCCCGATCGCGGCAGTCTCGGCAAAACACGGGCCATCCGGGCATGCAAGGCCCAGGCTATTTGGGCTTCGCGATGGCCTTGACCAGCGCCGCATCGTCATAGATCGCGGCACCTTGCTTCCAGATACACCCGATCTTACTCAACAAGGTGTAGCGGACCTTGATCGTCTTCGGGCTGGTCGTGAACGCGATGGCGATGCGTTGGAAGTCGGGCGTGGCCTTGCGGATGCCGGCTGGCTCGTGGCTTACCACGATGCGACCCTGGTCGTCGAGTTCCTCGATCACGAAGCCCGCGAAGTCCGCGGTCCCCGCGCCGAACCCTTTGCCCGACCCCTCCACGTCGAGCCCGTGGACCCAGACCGAGGCGACCAGCGCCGTGTTGGGATCGACGACCACTTCTTGCGAGACTCGCAGCTCGCCGCCGCCGTCGGTCACATGGCTGATCGCCTCCTTGCCTCGGAAGATGCGGGGCTTGCGCCATTGGTAGATCGACTCGGGATAGACGTAGCACGCCACCCCCGGGGGACACGTGCTGATCGAAATCAGCCCCATGATCCACGCCGCGGTCGAGGCGCTGCTCGGCGCCGACTTGCGGCTTGAGGTCGGCCCGACGGTTCGGGACCTCGGCCGGCACGCGTGGGTGGTGCAGGCCAAGAGGAAATGAGCCGTCGCGGTTTGAATCCATCGGACGTTGATCTTGGCGGTCCGAAGCGATGCTGCCCGTCGTCCACCTCCACGGTCCGGACCGCGTCACCGCCGCGCAGCCCGGCCTCCACGGCCCGTCTTGCGTATCCCTTGCTCACGGGCGGCGCGGCCGCACCAGTCCTTGGGCGTCGAACCCGACGATCGCCGGAATGCCGCGGAACTCGAGCGTGCAGTCCTCCAGCACGCCGGCCGCTGGCCGGGCCAGGCGCAGCCGCCAGATTTCGCCCTGCGCCGCGGCATCGCACGTCGCGCGGAACGCTTCGGGCGCGGCAAGATCGAGTTTCTCCCAACGCTTGGCGCCGGTGGCGTCGAAGATCGCGGCCGACACCCGCTCGGCTTCGCCCTGGCCGCTTAACCGTATGCCGAATTCCCGCGTGCCGGGCGGCACGTCGAAGCAGAACTCGCCCGTGGTCCCGAGCAGGTGGATTCGTCCCGATGGGCCGGCGATACACACGGGATGGCTCGACGAAAGCAGACGCACGGTGTGCATCGCGGGGCGGCAGGCGATGCGGAACACGCCGGTTTCTCCGGCCGTGAAGCGGACCTCGGCCTCCTTGCGCAAGTCGATCACGCCCTGGTGGGCCTCCTTGCCCGACGGCCCAGCGACGCGCACCACCAGCGGCTTTCCGTCGGATCGGCCCACCGCCTCGTAAGCCAGACGGAGCGCAACGGTTTCGCCCCGGTTGGCCAGCAGCAGATAAAGGGCTTCGTCGCGCAGGCGGTGCGCAGGCAGCGCGCACATCGCCGGGGCCGCTTTACCGCCCCACGGCTCGAACCGCGCGCCTTCCAGCAGCACGGGGCGCAGGCGGTAGATCGGGTCGGTGGGCATCCAGCGGTCCACCAGGGTCTGGTCCAGCCGGTGGGTCGTTTCGTCGCCGCCGCGACGCACCACCAGGGTGCCTCGCACGTCGCGCACGCGCACGCCCGCTCGGTCGTCGAACTTCATGAGCGGCCGATCGACCCGCTCGATCAGCGTGCAATCGACGAACTCGACCCCGCCCACGTCGTCGAGGTCGTCAGGCCGCGCGCTGAACAGGATGGGCACGGCGGCCGCGGGACGCTCGGCCGGATCGGCGATGGTCGTGCGCACGAACCGCAGGGTCGCCCCGCCGGGCGGCTTCGAGCCGATGTTCACGCCAGCATGGCCGACATCCTCGAACCGGCAGTTGACGAACTCGATCGTGCCCTGGACCGGCCCGGCCTTGCCGCAGCTCGTTACGATGCTTGCCGAGCGGGCGTTCGTGCCCCGGGTGATGCAGTCCTCGATGCGGATCGACACCGGCGCGGAGTTCCCATCGAGCGGTCGCGCGTAGATGTGCAGCGCATAGCCCTGGTTGTTCTCGATCACGCAGCGGCGCATCACGCAATCGACCAGTCGTTCGCTGGCGTGGTTGGGCTCGAAGTCGATACCCGCCGCGGGTGGTGTCCCGGCCGTGTTCTTGAGCGTGCAGTTCTCGATCCGGAGGCCCTCGGCCGTGATCACGCTGATTCCCTGGCGGTAGTTGCGG
>DYLS01000200.1 GCA_020721965.1 Blastopirellula marina | reverse complement strand
CAACCCGCGTTGTTTCACAAATCTTTTCCGTTACAGTTCCGCCGTGAACGGTTACGATCTTTCCTTGTCGAAGTGGATTCGCAATGACGATCAGTGTCGGGAAATCCCCCGGCCAGCCCGCCTCCGCGAGGGGACGCCCTCCAGTTCCTTTGTCCGTCGCCAGATGAAAATCACGGCGGCTAGGGACAGGGGGAACAGCGGCGGAATCAGCACGGAAGCCATCTTGTACGAGTTTTGCAGCCCGCGCACATACAGCGCGAGTTCGGTCTCTATCCGTTCCAGCTCTCGATCCCGTCTCTGCCGCTCCTCTTCCATCCGGGCGGACATCCGCCTTTCGCCCTGCTGCTGGGCGATGGCCACTCGCCGCACGATTTCGTCCGTGCTCAGGTTCTGCTTTTGCATGTCGGCTTCCAGTTTCTTGACGGCCTGATCGAGCTTCTCACGCTCCTCCTTCTCGATTTGATCGTAAGCGTCCTGGAGTTTCTGCCGCTGTTCCGCCGCTCGTTGCCGGGCAATTTCCGTGGCCTTTTCGATTCGCGTCAGCGTGCGGTGCTTGGGGCGGCGATTTCGAATATCGATGAAACGGTCCTCGCCTGCCATCCGATCGAGGAGGTTGAGGACGAGAGTGACGTTATCGAAATCCAACCGCACGTCCAGGCCTGGCAGATCCTGTTGCTGCCGCAATCGGAAAAAGGTCTCATGAAGCATATCGATATCGGAAACGACGGCTACGTGGACAGGGTGCGTTTTCCCGGCAACCTCTTCCAGACGCCCCGGGACGGGCGTATTGGGATCGCTTTGTTCGCCACCAGAAACGACCTTCAATTCCGGCAATGTGCCATCGATCAGGGCCGCCAGGGTATATTCCATCTTGGTGGCACGGCGAGGTCGCTGATCGTTGATCTGCCGACGTCCGGTCAAGAAGTCCATGGAGAATACGTCCTGAAAGCGGACGGTGCCGGTAACGCGTCCGGTCCGTACCAAGGGTGTGAACTTCATGCTGGAATTGTTGAGCCGAGTCAGATAGCCGGGGAACGGAAACAGCACTTGCTGTAGCGCCGCTGTCACGGCTTGCTCGCGATTGAACGGTTCGTCGGCGCCGCAATTGCGGTTGATGAAGACGAATTCCGGATTGCGCTGAAACAGCTCCAACTTGGGATAGGGGTTATATTGCTGCCAGACGATCTCATCCGCCGAGAAATCCATGCCCAACTTCCGCCACAAAACCGTGATATTGCCTTTCGGCTGAGGTCGGGCGCCGAACATCATCATCTGCATGGGCGGGCGGCGTTCCTCGGACGTGGCCGGTACCCCCGATGCGAAGATCGGCAGGGGATCTTCGAAGATGACCGTGGGTTGACCGTAACTGACGGCTGCGATAAACCGATTCATGTCGTCTGGGGAAAGCGAGGATGGTTGCACCGCCAAGAGCACGTCGAACCGTCCCAGTTTCATGGCTTCCTCTCGAACGCGATCTTTGCACCGGGTGACTTGCTCTGCGGAGAGTTTTTCCCGAGGTTCCTTGATACCCAATAGTTCGCGACCGCGGTCGACGATCTTATCATCCGTGGCGTCCGTCAGACCAAGCGCTTTCATGCCCGCCTTTTCGCATTCTTCGTCGTTGGTTACCAGGTCCGCGGGGGCCACTCGCACTACTTCGAACTCCTTTTCCAACTCATCGACGATGGGCCAGCGTCCTTCACCGCCACCGAGGGAGAATTCGCCGAATAGCTTCGCGTCGGTGTCCAGGATTCCGAGCCGTTTCCGTTTTTGTTGCGTAACCGTGGCCACGGACCGAATCAGCTCGTACTCCACCGGGATGTCGCGATCGATGAAGGGGACCACGACCTTTTCCAGCCCGCAGGTGAACGCCACGCCCAAAAACATTTGCATTTCGGTGTAGCGACCCTGCTGCATCGCCATGACGCGCTGGGGCGTGATATTGAAACGATCGGCGGCCCGTTGGGCTTCGGCGCTGTACGGCTCCGTATTGTTGATCCTTACGCGGAGATTCTTGCAGCGTGCCTGAAACTCGTGGAGCAGGTTAATGACGTTGGCGCGAACTTGGATATAACTTTCGGGGACTTCCGGGCTGACAAAGGCCTCGATCTGTACGGGATGCTGGGGATCGAGTGAACGGAGAATCTTGACGGTTTCCGGTGAGAGCGAACTGAGCCGCTCGCTGGTCAGGTCCAACCGCAGATCGCTGGCTTGGAGCATGGCCACGACGCTCAACGCCAGCACGCCGAAGGCACCGGCGCGGACCGTGAAATGGGCCGGCATGAGGGACGTTTGTCGCGGGAACAGCCACCAGCCCACGAAGAATAAGACGTGCAACGCGAGGACGATGCCGAAGAGGATCCAGAACGTGACCGGAGACGTATCCGAGGTCAATTTGCTGCCCAGTACCACGGCCGCCCCCAGGACGAGCAAAACGCACAATACGTGCATGGCCGGTGGGACCAGCGAGAGGGTTGTCAGCTTGCCGCGATTGGGATACGACTGCCACAGATAAAGCAGTGCCGCGTGGATCACGAAATAGGCTGCGGCGAGTGTGACGATTAGCAGATTGACGTCCGCGAAGCGATCCCTGAGAAAGATCCAAAACACGATGGCGCTGCCAATCCAACAGAGATGCAAGGCGCCGTGGAAAAGACCAGCGGGCAGACGTGACTCGCCGGTGGGCCAGTGGCGACGACCGATCAACACCATGGCCAGATAGAGGGAAATGGCCACCAATGCCATGAAATAGGCTGTGGCCGAAAGGGTCACCAACCCCCGGCCGAAATTCCCGAACTGCTCGCTGATACTCCAGCCTTTGGCCTCGAGGGCAATGTCGTGCCGCAAAATGGCGTCGGCCGCATTCAGGAAGACCGCCGGGGCATTGAGAACCAGGCCCAAGATATAAGCGACGGTGAGATTCGCCGTGAAGAACGAGGCAACCATGCCGATACCCAGCATGGCTAGCCCCACCAACCAGTAGCCGATGTAAGTGCCGAGGAGCAGACCGACATCGGGATTGCCAAGCGAGAAGAGGACGGCCGTATTGCAGATCAGCGAGAACAGGAGCGAAACGGTGAAGATCAGCACGGCCGCCAGGTACTTGCCCAGCACGATCTGCCAGTCGGTGGCGGGCATCGTCAAAAGCAGTTCATCCGTTCCTTGCCGCCGCTCGTCCGACCAAATCCCCATGGTGACGGCCGGGATGAATACCAGCATCACGTAGGGGAACCACTTGTTGAGCTGATCCAGATTGGCCAAGTTGGCATCGAAGAAATCGTTCGGCCAAAAAGCAGCTACGGTACTCAAGGCCACAAACACGCAAATAAACAGATAGGCGGTTGGGCTGGCGAAATAACTCAGAAAGTTTCGTTTTACAACCGCAAGCAAGGCCTTTGTATTCATGGTCGTACCTGTTTCCATTTGCTCGCAGCCAAGTGCCTTTGCCGATGTAAGCAAGAGAACCTTCGTTACCTGGAATGAACAATCCTGTGGTCGTTGACTGCTCCTGACGCTTGCGGTGGAATGCCGAAAGGGAGCGTGGGGTATGGCAAGACCAATGCTCCCGATCCGTGGGCTGTGGGCCAGCGACAAGTGCTATCCGTCCGTTCCCTCACGATGCCACCGCCTCTTCGGCAACGGCCGTCATCTCCCGGAACCATTGATCCAGCGGCCGACCGCTCCGGGTGACTTCTTCGACCGACCCGTCGAATACCAGACGCCCTTCGGCGATGAACAGCACCCGGGTCGCCATGGCCTCCACCTCCTGCAAAATGTGAGTGGAGAGGAGGATTGTCTTCTTCTGGTCCATCAAGCGGCGGATGGTTTCGCGAACCTCGTGAATTTGGTTCGGGTCCAAGCCCGCAGTCGGCTCGTCCATGATAAGCACATCGGGCTGATGCAGGAGTACCTGCGCCATTCCCACACGCTGGCGATACCCCCGGGATAGCTTGCCGATCGGCTTCCCCAAAACGCCCTCCAGAGAGCAAAGCTCCACGACTTCTCGAATGCGGGCAGACCGTTTGGCGGGGGGGATGCCGCGGGCTTCCGCGAAGAACCGCAGCAAGGCGATGGGAGACATGTCAAGGTAAAGCGGGCCGTTTTCGGGGAGGTAGCCGAGATGCCGGGATCCCTCCAGCCGCTGCGAAGACATATCATAGCCGGCGATCCGTGCCTGACCCGCCGACGGTGCCAAATAGCCCGTCAGCAATTTCATCGTTGTGCTTTTGCCGGCACCGTTTGGACCGAGAAAGGCCACGACTTCCCCATCGCAGATGGAAAACGACACATTTTCCACGGCGGCGAAGTCACCGTAATACTTGGATAGGCCAATGGCCTCGATCATCGGGCGACCTTCTTTGTCAGCCATCGTCATCGACTCCTCGCGCCGAACGCATATGATTTCACGCGGATTCGGGGGCCCACGCCAGCCATCGGACTTGCACGCCGAGCCTTATTTGCCTCCCAGGCCGAGTCTGGATTTACCTGGGGGCGGAATACCGCAGACGAAACACAGGCAACGGCAGAAATGTCTCCCCGGCGGTAGTAAAGAGCGTAGCGCCGCCGAGAAACAACGCCTGTCACCTTCGCTGGGACCGGCGGGATCATTCTCCCAGAGACTTTCAAAGCCTATATTGTAATTTCCAGCCCATCCGTTTACCAGACTTCCCAACCTAGCAGTTGTTACCGCAGAATGGGGCCGTGTTGCACCGCTCGTACCAAATCGACGGTCGGGTCAACCAGCACGCAGTCCGCTGACAGTTTAATGTTTCTCGAAGGTTGTTAAAATCTAAAGTTTACG
>DYLS01000058.1 GCA_020721965.1 Blastopirellula marina | reverse complement strand
GTATTTCGGGCGGAGTCTAGCGGCAGCCCGCTCAACCCCAGGGACGGAGCCAGCACCGCGGTCCTGGGGGGCAGCACGGCCGAGCGAACCGACGTCGCCCGTGCTCGCGGTTTGCAGCCCCAGCAGCCGGAGTCGGGCAATTCCCCGACGATGCTCCGCCGCAATGCAGCATCGCGTGCCGGACGTGTTCCAATAGCGGGCGACGCCCTTGGGAGGGACCGCAATCCCGGCGGGCCGGTCTCGGCTGAAATCCCCGATCAGACGCCCCTGAAGGTCCTGCCCTTCGGCGACTCTTTACCCCCGCAAAATCACGTGATCTATCGGTAGCGAACATCTCGTGCCCGCCGATCTGCCTCGCACGACCCTGCCCGCTTCGAGATGCACCTCTTCGGCGTTTTCTTACCCGGATTGTCTCTTCAAACCGTACCCCGGGCATCCGCCCGATTCCCTGCCACCTGATCGCAGGCATGTCAGTCAACGATTTAATCGAACGAAATCCTTCTGTTAAGGCGTAAATACGTTTTTTGGCCAATTTCGTATATTCTCGTTTTGTTTCCCCGTCGCTCGATCTTTTCTGCCTGCACCGAAGCGAATAACTAAAGTAACACAAATCACAGACAATAAAGTGTTTGTGTCAAATTCCGGACATCGCACTTGCGGCGTATCGGTCAGGCACGGAATAGCTCGGACACGCACGAAATACCACACCTAAACAAGCAACTTGGACGAGATTGATACCAAAACACACATAGACACAAAAACGTTGACAGCCTCCCAGGTAACTTGTACAACTATTCTGGGGACCGGCGGATTGGGGTAACGGTCCAGTGTTTTCGTTTTATAGGTTTTTCTGCTTAGGAGGGTGCCATGTCCGGAAATCCAGTAATTCCAGCGCGTCGAGGGTTCACGTTGGTCGAACTCCTCGTTGTTATCGCAATCATTGGTATTCTGATCGCACTCCTGTTACCGGCGGTCCAGGCGGCCCGGGAGGCGGCTCGCCGCTCGCAATGTACGAACAACCTCAAACAGATCGGTCTGGCATTGCACAATTTTCACGATGTTTACGGGAGATTTCCGGCCAGCAGTCACGAAAAGCTGTTCGATCAGTTGACGCTCCAAACCGGGCGACGGGGTAATGCTTGGGAGCGCTACGGCTGGCCGGTACCCTTGTTGCCCTATGTGGAACAAAAGCCGCTGTACGACGAATTTGTACAGAACTATTTGGGAGTTCGTGTTCCATGGGATGGCGGATCCCCAACCAACAGGGCCTGGTTGAACGTGTACATTTGCCCGTCCGACGTCGGTGGGGCAAAGGCAGCTCCTCCTTTGCAAGGGGGGAAAACGCCGATCAGTTACAAAGGCAACCGGGGTGATCAATGGCTGGATTGGGATTGGTGGGAAAGCCGCGGGGCATTTGGCCGCGGAGACAAAGTCGAGATCAGCTTGTCCACCGTTCGCGATGGATCAAGCAATACGATGGCGGTATCGGAGGCGATTATCGGCGTACCGGGCAGCCGACGCGTGGGCGAAGCGATCGCCGTAAGGGTTGGCACCTCCAACAGCGCACCGCCGTCCATTTGCCTCGCTCGGCTGGGACCGAACCAACAGCTCACCGATCCGCTTGCCGAGCGGGAGTGGTTGACGGGTTGGAGATGGGCGGATGCCATCAATCCTTATACCTTGTTCTACCCCATGCTCCCACCCAATGGGCCAAGTTGTAGTGGCGATAATGGGCAGCCGTGGACGTCGGAATTTTGGGGACTGGTGACAGCCAGCAGCCGACACCCCGGCGGCGTGAATGCCTTGTTTCTCGATGGTGCCGTCCACTTCGTCAGCGAGACGATCGATGCCGGAGATCCAACGCGTACAGCAACGAATCCGCCGCCTCCATTCCCGCCCTTGGGAAACCCCAGTCGCCCGCAAGATTACACCGGCCCATCGCTATACGGGGTATGGGGAGCCTTGGGGAGTGCTAACGGTCGCGAGTCCGTCCAGGTCCCATAAAGCGCGTGATACACGCAAACCGTCGCAACGTCGAATTTCCTCATAGGTGCTGGTTTTGTCCCGGCCTACTTTCGATTCACCAGAGAGGGGAAAAGAGGAGCAACGTTGGGCAAAGAGTGCCGATCATGGCACGATCGGCACTCTCGCCTTTTTACCTTCGTCAGCAATAACCGTAGAGTGTTGGGCAAGGACCACTTAGTACTACAGCGCTATATTGCGGATTTGGCCCAACCTATTGTGCCCCAGACAAGGCTGTTGCCACTCTATGCTGGTGTTTTTCTTGAAACTTGCGCTGCCGTATTAGCTGGCCAAGGATGGTGGTCATAGGGCACCCTGCGACCGGGTTTCGCTGTCAGGCTGGGCAGCCCGAAGAAATTGTCGAGAATGATTTCAATTCTCGCAACTCACGGTGAGTTGCACATTCGGCGGCTCCCCGAAGGCGGCTCATGAGCGCCCCCCTCGCCGTCAAGTGCCACGACCTCGACCACGCCAAAAATATTCTGATTATTCCTGACTTTAATGGAAAGCGATCTCACCGCTCCTCCATGCCGCGAGGAACTGCCGGTTACTCTCCAGCAGATCGTTGCGCTGCTCCAGCTCGGCTGCGGTCAGCCATAGGCACTCCGCCACTTCCGCTGGATTTGGCACTAGATCCGCGGTGGGGGGAATGGCCACGAGCCACCAGGCGAGGTCCACTCCCCAGGGCGTCACCTTTTGCCAGAGCCGGGATCGCGGCACCGCCACGACTCCAAGTTCTTCCGACAACTCGCGAATCAAGGCCTCCTGTTCGCTCTCGCCTGGTTCTATCCCGCCCCCAGGAAAGCACAGCATCCCTGACGCGGCCACTCCGGCCGCGCGCCGAATGATGAGGAATCTGGTCCCACGCCGAATCACCGCCACCACTCCACGACAATGCGGACGCTGGACACCGAAGCCGGAATTGCTCATCGGAAACCTGCCCAGTAAAAAAACGGCCCAGTAGCGATGACGCGGTGCGCAATTCGGGAACGTGCCGAAGGCGATTCCTCCGCCCGCCATCCACCAACACCAAAGCGGTTACACAACACTCTCACAAAGGTTACACTACGCTCTCACAAAATGGCCTTGCACTTCTGGCGATCTCGATCGTCGCCGATCCCGGCCGATTCCGCGACGGCAGACGGTGGCGGATCGCGGGCTTCGCCCTCTCGTCGAAGGAATGCTCATGCCCATATAATGGACGATGTGGCGTGCATCCGACAATCGAGGGCACCATGTCCGAAACTCCAAGCCAGGGGACGAATGCGATAGGCGATGCTGGGCAATCGCCCCCCGGTATTACGCAGCTTACGGCCTTTTTGGACGACGGCGATTCCCGGCTAGCGGACTTATTGCGGCGCTTCGAATCTCGCAATTGCCGTCTCGTCAGCCTTTCATTGAAGCGCGAGCTTGGTTACACCATCGCGCGATTCATCCTCGTTCCTTCGGCGGCAGGAAGGGATGTCTTGGAACGGGCGGGTTTACCCATCGTAGAGAACCTGTTGCTCGCTGTACGCTTGAACTTCGGTCCGCAACCGTTGCTGCAAGTATGCCTACCGCTGGTTCGAGAAGACGTGCATGTGCACAGCGGGCAAGTGCTGGCCTTGGCCGATGACAACAGCTCGATCGCCCTGTTGGCGGTCAGCGATATTCCTCGGGCCTGCGGTATTCTCCGCGAGCGAGGCTTTCATTTGATGACGGAAGAAAGCCTCTTCGGTACGGGAGAAAATCCGTAGGCTGGCCGCGGGCGCGGAACGGGGCGAAGATGGGAACGGCGCGCAAGCGGCGTCACGTCCACGAAGTCGTTGGCGGCTCGGCCATGCCTTTCACGTGCATGAAGCGAACAGCCGACCAAGGGACAACAACCAGGCCTCTGCCGTAGGGTGACTCCTCGGCCCGAACCACCAGCAAGGTCTCGCCGGTCCACGACGAGAAGCAGTCTTGCACCAGCAGGGATCGTCCACCCTCCAGTTCGACGCGGACTTCCGCCCCGGGAGGCTTGGCTTGCCAGATACGGCGGAAGATGTCGGCCATGGTTGCCCCCACGCTGCTGGCACCGCTGCTGCTGGGCTTGACGGTGGCCTGCTTGGAGTCGGCGAAGCTGCGCCCTCCCGTCAGGTCCAATTGGATACTGCTATCCAGGGTGATGGCGGAGTCGCCGAGACCCTGCCCCACGGCCAGCGTATTGGATTTGGTTTCAATGCCGGAATCCGATGCCACGGAGACCGGGGTGGCTGCCGTTTGTTCCGGTTCGCTCAGCTCCTCGTAGCTGGGGATACGAAAGGTGCTGCCGCACTCTGGGCATTTCCCGGGCTTTCCCTGCAACTCTGCCGGGCCGAACAGCCGGTGGCCGTTAGGGCACAGGAATTCGATCCTGCCCTCTTTGCCAGCCGCGGCGCTGGTGCTTGCGGTATTCCCCTTCTCGGCAGCCGCGATCTCTTCGAGAGTAGGAATCAGGAATTTGATGCCGCAGCGCGGGCATTTGGCCGGCTTTCCTGCCCGATCTTCCGAACACCGAATGCGGTGCCCATTGGGACAAAGGAATTCAATGCTCATGAGGATTAGAACCTCGCGGTCGCGGCGAAGCGTCGCGAAATATCGAACCAAGACGGGTCCCTGCCATGCTTCTAGTTTACGTTCCCGGAGGAAGTCCGAAAGTATGGTTCCCCTCGGTTAGCCGTTCTGACGTCTCCCGGCGTTGGACAAACGATATGGGCTGGAATCATACGGTTTCTCGTCATTGTCGGCTCGTGATGTTGTTCTCGCCCATCTTAGGAACCGCGATCAGATCGAAAAGTGGCTTCCAGAAACCCAGTCCACG
This sequence comes from Blastopirellula marina, assembly GCA_020721965.1. Lineage (GTDB taxonomy): Bacteria > Planctomycetota > Planctomycetia > Pirellulales > Thermoguttaceae > Thermogutta. The sequence goes on along the minus strand of DYLS01000058.1, from coordinate 23,834 downwards.
GCATTGCTCCTCGACGCGGCGGAGTTCAACTGCGCCTCGATCCATGGCACCAAGGGCAATCCTTGCCTCGTCGCGGCCATCCTGGACGATTGGCGTGAGGGGGTTTTTCCGACAGCGCAGGGTTGATGGCTTGGCTCAATATCTGGTGGTGATAGGACAATGGATTGCGGTGATGGGACATGTCGCCTCGCCGGATATGCTGGACACATGATCCAATCAGGCGGACTATGCGCTGTAGGATTATCTGGCCAACGCGGGACGGGCAAAGTCTCTTGCTCGCTTTCCCTCTGTCGCTTGCGAAACGCTCGCATTGGAAGTAAATTGGCCACGTTATCTTTTTTCCCCGCCGCAAGCGTGGCTGCCGTTCCCGGGCAACCGATCCGCGATGCTGGTACTACAGTACACGGTTGTTTGCTCAGCTCGACATCTTGTGGTGATGGGTCATATCACCTCGCAGGATAGGTAGGGCACGTTATACAAACAGGCGGACTTTGCGCCGTACGATTGGCTGGCCTTGCGCGGTCTGGGATGGAATTGGGAGCTATCTGTTTGGCCCCCAATCATTCGCCTTGAAGGAGAATGTCGAATCCATCGTGGCGCTACCGAGAAGAAAAGGTCTTTTGCTCATGGGCTACTTGAGGGGAGGTCGCTTGTACGCCGCGTTTTGTGGCACGCTCTTGTTCGTACTCGTCATGGCGTTGGGTGGTTCGGTCCAGGCAGCACCGGTACCGGACGATTTGCCTTCCACTCCGCAGCGCGTGGCGATGTCCGCCCTCGACCTTTGGATCGTCGTCGGATATTTGGTGGGTATCGTCGCGCTTGGCTGTTTGGCTGGCATGAGAAGAAAGGAAGCGAAGGGCAGCGACTATTTCCTTGCCAGCAAGTCCTTGGTCTGGCCGATGATCGGCATGGCACTATTCGCGACGAACATCTCTACGATTCATCTCGTGAGCTTCGCCCAGAACGGTTACACGTCGGGCCTGACGTACGGCAATTTCGAGTGGATGGCCGCGTTCACACTGGTCATCTTGTCTTTGTTTTTTGCGCCGTTTTATTTGCGGGCCAACGTGGCGACGCTGCCGGACTTTCTGGAGCGACGGTTTAACCTCCCGTGCCGCGACTACCTGGCCGGGCTCTCCATTTTTTCCGCCGTGGTCGTACACATCGGGTTTTCCCTTTTGACGGGCGCGATCGTCCTGGAAGGCACCGTCCTGGCGACATACGTCGATTTCCCGGAGCAATATCGCTTCTGGACGGTCTTGGGGATGGCTGGCGCCACTGCCATTTACACCATCGTGGGTGGTTTATTAGCGGTTGTGGTGACAGAAACGATTCAGACCGTCGTCCTATTGCTCGGAGCCGCCTGTATCACGTGGATTGGTTTCGACATGATCGGCGGATGGAACGCAATGGTCGAAAGCGTGCATCCCGTCAACCTCACCATTCTGCGATCCTCCGCGGACCCCACCGGGATTACCTGGCTCGCGGTTTTTCTGGGATACCCCGTGCTGGGTATCTGGTATTGGTGCACGGACCAGACCATCGTGCAGCGGGTCCTGGGGGCCAAGAATGAGAATCATGCCCGAATTGGGCCGCTCTTCGCCGGTTTTCTCAAGATTTTGCCGGTCTTCCTGTTTGTACTACCCGGCGTGATCTGCCTGGGGTTGGTGAATACGGGCAAGCTGCCGCCTCTGCCGGAACTGCCCGATGGCTCGCCAAACACCGAGCAGACCTACACTCACATGATCAAGACGATGCTGAATCCCGGTTATCGCGGGATCGTGATCGCGGCTCTTTTGGCTGCCCTGATGAGCACGGTTTCCGGGGCGCTCAACTCCATTGCCACGCTGTTCAGTTACGATATTTACAGCCGCTGGCGGCCAGATGTCTCAGAGAAGCACTTGGTGTGGATTGGGCGGATCGCTACGTTCGTGGCCATGTGTGTGGCGATCGCCTGGACCATGGCCCTGGGACAGCGCGATACGACCATCTTTCAAGCCATGGTCGATGTGTTCCCGGTCGTTGCCCCTCCCACCGCCGTGACGTTCGTGTGGGGCGTATTCTGGCGCGGCACGTCCGCTCGCGCCGCCTTCATCACGCTGGTCGGGGGCTCGTTGGTCGGACTGGTCGTCTTTCTCCTGACTCTGTGGAAGGTCTTGACGATCAACAGCCTGTTCATGGCGTTCCTGTTATTTGTGGCGGAGTCCGTGGCGATTGTGCTGCTATCCCTCCTCTTCCCGCATCGCCACACCCCGGAAAGCGAATCCCTCGTCTGGAAGACTCCCTGGGAAGCCCTGCGATCCGAGGGAGCATGGCGGGGCTTAATGGACTTTCGCGTGTTCGCCCTGCTTTTGGTGGCGGTGATGGTGGTGCTGTACTGGGCCTTCTCAGGGACGGAGCCGTATTACCCGGTGAAGGCTCAATTGCTCCTCGACGGCCAGCCGATTGTGGGGGCCAAAGTGGAGCTGCAAGCCGAGGATCGGCGGTTGAACGATACCCTTTACGTCGGCCTGGATGGGATGTTGGCCTATGGAACGACGCAGCGGGCGGGCGGCGCGCCGTTGGGCACGACCCTCCACCTGCGGTTGACCCCGGCACGAGATTACATCGTGGAGCGGCACATGGAGCCAGAAAAGGATGGAAAGCCCGAAGCCCGGGACAAAATCCTGGCTTGGGTACCGCATGGGGCGGAAATCACAGAGACGGCGGAAGAGGTCGCCAAGGACCCGGCCACTGGCAACGGACTGCACGGCCGCGTGCGTGTCTTTCGTTGGCGGGTAGGAGACGGTGAAAGGCAGCTTGCCGTCCGCCCCGATGCCCAGGTCGAGATCCGTCGGGCCACGGAGATCGCCGATAGCTTGCGGAGTCCCGAGGCGGTCTTGATTGCCCAACCGAACGGTCCCTTGCAGGTGATCGAATTGCGGTCGTCCCCAAAAGTGGCCACGAATGAACAAAGGTAGTGAAGAAAGCTAATGGACAAAAGTAATGAACAAAGATGACGCGCAGTCATGCCGAGCAGGCATGATGAACAGTCGTGACCAACAGTCGTGACCAACAGGCATGACGCGCAGTCATGACGAACGGACATGACGAACAAAAGTGACGAAAACGCTGGCGGCGCCCGGGGGGCGCACGTCGCGTGATCGCCCGCCCCAGACGCGCGCGGATAAGCGACGGAAGGAGCGGGCACTCTCGATTGGGGAACGAAAGGGTCGATTGGGGAACGAAAGGCACAAGCGGCTTTTTTGCCGAATGATTTCCAGATGAATCGCAACCGTTCACGGCTGGATTCGCGCGGAAAACGCTGGGTTTTTACGAGCAGTGTAAAAAAACGCTCCCATAGCCGCCGATTGTTCAAAGGCACTGTAAATGTGGGGGAGGTGAGGCGGCGTGACGTCTCCAAAGTCCCGTGAACGGTCACGATTTCGACGCCCCCCGATGCTTAGGTCCAAGGACGACCAACGAAGCTTGACCGATCCAGGTGGGGCCTGCCACGATTTCTCGCCTTTGCCCCCTTTTCTCACAACGGAAATGGAATACCATACGATAATACGTTAACGATCGCCCTTCGATACGCGATCCCGCACACTGCTGGCAGGGGAAGGCCAAATGCCGAAAGACACCGCCACCTGTGCCGTCGAAGCAAGGCGTCATCCGATGTTTGGGGATACGAGTTTTCCGGGATCGGCTTCCCGTTACTGTTACGTCCTTTACGCATGAAATCCGGAGTGGTAACCCATGCTCCAGATCGAGTTGCAGGCACGACGCTGGTCCGTGGCGGACGCTGAGGAACTCTACGAGGTTGCGAGTTGGGGCAAAGGGTACTTCTCGGTAAACCAGGCAGGGCACGTCTGCGTTCATCCCGATAAAGACCCGAAGCGCGCTATCGATTTGAAGCATCTCTTGGATCGGCTCATCGTTCGCGGCATTCAAACGCCCGTTCTGCTTCGCTTTGGCGGCATCTTGAAGCACCGCCTCCGCGATTTGAAGGAAGCCTTCACTCAGGCCATTGCGGAACATGATTACCGGGGTGGGTACCATCTGGTGTATCCCATCAAGGTCAATCAGCAGCGCCAAGTCGTAGAGGAGGTTTTGCGTTACGGGTCGGAATATCACTTCGGCCTGGAGGCGGGGAGCAAACCGGAATTGCTGGCCGTGATTGCCTTGGCCGACAACGATACGCCAATCGTTTGCAACGGCTTTAAGGATGCCCGTTTCATCGAAACCGCCATGCTCGCCCAAAAGATGGGCCGAAACATCTTTCTCGTCGTGGAGAAGTTCACAGACCTTCACCTGATCTTGCACTTCGCCGAGGAGGTGGGCGTTCGTCCCAACATCGGGGTGCGCGTCAAATTGGCGGCCACCGGATCGGGCAGATGGCAGTCCTCCGGAGGCTACCGATCCAAGTTCGGTCTGACCGTGAGTGAAATCGTCCGCGCGTTGCAGCTCCTCAAAGAAAATGAAATGGCGGACTGCTTCAAGCTCCTGCATTTTCATCTCGGGAGCCAAATTACCAATATTCGGCACATCAAATCGGCGCTCACGGAGGGTGCACGGGTTTACGCCGATTTGTATCAGCACGGTGCCGGATTGCAGTACTTGGATGTCGGCGGCGGTTTGGGGGTCGATTACGACGGCTCTCAGACGACGTTCGATTCGAGTGTCAACTACACACTGCAAGAGTACGCCAACGATGTGGTTTACCATATTCAAACCGTCTGCGACGACGCTAACGTACCCAACCCAACGATATTTTCCGAAAGTGGGCGAGCGGTCGTATCGTACAACAGCGTTTTGATTTTCAACGTCTTGGGCGTGGCCGACCGGGGCGAGAACGGGGTGCCCGATTCCATCGCCGACGACGCCGAGCAGCCCCTCCACGATCTGCGAGAGACGCACGATTCGTTGATCGCCCGCAATCTCTTGGAAAGCTTCCACGATGCCCAAGAGGCGATGGAGAATGCCATCACGCTTTTCAACAATGGGTATATGTCCCTGGATCAACGGGCCTGTGCAGAAAACCTGTATTGGGCGATTTGCCGCAGGATCCACCGCTTGATGTACCAACTGGAATATGTCCCCGAAGAACTGGAGATACTAGACTCGCTGTTGAGCGAAACGTACTTTTGCAACTTTTCACTGTTTCAGTCACTCCCCGACAGTTGGGCCATCAAGCAGCTCTTTCCCGTCATGCCGATCCATCGCTTGACCGAACAGCCTACGCGGCAGGCAATCTTGGCCGACATTACCTGCGACTCCGACGGCAAGATCGACCGCTTCATCGACCGCCACGACGTGAAACGGACCCTGGCCCTGCACGACTTTCATGGCGAGCCATATTTCCTGGGTGTGTTTTTAGTGGGTGCCTACCAAGAGATACTTGGTGATTTGCACAATCTCTTTGGCGACACCAACGCCGTGCACGTCGATTTGGACGAGGATGGCGACGTCGTCGTCGAAACCGTGATTAACGGCGACGCGGTCCGCGAGGTGCTTTCCTACGTCGAGTTCGATCCCAACACCCTGGTCGTCCGCCTCCGCCGCAGCCTGGAAGAGGCCATTCGCCGCGGTCGGATCGATGATCGGCAGGCGGGCAGGCTGCTTCGGTTCTACGAGTCGGGATTGGAGGGCTATACCTATTTGGAAAATCCGGCGGAGTAGACCGCAACGAAGGGAAAATATAACCGTTCACAGGGATTTTCATCACTGCAAAAACGGCTCGCTCGCCTGCCATTTCGCCCAAAGCGAGAAATCTTCTCGACAGGGGTTAAGATTTCTCCTCGCTAAGGCTCGTCGAAATGACACGGTTGGCGCTCGTCGAAATGAGAGTCCATTCGAGAAACCCCTGAACAACCCTCGGGAACGTCTGAACAGCCGTCTGGAGCGTCTGAGTAACCCACGTTGTTTCATAAATCCTTTCCGTTATAACTCAGCCGTGAACGGTTACGATGAATCAAAGGGCCACGATCATGCGACGGCGAGACTTTTTGGCATCGGCGGCTGTGGGGATGATGCTGGGCACGGCGCCCGGCTACGCCGTGGGTCTGACACGCCGCAAGCCACGAAGGCTGGGGCTGATCGGCAGCGGCTGGTACGGCAAAAGCGCCTTGCTACGTTTTCTGCAAGTCGAGCCGTGCGAAGTGCTGGCGATAGCGGACGTCGATCGAAAGATGTTGGCGGAGGCCGCGGAAATCGTATCCCAGCGGCAGACCACGGGAAAGAAGCCGACGACTTACGAGGACTTCCGCAAGATGCTGGGCGACAACGAATTCGATATCGTCCTGGTATCCACGCCCGATCATTGGCACGCCCTGGCGGCGATCACCGCCATGCAAGCAGGAGCCGATGTCTACTGCGAAAAGCCGATCAGCAGGGACGTTGTGGAAGGCGCCGCCATGCTGGCAGCGGCGCGAAAGTATGGCCGGGTCGTTCAAATCAACTTGCAGCGCCGCAGCACACCCCACTTGATTGACGCCCGAGATCGCATCATCCGTGCAGGACAACTCGGCAAGGTGGGGTTGGTGGAAATCTACTGTTACTACCACATGCGGGTCTCGGGGAACCCGCCAGACGAGAACCCGCCGGAGCACCTGAACTGGGATTTATGGAGCGGCCCCGCCCCCCTGCGACCGTATAGTCCTCTCATTCACCCGCGGCGATGGCGGTCCTTCAAGGAATATGGGAACGGCATCCTGGGCGACATGTGCGTGCACATGTTTGACATGGTCCGCTGGATGCTGGATTTGGGTTGGCCGCGGCGGATCGAATCCAGCGGCGGAATCTACATCGACAAGGAAAGCAAGGCCAACGTCCCCGACACGCAACTGGCGACGTTCGATTTCGGCGATTTGACCGTGGTCTGGCAGCATCGAACCTGGGGGAGTTCCCCCGATCCCGATTTTCCCTGGGGGGCCACCTTGTACGGCGATAAAGGCACGCTCAAGGCCAGCGTCATGCGTTACGACTTCATTCCGCAGCGCGGGGAGGTCGCGCATCAGGACGTGGTTTACGAGCTGGACGAGTATCCGGAAGACAAGACGGAAAAGGATTTGGAGCGGCATGTGGCGCCTGCCATGCGGCGCCATATCCGCAACTTCCTCGACTGCGTGGATTCGAGAAAACGGCCTGTATCGGACATCGAGCAGGGCTTCATCTCCTCGGCGTCCTGCATCTTGGCGAATGTGGCGCTCGATTTGGGACGCAGCCTGACCTGGAATGCGGAACAACTTCAAGTGCTGGGCGACGATGAGGCCAATCGTCGCTTGGCCCGGCCCTATCGCGAGCCGTGGCAACACCCCATTCCAAACACCGTATGAGCCGAGACGGCTTCGGATCCCTTTTGCCCGTAGGCCACCACCGAAGCCGTGGACGCGAACTCACCTTTGTGCGGCCAGCAAAGCCAATGCCCACCGATTCGTTCATGTTGAGCGGCGTGCCAAGCTCGCTCTGGTCAGACGATTCTCCTTGGTAGAGGAGCACCATCGCGAGACCTCGCAAATCGTGAATCCTTTTCGACCGAAGCGGTTGCGTCCCCAACGCAACGGTCTGAAACGGACGACAATCATAGGACCGCAACGGTCTAGTATGGAAGACCATCATGGGATCGCAACGGTCTAGAATGGACGTCAATCAATAGGAAAAGGACCCTAGGAAAAGCATCATAGGAAAAGGAAAGAGAGGAGGAGATGTTATGCGGCGATCTGATACTCGGTTCCACCTCGCGCCAGATTGTCCTTGGCATGTGCGCCAGGGGAACTGCTTGATGGCGATTGGACTTGTGGTGGCGATCTTCGTCGCGACGGGATGGTGCTTCGGTCGGTCGGCTTTGTGCAGTGAACCGGCGGCAAAGGTCATCCATGTTGCGCAAGACGGAAAGGATTCCTGGAGCGGAGGTCTGGCCCGGCCCGACCTGACCAGGGGCGACGGTCCGGTGGCCTCGCTTGGGCAGGCCCTCGAATTGGCGTCGCAACTGCCACGCGAGACCCCACGGATCGAAATCGTAATCCAGCCGGGGGAATATTCCCTGGACAGCACGATCGACATCTCGCGAGGTGATCGGCCGCTGCCGCCGCTGGTGATTCGCGCGGCCGAGCCGGGCACGGTTCGCATCAGCGGCGGGCGGCGCGTGGCGTCGTGGCAGCCCGTGTCTGACCCCGAAATCAAGGCACGATTGCCCGAGGCGGTACGGGACCGTGTCCGCCAAGCATCATTAAAAGACCTGGGGATTCGTGATTATGGGTCGCCGGGGGGAGGCGGGCTGGAATTGTTCTTCCATGATCGCCCGATGACGCTGGCCCGCTGGCCCGATCAGGGTTTTACCCACATTGCCGATATCGTGGGCGAGGAGCCGCACCAGATTCATGGCATCCCGGGAGACAAAGTGGGGAAGTTCGTCTTCGAGGGGGATCGCCCGCTGCGATGGATTGGCGAAAAAGACCCCTGGGTCCACGGCTATTGGTTCTGGGATTGGTCCGATCAAAGGCATCCCGTGGCTTCCATCGACCCCAACAAGCGGATTCTGGAAGTCAAGCCGCCGTATCACCAATACGGTTATCGTAAAGGCCAGTGGTACTACGGCTTCAATTTGCTGTGCGAGCTGGATCAACCGGGTGAATGGTACCTGGACCGCCAAACAGGGATCCTCTATTTCTTGCCGCCGCTGGAAGGTGCCGCGGACGAAGATGCAGCACTCAGCGTGGGCCGCCCCGCCGTCTCGGTGCTTAAAACCTTGCTACGACTCGGCGACGTGCAGGACGTGACCATTTCCGGCCTGCTCCTGGAGCATGCGCGTGGCACGCTCGTCGAAGTGCAAAATGGGCGGCACGTCGTGGTCGAGGACTGCTTGTTGCGCAACGCCGGTGGGTTCGGCGTGGTCGTGCAGGGCGGAACGGATTGCGCCGTGCGTCGCTCGCAACTCTTTCTTCTCGGCGAGGGGGGCGTGAGCTTGAGCGGCGGGGATCGCCCATCCCTGACGCCCGCAAATCATGAAGTCAGCGATTGTGAAATCCACGACTATGGCCGAATCTATCCGATGTATCGGGCGGGAGTCTCCATCGGAGGCGTGGGACAACGCGTCCTTCACAACCACATTCACCACGCCCCACACCAGGCGGTTGGATTCTCGGGCAACGATCACCTCATCGCTTTCAACGAAATTCATCATGTCTGCCTGGAATCGAACGACGCCGGGGCGATCTATGCGGGCCGCGACTGGACGATGCGAGGTACCAGGATCGAAAACAACTACTTCCACGACATCCAGGGCTTTCAAAATCGTGGGTGCATGGGCGTTTATTTGGATGACATGTTCTGCGGGACGGTGATTGCAAATAACATCTTCGTCCGAGTCACGCGAGCGGCCTTCATCGGCGGCGGTCGCGACAATCTGGTGGAAAACAATCTGTTCATGGACTGCAATCCTGCCGTCCACGTGGATGCGCGGGCCATGGGCTGGGCCTCCTACCACGTCGATACCATCATGACCGAGCGGCTCCGCGCCATGCCGTATCAAAGCCCCCTTTGGACGCAACGCTATCCCGAGCTGCAACCCATCCTGGAACAAGAACCAGCGGCACCCAAAGGCAACGTGATTCGGCGCAATCTGTGCTTGGGCGGGACCTGGGAAGCGGTAGAAGGGAAGGCTCGGCCCTACCTTACCGAGGAGGCCAATCTCGTGCTGCCCAGCACCGAGGGCAGCGGCCTGATCGGTGACAACGGCCAAGTCCGCTGGAACCCGCAGGCTACGGTCTTTTCGCAGCTTCCCGGCTTTCGCGTACCGCCGTTCGAGCAGATCGGCCCTCGCGCTCAAAATAGCCCAAGTGACGGAGAGGGCAATGCGGCCAGCACATCGCAAGGCCCCAGCGATCCCGCACGCTGGGAATCGGATATCCGCAAGTTCGAGGAGCAAGATCGACGGCAAGCCCCGCCCACGGACGCGATTCTCTTCGTCGGCAGCTCCAGCATCCGGCTGTGGGACACGGCGCATGCCTTTCCCGACCAGCCCGTCATCAATCGCGGTTTTGGCGGCTCGCAAATCCACGAGGTGACCTACTTTGCAGATCGTATCGTCCTGCCGTACCGGCCGTCGCTGATCGTCTTTTACGCGGGCGACAACGATTTGGCTATGGGAGTGGAACCCGCCGAGGTTCTGAACCGGTTCCAGGCATTCGTGCAGACGCTACGCGCAAAAGGGTCGATGGCCCCCATCGTCTTCATCGGCATCAAGCCCAGCCTGGCACGGTGGCGCCTGATTGATAAGATCCGCCAAGCCAATCGCCTGATTCGCGAATGGGCGGAAAACAACGCGGACCGAACCGTGTATTTTCTGGACATCGAATCGGCCATGCTCGATGGGCAGGGGTTGCCCCGCGGCGATCTTTTGAGAGAGGATGGCCTGCACCTCAATGACCGCGGCTATGCGATTTGGAACGACCTGCTGCACAAGAAGATCGGCCAAATCCTTGCCGCCCGCAAATAGTGCCGCCGTCGTGCGATGCCGGATTCACGCCGCCAGCCCACAAACCTTGGCCGCTCACTGCCGGGCGGATGCGCATTGCCGCTTGAGTTGCAGGAATCGCTCCCGGGTCTCCGTGCCTCCCAGATCGGGATGCAGGGCCTCCAGGACGGCGATCAACTCAGCCGCCTGACGCGTGCGATTGAGCCGAGCAAGGCACCACGCCGTCAGGTACTTGACTCTGAACCAGCGGGGCGAGCCTTCGGGGCTGTGGCGTGCCAGTTCCCGCAGACGAATCAGCGCCGATTCAAGGGAGGCCGCATCCCCCTTCCGCGTCAAAAGAAGGACCATCGCCTCCTGAATATCGCCGCGGTTTGGCAGCTCCTCGGCCAGCTCGGAATACGTCTGCAACGCGGCATCCCATCGTTCGGCCAACGTCAGCCACCGTGCGCGAAGCTCCAAGAGTGCGTGTTGCTCGGTGGCATTCCCGGTCTGCCGCTCGGCCTCCAACGCATCGGTCAACCAGAGCAGGAATTCGGCCAGCTTGCGCTTCACGGTCTGGTCGGGGATCGTGGAAAGCAAAGCATCTCCCCGTTCGGCTAGTCGTCGCAGGGTATTTGCGTCCCAACTTTCCGGATGGAAGCTCGGAACGGCGGATTCTCCCAACACGAGCTGGGCCATCTCGTGCAGGACCACGAGGTCCGCGTAATCCCGCGGGGAAAGTTGGGCCGCCTCGGCTTCCGCGATGGCCCCTTGAAGATCCTTGGCCACCGAGGGCAACGAAAGGCGAAAAAGGAGACGCCACCACGCTGAAAGGTAGATGGCCTGGCGTACGGCGGGATCACGGATCACCGCATGATCCGATCCGGCACTCCTCGCCCGTGTGATCCAATCGCCCAATCGCTGGGCGGCCTTGGCAACGTCATCGGCGTGCTGCCCCGGCACCTTCCAAGACGAAAATTGTCGCTCCGTGCAGCGTCCGAATCCCTCCAAGGCAAGCATGCGCTGAGTGCCAGCGTCCGCCTCCTGCGACTCCGCGGGGCCAGGCAAGCGAAGCACCATATCCCAGTACGCCTCCGCGGCCTCCGCCAATTTGCCTTGCAACTCGAGAGTCTGCGCCAGACGGAGGCGCAAGGTCGGCGCCTGTGGGTGATCGGGATGGCGGCTCAAGAATTGTTGCAGCGATGCCGTAAAAGTGGCCAGGTACTGCTGAGAATCTGCTTGAACGAGTTGTCCCAGATGATGGATCGCCATGAGCCGGGCGTCCGCGGACTGCGATGCGTCCGAAGCTTGATCGGCCAACTCCGCGAATCGCCGGTAAGCCTCGGCGTGGTTGCCACGAGAACTTGCGATGGCCGCCGCCGTCAAACCGAAGCGAAACGCCTCGTCGTCGGCGCCCTTTTTCGCGGCGAGCGCTCGGGCGCGATCGTAGGCCGCCAAGGCATCGTCTATCCGACCGGCACGGTAGGCAGTCTCGGCTGCGATGGCCGTCATGGCATAATCTTTGCCAGGCGTGGCGGCACCCTTTGAGGCGATGAACATCTCGGCACGCCGCACCCAGTAGGGCAAGCCATCCTTGCGTATCGCCTCCAGGGTTGCCTGAATTTTGAGATTCCACGGTTCCGTTGGAAGCCCTTGCTTCTCAGCACGATTGCGGAGAACCCAATAGGCCTCAAGCAGGGCCAGATCATACTCGGGGAGGGTCTTTCCTTGTACTTGACGGTCTTGGGCAAGCAAGGCTTCGACGGTGGCGAAATCCTCGGCGTCCAGCGCCAGACGCAGCCTTTCCGTCCGGGCCCGGAGCGCGGCCTGAGGTGGAATCGTCGCGGATTCGATGTCGGCCAACACGGATTGGGCTAGCTCCCAACGGTGTAGCAGGCGACATACCCGGGCGAAAGCCAGACGCGATTCGAAAGCCAGCGGATGATCGGGCGGAAGCTGGGCCAAGACCTGCAACCTCTGCTCCGCCTCGGTCAAGGCCGCGGCACGGTCGGGGCTGTCGGGGCGGTTTGTGAGAGCCAGTTCCACGGCTGCCACGTCCAGTTGGAATTGGACGGTCTTCTCGAATCCCAGCCATGCGTTTTCGTCCCACGCTCCACCGGACGGGGAGGACTGCGAGGAGGTCGCCGAGTTGGCAAACGCTTGCAGGCGTGCGGCCGCCGTCTGCTCCAGCTCGCGAAGATCACGGATCGCTTCCCGCAACGGTCGGCGTGCCTTTTCCAGGGGATCATCCGCGCTCTCGCCGGTCCGCGAGCCTCGTGCCGCACCCAACAACTCGAATTCCTGACGCAGCAATCGCCCCTGCGATATGCGGAAAATGGCTAGTTGCAGGACGGCCAGGCAAGCGTCATCGCCGGCTGCACGGGATGCGACAACCGGTTGTGCCGCCGCAACTGCGGATTCCCACAACTCGTTGCGCCGAGGCGGGGCCAGAGACTCCGCGTGCTCCTGAAGGCAAATGAGATATTGAACGAGCAACCCGACTTGTCGCCGCTGTGAAATATCGCCCCGTGACAATCCCCTGCGACAATACGCCTCCGCGGTTTGGAACAAGAGGCGTTCGCGGAGAGCCGATAGGAACTGGCGATCGACGGCCGCTTCGTCGTCGATGGCGCCGGTCTGAGAGTGGGCCGTGGGCAAGGCGAGGCATAGCCCGCCCAGCAGCACGGCCAATAGCGCAAGGCAACGAATCTTCTTCACGGTCCCACGGAGGCAGCGAATTGGATGCGGCGGAAGCCTTCCGTCCGGCAAACGTCATAAACCTGGATTACCGTTTCCACAGAGACCTCGCCAGCCGGGTCGAGGATCACGGGGATGTCGCGCCGAATACGCCCCAAGTCACGCAACCGGCTTCGAACCTCTTTGAGCGATTCGCAGCGCTCCTGGTTGAGCACATAGGCGACCGTCCCCGCCTCGCGTATTGGCCGAATGACGACCGCCGTCAGATGCTCCAATTCTGGTGGCAGCAGCTCGGCTTGCTTCAAACTGCCCCGCAAATTGAGGGGACTGGGAAGCCTCAACTCCAAAGGCTGAAAGGAGGTCGTGCACAAAAAGAAGATGATGAGTTGAAAGACCACGTCGATCATGGGCGTCATCGGCAAATCGAGCGGTGCGGGCCGGGCGCGCGTCAAGAGGCGAGGGCGAACCATGGCATTTCCTGAGCTAAAGTCACAACCTGAATCGAACGTCGAAGCCTCTCGGCCTTTGCCCAACCCATCGGCGCACTCCGAAAGGATATTTCGCACAGCTACTCATGGCTCTTTCACCACGCTGAACGACACGTTCCAGATACCGGCCTTGGCGCAGCACACCAAGGCCGGAGCGACGGCCGAGTACGCAGCCCGACGATCCGTCCGGATACGGACCTCCAAATCCCGCGACTGAGCATGTTCGGCCTCCAAAATCTGCTGCAAGGCGGTGTTGTCGACGATCCGTCCAGCCACGAGCATCCGGCCGTCGGGCGTGACATTGATGAGGATGCGTCGCGTTTCGGTTTCCCTCGCCTTTTCACCGGTGCTGGCCGCCGGTAGCTGGACATCGGCGGGCGACTCTTGCTGCGCCAAATGACCCGCCAAAATAAAAAACAAAATGAGCTGGAACGTGACGTCGATCATCGGCGTCATGTTCATGCGCACGGGCGGTCTTCCTGCCACCGACACCGCTTTCATCCGCAAGCTCCTTCCTTGGGAGGCGGGGACGGGGGCCGAACTGCCGCGCGGCGCCGTTTGAGGGGCATCAGCGCCCGCTGGGCCAGACTTGCGGCTTCCGCCGTCACCTCGTCGGCACGGTTGCGAAAATAGGCATACAGGGCCAGTGCCGGGATCGCCACGATCAACCCCTCCACCGTGGTGATCAAGGCCAGATAAATGGCCTCGGCGAGGTCCGCGGCGCGAGCGGCCCCTTGCGTCTCCGCCACCGTGCGAAAGGCCAGGATCATCCCCACCACCGTGCCCAGCAGTCCCAGCATCGGGGCGAGATTTCCAATCACGGAGAGATATTCCACTTTGCGCAAAAGTCGGGCCGACTGTTCGGCCAAGGCATCCTCGACGGCCTTTTCGACCTCGCTCCATCCGGCCTCCCATTCGGAAATGCCCGCCAAAAGCACGTGCGCCAATAGGCACGGCTGCTTGCGACACAACTCCACGGCCCGCTTCCCGTCCCGCGCCATCATGGCATCGCGGACCTCCGCGGCGAGGGAGTCCGGGATCAGCACGGACTTACGCAGAGTCAATGCCTGTTCCACCGCCAGCGCCACCGTGGCTAGAGACAGCAAGAGAATTAGGAGGCCCACCGTTCCCCCTGCATTCAATATCCCCCAGAGCGTCAGCTTGGAACTTGGCTTGGGCTTGCCGGTTTGTAGCGTCTCGCGATCCCCCGGACTGGTTGCGCCGCGATCTCCGGGACTGGCGGTATCCCGCTGTGCCGCGACCTGCGGAGGCCCTGAGCCATTTGTGGGCATCTCCTGTTGGGTCGTGGACGGGGCTACGGGAACGGGAGGTGAATCCCCGCTCGATGGCGGCACGGTCGGGGCCGAAGAAATGACTGGGGGAGGAAGCGGCAGGGGCGGCGAGGATTCAGTGGCCTGCGCGACGCGCAGATTCCCTTCCTGCATGATGCCGGCATGTATGCCGGCTTGGGCGGCTTGTACGTCGAACGAACCAGCCGCCAACATTCCGGCAAGAGCACCGGCACACCCCAGAAGCAAGCAAGGCCGACTCATGGCATTGACGGTTTCCGTATGCAGGGCGATCCAGTGGCGATGGACCAAAACGATTGCCATAACCTGTTCTAACACATTTTCCGTCTCAAATACGCGGTTTCGTCCACCCACTCCGCTTGCGAGGTTTTGTCGATCCGCGCTTTGTTTCCGCCGGAGGATTTTCAGTCCACTTGCATCGCCCAAGGCGATTCGGGAAAGCGTCGTTTCAGCCCCTGGCGGAGGCTATCGGCCCTGGTCGCATCTTCTTCTTGGCCCGACCTCGCAAGGTTTTCGGCGGCTTCCCACCAACAACGAGCGACAAGTGGCCGGGGATTCTCGCACAGCAACCCGGCTTGTAGCAGGACCGTTGCCGCGCGGTCATAACGTCGGTGGCGCGACCACGCCGAGGCGATCACGTAATAAGGACCGGCGCGGAAGGACAGCGGCAATCTCTCCGCCGCCACTTCCCATCGCTCAATGTCTTCTGGCACGGCAGTAAATATCTGGGAACGCCACAACTGCGCCGTGGCCAGCAGGACGATACGGGAATCGCCACTTTGCCCCGCGCTTAGGGTCCGCAATTCGGCGGTCGCCTCGCTGCCATTGCTCCCCAAAAGAAGATAGCTCGCTCCCAGGAGTTGAGCAGCCGGTTGCGGGGCTTGAAGCCAATTCCGTGCGGCAGCGACCACGTCGGGCGACTGCTGATCCGCGGACCACGCTAGCGGCATGCAATCCAAATGCGGCGTTTGCGGGTCTTGCGATACGATCTTCAAAAAAAGCTCACAGGCTGCTCGGTGATTTCCGGCTGCTTGCAAGGCACGCACCATCTCGGCCGCGATCTCGCGCTGCACCCAGGGCCGCGTTTCCGCCTTGATGGCATTTTGCAGGTGTACCAAAGCCTCCTCGATCCGTCCCGCAGACTTCGCGTCTAGGGCTTGAAGAAATTCCGCCTGCCGCGTCGTCTCGACTTTCACCACCTGCTCCACGGGGATGGTGCGTTCAGGACCGGTCCGCGGCCGCAAAAGCAGGCCCTCGCCGCTGCAGTCCACCACCGTCCCTGAGAGCCTCCGCGGTTCCCCTCGATTTCCGCGAATCACCACGACGTCTTGCTCCGCTGGGTCAAGGCGATTTCGAGCTGCCTCTTCCCCGAAGACCCGCGATGTTCCGCCGATAAAGGGGATCGTCAAAGTGTCCCCGACGCTTTGGGTAAAGCACAACGTCAACAAGCAGCTTGCCGCGATCCATGAATGCCGGCGTGGAAAGCGAACAATGGTAGGGCGCAGCAATCTTGTCATGAGTAGCGCGTGCATGCCGATCTCAACTGGCCTTGCTTTCTCAGCGACTGAACCATGTCGGTTCTCTCGTCATCTCAACCACTTCGGACGGCCTCTCAGCGATGGACCGAGGGATGCGCAATGGCTTTCGTGATGTCGATGTACACGTACTGTCCGCCGTTCTGTTCCGCGAGTCGGGCAATGAAATTGCGTCCAGGCTTGGCCGGCCCCAGGCCGAACTCCACCGCATGAATAATGATCCCAGCCGCGCTGTGCCGAATGGCATCCAATTGGGTCTCGCTGAGCCGCGGCTCGTCGGCATCGGTGAGGAAGAAGATTACGTCGGGACGGAGTCGTATGGCGATTTTTAGGGCGGCCTCGTGTTCCGTACCACCGGAGGCCTGAATGCCGGCGATGAATCGCTCGGCCCGGGTCTTGTTCTCCTCGGTTGCAAAGGAGAGACGGCCCTGTTGCCCAGAAGGGCTGAATATCACCGGTACCTGGTTATAGAAAACGATTTGAAATTGTTGCGTAGCCTGCAAATCACGAATACTCTTCAGAAGCTCTTCCTTGGCGAATTGCAGGGCATTGTTTCCAGTGCCGCCCATGCTACCCGACCGGTCGAAGACATAGACAAACTTGCTCCCCTCGCTGCGAACTTCAAAGAGGGTGGCGCTGCCCCCACTGCCGGTTGCGCGGCCGAAACCACCGACCCCCGTACTCCCCAACGCATTGTTCGGTGAGTTGTTCCCGCCCTCCCCCTCGCCTTGAGCAGTCAGACCGGGGAGATGCGATTGCGGCAGGAACTGGCTCGCATCCAAAGCGGGAGGAAGTTGAGCTAGCTCGGCCAGGCTCGGCGAGGAGGACGTGCTCTCCGAATTTGGTGAAACCGCCCCCCTGACGGCCTCGGAATCGACGAAATAATCCCGGGGACCATCGCGGTATTTCAGCGCGATTCCCACGTCGGCCGTCGGCTCCTCGCTCAGCCCTGCCGGGCGTGGGTCGCTCAGTAACCAGGTTAATACGGCGAAGATCACCGCATGAATGACGCAGGAAACAAGCCAGGCGGGGATAGCTGGGGCGACAGGGCGAGGGGAATTGTCACCTCCCCGCGCTGCCGCGGGCACTGCTTGCAAGTGTTGATGGGGCACTACCGGTTTCACAACGTATCCCGCGGACTCTTTCGAAATCTCGAACAAAAAGAAATACGGGGCTGCGAAAAATTGCCGCCCTTCAGCCGATCCCGCTGGTCAGGACGGAATTTCCGCCGGGACTTCGCACCGCTTCGTTTCTCAAAGGCGTTGGGTCTTGACACCATGTTCTGTGAATCGACTAGGTCTTGCCCACACTCGGCTATCGCTTTGCAACACGGCGGATGATCCAGCGGGGCACGCTATGCAACGGGGCACACGGCACCGTCAGCCCTTGCCAGCGTGGGGGTGACGCTGCGACATCGGAACAAACTCCCTCTACAGAGGTATTGCCGGTGCACCTGGTCGAAATCCTTCTACCTGTATAATAGACTAGGAGTGTTGGCTCGTCCTACGGCCAGCCCATTAGCGGGGAACGGGGCGGATCAGGGTAAACGTAACCATGCAGTGCAGGGTTACCGTGACAATTTGTTCGGATCGCGTTGTTGGGATCGCGGATCACGCCCACGCCTCGACCAAGGAGTGAGATCTGCGACTGTGCCGTGAGAAAGTTCTCGTACTACAATTCTGGGTAGGTTTCAACTAGTATCGCCATCTGGAAGCCCACAAACACAACAATTGGCAAGGACAAGGAGGAAGAAGTATGGAAGAAAAAGTAAATATGCCGTTGCTTGGAGATGAGTTTCCGAAGCTAAGAGTACAGACAACCCACGGGCCGATGAACATTCCAGATGATCTGAAAGGCAAATGGTTTGTTCTATTCAGCCATCCGGCTGATTTTACCCCTGTCTGCACAACAGAGTTCGTGGCTTTTCAAAAGAGATTTAAGGAGTTTGAATCACTTGGATGTAAACTGATCGGGTTGTCCATCGACCAGGTTTTCTCTCATATCAAATGGATCCAGTGGATCAAGGCAGAACTTGATATCGAGATCACATTTCCCATTATTGCGGCCAACGATTCCACCGCAATGAAACTGGGTATGTTGCACCCCGGTAAGGGAAGCAATACGGTACGCGCAGTATTTATTGTTGATCCTGCGAGTAAAGTGCGTCTCATCATGTATTATCCACAAGAAGTCGGCAGAAATATGGATGAGATTGTTCGAGCAGTCAAAGCCCTACAGATATCCGACAGACAGGGAGCTGTGCCTGCTGGTTGGCCCAATAACGAATTGATCGGTGATAGGATCATTGTACCACCTGCAACAAATCAAGCAGATGCAGAAAAACGCCTCGTAAAATCAGATGCGTTTAAATGCTTTGATTGGTGGTTCTGTCATAAGCCGTTAGAAAAATAGATGTCTGACGAACGCATCAGTACGGCCCGGGAAAAGATGTGCCGTTGCACGATGTAGCTTTGTAGCTTTTCCCAAGCAGTTATGCGGTGCCTTGCATGGCGCATCCTCCCGGGATCGTCCCCCGACTGATTGTCTGCCAGTATTAGCCGTAATCGCTTAGTACTCAATCAATCACAGCTAGGGATTGACATGGATTTGAGGGTTGTGCGTTACCCGCATCCGACGCTGCGGTATAAGTCCAAGCCCATCCGCAGGGTGGATTTCGAGTTCCAATCCATCGTGCGACGGATGTTTGAGCTGATGTACGAAGAGCGAGGTATTGGCTTGGCTGCCAATCAGGTGGACTTGCCGTACCGGTTTTTCATCATCAATCTGTCGGGGGATGCGACCCAGAAGGATGAGGAATTCGTCTTCATCAACCCGGAGATTCTGGCAAAAAAGGGGACTGAGGAAGACAAAGAGGGCTGTTTGAGTCTGCCGGGGATTTCAGCGGTGGTTCGGCGATCGGCCGAGATCGAGATTTCCGCGTACAATCTCCGGGGAGAAGAGGTCCACTGGCGATTGAAGGGGTTATTTGCCAGGGCGTTTCAGCACGAATACGATCATCTGGATGGCACCCTATTCATTGATCGGCTGACCCCAACTCGGCGCTGGGCGGTGGCCGACCTGGTGGACGTATTGGCCAGCGAGTATGCTAGCCGCGTGGTCACCGGTACCGAGCCTAAGGAAGAAGAGGTCTTTCGCCGCCTGGCCGAATTGGAGGCCCTGCGAGTTTGATCCTCTGACCGCGCCTGGTTCAGGGGGCCGGTTCAGCTACGAGATTGGGGCCGAGCACGACGGGCGGGCGAACAGCGAGTTGGATCTGCTGACCGCCCGGGGTGGGAATAGCGTTTGCCCGAAACCGACAGAACGCGATGCCTTATCGCGCGGGACATCGACATCAAAAACTGCCGTTGTCCGGGGCGACCCGAGCAAAGACTAACCCGAGGCGGGATTCTCGATCCAATTTTCCCGGTGGACATTTTCTTGACATTAGTCGGCCGAGCAGAAATTTTCTTGGGCTGAAGACGCCTGAGATTTGGCGAAACCCGGAAATGTGAGTAAACTAGGATTTATGCGGGAGAGCGTTTCCTAGATTGCGGGTGCTACCAATGTGCTCCGTTCGGCCCGGGCTAGCAATCAGGGATCTCGCCGTGAATCCGTGGTACCACTGGCTAAGAGATGGTTCAGCCGAGACTTTTCCTCAAGGGCTAACCGGGATGAGATATCTTCTAGTCTACGCATTCCTGGGGGTTGGTTTGTTGAGCGGCGCCGTTTGGGACAGCGTTGCCGCATTGCACGCCGAAGAAGCCGCCCCTCCTGGTGGGGAAGCGCAGCCACCGGCTTCTCCCGGGACAGAACCGGTAGCCGCTCCTATTTTCTCCCCTCCCGACCAGATCAAGGGCGTGCCACGGGTCCTCGCGCCAGGGGTGCTGATTACGATTCCTCCGGATATTCAGGTCGACGAAACACATACGCGGCAGGACATCGTCGAGCTTGTCGCCCGGGATCCGTCCTACGACTGGGCAAAAGACCGCGACTCTCGACGGACCATCCACTGCCTGGAGTTCCAGTTCAAGATTCCGCGCCTGATCGAAGTCGATGTGCCGCAGGTGAGCGGTCGCTTGCAACGCAAACCCATCTTGTACCTGGTTTACGCGGTGAAGAATACGGGCAAGGAGTTGAAACCCGTGCTGGCGGAAGACGGGACGTATCGCGTGGATGATGTGGCGGAGCCGGTTCGTTTCGTCCCGCGATTCATCCTGCAAATTCACGACTTGGACAAATCGTATCCGGATCGGCCGAATCCCCTTATCGTGTCGCAGATTCGCAGGGTCGAAGATCCAGCAATCCACTTTTTCGATACCACGGACATGAACGGCCGGGAAATCGCGGTCGGAGAAACCTTGTGGGGAGTAGCTACCTGGGAAGAGATCGACCCCAGCTTGAATCGGTTTTCGATCCTGGTGGGAGGGCTATCGAATGCGTACCGCTGGCAGGATCCACCAGGGGCTTACAAACCGGGCGACCCCATCGGCCAGGGACGCCTGTTTTCTCAAAAGTTCCTCAAAT
The DNA here is from genome assembly GCA_020721965.1 of Blastopirellula marina. GTDB lineage: Bacteria > Planctomycetota > Planctomycetia > Pirellulales > Thermoguttaceae > Thermogutta. The sequence goes on along the minus strand of DYLS01000058.1, from coordinate 2,845 downwards.
TGAATTTCTGGCGACCGGGCGACGAATACATCTTCAAGGCCAGCCAGATTCGCTTCGGGATCCCCGGGCAGGTTGACTACGAGTGGACTTTCCGCTAAAAATAGAGTTTCCCCGCGACGTTTTTTTGAGTGCCCTGGCCGAAGTCGCTGGGTAGTTGGGGCGTAGGGATCGCCCTTACGATTGTCGCGGCAAAGCTGTTCCCGTAATTGGTTGAGCAAATTCCCGCCAGTGTTGCTTTACCGTCCTGGATGGGGAATGAGCCTGAAGGATAGTGCGATGGCGCATAAAAAGGGTCAAGGTTCAAGTCGCAACGGGCGTGATTCCAACCCGCAGTATCGGGGAGTCAAGCGTTTCGGCGGTCAGTATGTTACCGCGGGATCCATCTTGGTCCGTCAATTAGGGACGAAGTTTCATCCCGGCAAGGGCGTGGGATTGGGTCGCGACTACACGCTTTACGCCCTCGTGGATGGCTATGTGGCGTTCGACCGCGGCGGGCGCCGGGTACACGTTGTTCCGCAAAATAATTGACGTTGCGTACCATCGACCCTGTGTCGCGATCGTCGCCGATGGGCGGCCATTCCCAGTCGGAATCTTTGCGGGGACGGTTTTCGACCGTCCCGCTTTTCTTGCGCCTCCCGCGGTCGCGCGATACACTGCAATGGCTGGACGGCGACCCATGAGCGGGAAGCCGGTGAAAATCGCCCCCGTCGATAAAGTCGCATATCGGTGAGCAAGCTCGCCGATGAGAAAACTCAAGGTCTATCGGCATCGGTCACGTGTTCCTGGATGAAGTAGAAATCATGGTGTTGGGTGGCCGTGGAGGCGACGGATGCGTGAGCTTCCGCAGGGAAAAGTACGTGCCGCGCGGCGGCCCGGACGGGGGCGATGGCGGAGATGGCGGCAGCGTGATCCTCTTGGCGCAGGATGGTGTGGATCATTTGACGGCCTTGGGGCATCGGCACCATTGGCGAGCCGAAGATGGACAGCCGGGGCGGGGGTCGCTCTGTCATGGCCGCTCCGGTGAGGACATCGTAATCCCCGTACCTCCAGGCACCTTGGTTTTCGATGCGGATCGCAACCTCCTGATCAAGGATTTGCGGGACCCCGGCGATCGCGTCGTTGCCGCACGCGGCGGAAAGGGGGGCAAGGGGAACGCAGCCTTCAAATCGGCCATCAATCGGGCACCACGCCAATGCACCTCGGGCGAGGAGGGCGAAAAGCGGCGGCTGCGGCTTGAACTTCGGATGCTGGCCGACGTAGGTCTAATTGGGAAACCCAATGCCGGCAAGAGCACCTTGCTCAGCCGATTGTCCAAGGCGCGGCCCCAGATCGCTGCGTACCCCTTCACTACAAAGTATCCGCACTTGGGAAAAGTCGTTCTGGATCTCGAGCGGAGCTTTGTGCTAGCGGACATCCCCGGACTGATCGAGGGTGCTCATGCCGGCGCTGGGCTGGGCCATGAGTTTTTGCGGCATGTCCAGCGGGCCTCGGTACTGCTCCATCTTGTCGAGCTAGAGCCTTACGACGGCAGCGACCCGGTGGAGAATTACCACCTGATTCGCGAAGAGATGCGTCGGTTCGACCCCAACTTGGTCGAGCGGGCGGAGGTGGTGGCCGTCACGAAGGCCGATTTGCCGGCGTGCCGCGAGGTTTGCAAAACGCTGTCCTCCCATCTCAATCAGGAGGTGATCCCCATTTCGTCCGTCACGGGCGAGAATCTGAATCGCTTAGTGCAGCGGCTTTGGGAAGTGCTTCAGCTCACGCGTTCCGAGGGTTGACAGACCGGCTTGCTGCCCAAGCCGCACCCCCAGATAACGCTCTGGGCGGCAATGCATCGTTGTGATGGTTTGGCATTTCCAGCGCCGTTTGGATGATGACACTACGGACCTCGTTGCGGTGATGATACGACGGATGCCGTTGTGATAATCATCTTGCAAACGTCATTGTTGTGATGACCTTGCTGAAGTCATTCTGGTGATGGCCGTACGGGTCCGGCATCGAAAACGAGGGGAGCCTGCATCGGGCATCAACGGCTGTCTGCCAAAGGTCGTGAGAAAGAATGCGGATTGTTCGGTATGTTGGTGGCAGTGGATATCGGCAACAATCGGCTGAAGTGCGGGGTATTCGCAGCGGCGACGAATCGAGCATCGGTTCCGCAGCCCCTGGAGACCTTTGCCGCGGCGGACCCCTCCCAAGCGGTCGGGTTCGTGTCGCGCGTGATGGCGGCGCAGGGATCGGGGCCTTCGGATGCCTCCCCGAGTTGGTGGATCGCGAGTGTGAACCAGCCTTTGACGAGCGAGTTGCTCGAATGCCTCAAACGGCAGCGTCCCGCGGATAAAGTCGTGCTGGCCAGTGCCGCCGACGTTCCCTTGACCGTGGAATTGCCCCATCCCGATCGCGTGGGCATCGATCGCTTGATGAACGCCTTGGCCGCGGAGCGAATGCGGACGCCTGCTCGCCCAGCGGTCATTGTGGACCTGGGCACCGCCATCACGATCGATCCGATTTCGGTGGAAGGGGCCTTCCTCGGCGGGGCCATTCTGCCGGGTTTGGCCACGGCTGCCCGCGCACTCCACCAGTTCACCGATATGCTCCCCTGGCTGCCGGTGGAAGACCTGACCCCTCCTCAGCCCATCGGAAAGAATACCGAGGCAGCCATGCGAGCTGGACTGTTTTGGGGCACGCTGGGGGCGATCCGCGAATTGATCGCCCAGCAGGCAATCGCCCTGCAAGGACAACCGGACGTCTTCGTCACGGGCGGGCACGGTGCAATCTTCGCCGAGTATCTGCCCAGTGCGAGGTGCGTTCCCCATCTCACGCTGATCGGCATTGCGATGGCGGCGGG
>DYLS01000199.1 GCA_020721965.1 Blastopirellula marina | reverse complement strand
CGAAAACGAAAAGGAGTAAAGCAGCGGACAGCGTCCCACCACCAGCTTACGCTGGTGGCTCATAGTTGTTGTTTTCCATTTCACGACCAGCTTACGCTGGCGGCTCCTTCGCAGCCGCCTACGATGGGCAACCTAGAACTCTTGTCCCGACGGCTTTTTGCGAGACAGTCCGGATCGGCGCAGCTCGTACAAGAAGACGCCCGCCGCGACTCCCAGGTTCAACGAATCCACAGCCGGGGCCATGGGTATGGTCACGCGGTGATCGCAGAGATTCAGCCAGGCGTCGAGGCCCTCCGTTTCGTGCCCCAGCATCAGGGCACAGGGAAAGGGGCACAGGAAGTCGGGAAGGGAAATGGCCGAGTCGCTCAGCACCGTTGCCACCAAATGGAGTCCGTAGCGCTGCTTGGCGGCTTGCAGATCGGCGTGGAGATCGGTCGTCTTGGCGATGGGGACGGCGGTGACGGCGCCCATCGAGACGCGGAGCGCCCGGCGGGTAAACGGATCGCAGCAGCGCTCGCCCAACAGCACGCCGCACACGCCGAAGGCCGCCGCCGAGCGAAACACCAGGCCCAGGTTTTCCGGCTTGGTCACCTCGGGGCAGACCAGCCAAATCGGCGCCTCTCGCCATGGTGGCGCGAAAAGCTCCTCAGCGCGGCGAAAGGGTTTCCGCCGCCCCACGGCCAGAATCCCCTGGTGGAAATTGTAGCCGACAATCTCGTGCAGCAATCGCCGGTCGCCCACGTAAAGCGGCACGGAACGCGGGATGCGCTCGGCGAATTCCGCGAAATGATCGTCGGCCACCAGGACCGATTCGCACGAGTATTCGCTTTGCAACAAGCGCTCCGTCACGAACCAACCCTCGGCGATGAAGATCGCCTCGCCGCGGAGGGTCCGTTCCGGCAGGTTGCGATACGTCGCCACCCGGGGATCGTCGAGGCTTTCAATCGGCTCGTAGGGTCGCAGGCTCATGGAGCATACCGGCGGGCAAACGGGGCAACGAAGGTTTCGTCTCGCGTTGCGTGGATGACAGGCTTTTCTCGATTGTCCGTCGCATCCCGCCAAGCGGAAGGGGTACCCCGCGGCCTGGAACAATCCCGCCAGCACTCCGCGGTGCTTCGATGGGCGGGCCTTCATGGTGCTTCCACCTCGGGCCGTGGCGATTCCACTGCGGCCTGGAGTGCTTCTACCTCGGGCTGGAGTGCTTCCACCTCGGGCTGACGCCCGAGGCTCGTGCGCTGGCGTGTTTTTCCGCATCGTCCGCTTGCGCCCGGCCATCCGCGTAAAAAGCGATTCCACGCAAAATCCGAGCCGCCAGCGTAAGCTGGTGGTGGATGAATCTGGCGGTGGCACGGTCAATGTATTCTATCCGACCAGCCTCGGACGCTTGACCGCACGCCTCCGATCCGCTAAGCTCGAACAGCGAATGCAGACGCCTGTTGCCTGGGCGCGATCCACAAGACAAGGCAAGGAGGGGCGTTTTGCCGCCTTTCCGTCCAGGAAGGCGATGCGATGGCCAGGGAAGCTCGATCTTCGACGTGCAGCGTTTTTTAGGAGATGGCATCATGGCTTGGGTCCTGTTGTTGTGCGGAATTGCGGCGGGTGCGGCCGATCCTCCGGCAGACAGCGAACACCCCAACGTGGTTTATGTGGTGACCGACGATCAACGCTGGGACGCCATGAGTTGCGCGGGCCATCCCTTCTTGAAGACCCCGAACATGGACCGTCTGGCGGTCGAGGGCGCAAGGTTCGCCAATGCCTTCGTGACGACGTCGCTTTGTTCGCCCAGTCGGGCTTCCTCGCTGTCGGGGCTATATGCCCACTGCCACGGGGTAATCAACAATTTCACCGATTTCCCGCGGGATATTCCCAGCCTGCACGGCCGACTGCACGCGGCAGGCTACGAGACGGCTTATATCGGCAAGTGGCACATGGGAGAGGACGACGACTCGCCGCGGCTCGGCTTCGACTACTGGGCCAGCCATCGCGGCCAGGGCAACTACTACGATAACGAGTTCAATATCAACGGGGAGCGGCGCAAGCTGGACGGCTACTACACGCATCGCGTCATCGACCTGGCGACGGAATGGCTGCGACGCCCTCACGATCGCCCGTTTCTGCTGATCGTGGGCCATAAGGCGCCGCACACCCCCTTCACCCCGGAAGAGGCCTACCGCCACGTATTCGACGATGTGGAGATCCGCTATCCCGACTCGGCTTTCCAGCTCGACGGCAAGCCGGACTGGGTGAAGGAACGGCTCGTGACGTGGCACGGCATCTACGGCCCCTTGTTCGGGTTCCGCGAAAAGTTCCCCGATCCGCGTCCGGAAGCCGTGGCCGACTTCGCCCGCTTCGTCCGCAGCTATCTGGCCACGATCCTCTCCGTGGATGATAGCCTGGGGCGGATCCTCCAGGTGCTGCAAGAGACCGGCCGGCTCGACCGTACGCTGGTGATCTTCACCTCCGATAATGGAATGCTGCTGGGAGAGTACGGCATGACGGATAAGCGGACGATGAACGAACCGAGTATCCGCGTGCCCCTTTTGGTGCGTTACCCGCCGTTGATCCGCCCTGGTACCGTGGTCAACGAGATGGTGCTGAACGTGGACACGGCGCCCAGCGTGCTGGACATTTGCGGCGTCGAAGGGCTGCCCCGGACGCACGGTCGCTCTTGGAAACCGCTGCTGGAAGGGAAGCCCATCCCTTGGCGGAAGTCGTGGTATTACGAGTACAACTACGAAAAGCAGTTCCCCTACACGCCGAACGTCCGGGGAGTGCGAACGGAACGCTACAAGTACGTCCATTACCCGCACGGCGACGGCTCACCGGATCGGCACCGCGCGGAGCTGTACGACCTGCAAAACGATCCCCAGGAGCGTTACAATCGGATCGACGATCCAGCCTACGCGGAGGTGCTGGCGGAGCTGAAGGACGAACTGAAGCGATTGCAGCAACAAACCGAGGCCCTGCCGGATCGGATGCCCCTGGACGAGGGCGTCAAGACCGAACTGCCAGAGGAATCCATCCGTTGACGGACGGCCTGCGTGCCAGCGCCGTTTCCGCTCTCGCCGAAGGGCGGTAGCTTGTTACCGCATCCCGGCTTCGACACGTTATCCAGTTTCCACACGTTACTCAGGAGTGCTGCCCATGAAGTACCGTTTCCTATCCACACGTCGCGATTTTCTGCGTTGTACGGCGGCGGGAATTGCGGCCGGGACCGTTCCCATCTGGATACCGCGGCACGTCCTGGGGGAAGGGCCTCGGCCTGGCGCCAACGACCGGATCGCGGTGGGCGTGATCGGGACGGGCGGCCGTGCCAATCTGTTGATCGATCAACTCCCCGAGCAGGGGCAGATTCTGGCGGTGTGCGATTGTTTTCTCGCCCGGGCGAACGACACCAATGCCAAAAAAGGCGGTGGCAATTGGGCCGTCTATCAGGACCACCGCGAGTTACTGGACCGCAAGGATATCGACGCGGTGATCGTGGGCACGCCGGATCACGCGCGGGTCTATGTGTGCATTCATGCCTGCCAGGCCGGTAAGGACATCTATGCCGAAAAGCCCCTCACGCTCTGCATCGGAGAGGGTCGCGCGCTGGTCCGTGCTGTCCGAAAATACCAGCGGGTGTTTCAGGTGGGAAGCCAGCAGCGGTCGATGGCCATGAACCGGGTCGCCTGCGAGTTCATTCGATCGGGCAAGCTCGGCAAGATCCGCGTGGTACAAGGAGTGAATTACACCGGCCCGCGGTTTCCCGACAATTTCCCCGAGGAGCAAAAGCCGCAAGACCTGGACTGGGATCGCTGGCTCAATCAGGCCCCCCAGCGGCCGTACAACAAACAGTTGCAGTTTGGTTGGATGGCCTGGTGGGACTACTCGGGCGGGGAGATGACGAATTGGGGCGCCCATGGCTTGGATCAGGTGCAATGGGCGCTGGGCAAGGATGGTACCGGTCCCGTGGACATCCGGCCACAAGGTCCCGCCCGCGATATGAATGCCGCTGTCCACATGAAATACGAGGACGGAACGCCGCTGCGTCTGGATCTGTCGGGCGGTCCGAGGGGCGGGGCCATTTTCTCCGGCGAAAATGGCAGAATCGAAATCAACCGCAATAAATTCACCTGCAATCCGCCCGATCTGATCCGCGACCTCCCCCCGCAGGAGGAAATCGACAAGTGGCGCGACGAGGTCGCTCTCTGGCAGGCCAGGTATCACATGGAGAATTGGATGCAGTGCATTCGGACGCGGGAACGGCCTGTCGCCGACGTGGAGATCGGTCACCGCTCGGTCAGCATCTCGCATCTCGCCAATATCGCCCGCTACCTGGGCCGACGCCTAGCGTGGGACCCCCAGCGAGAAGTGTTCATCGGCGACGACGAGGCGAACGCCCTGGTCCTGCGACCACGCCGCGCCGGATACGAGCTGCCCGAGGCGTGACGGTGAGGGCGGCCGTTCCACCACCAGCTTACGCTGGTGGTTCGGATTTTGCGTGGAATCGCTTTTTGCGCGGATCGCTGGGCGCAAGCGATCGATGCGAAACAACGCGCAAGCGCACGAGCCTCGGGCGTCAGCCCGAGGTGGAAACACCAAGAAAACGCGCAAACCGAATCGCCGCGCGATGGTGAGGGTGCCGGCGTTCCACCACCAGCTTACGCTGGTGGCTCGTGGTATGCGGTGCGGTCCATCCGCCAGAAAAGTACCTCGACCGAAAGCCTCAACCGCACGATCACCTGGAACGACCAGGGGCAGGCAATCAGCTCAGGCAGCCAAGTCCGTAGCGCCGCAGCTAGCGGGGCGGCCGATTCGTTCTATGATTCCCAGTGGCGAGACCACTGGTGGAGCGGCCCGGAGACCTGGGCTGGCGGCGGCAGCCCGGAAGAATACTTCTACTACCTCGGCGACGCCTTCAGCGACTACCCTGGCAGCGACAGCGGCATGTTCGGGTTCGCTTTTGGC
>DYLS01000198.1 GCA_020721965.1 Blastopirellula marina | reverse complement strand
GAGAATCGGGAGTTGCGGAGAAGCGGCATTTACAGAGAAACGGGAGTTACAGAGAAACGGGGGTGGCGGGGAGTTGCGGACACTACGGGTCTTTTCTGAGCCGCTGTCGAATTGCTTGCTCTGCTGCCCAGTTGGGTAAGGCCGGGCCGCCTGGTACTACAGCGCAAAGTCTGCCTGATGGCATGATCTGCGTAGCACAGATTGCGAGGCGCTATGCCCCACTGGCACAAGACGTCGAGAAAAGCAAAAAAGTTGCGGTGTAGCATCAGAGGCGTGTTGCGTGCTATTCAGTGCCACGTCGAGTCAGAAAACTGGCGCCGAAGCCGTCGAGGTCAACGCTGGGTAAAGGCCAGTCGTATCATGCTCAGGACCAATGCCTCCAACGAGTTTGCGCACGCCAGTGATATTCCCGGCCGGTACCCGTTCTCCGACGGCCAAGTCGCGCTAGACTTGAAGTAACGGTTGCCGGATGGAACAATGCGGGGAATGCGGTATTTTCAGGAGCGGTGTGGCAAAAAAGCTCTGCGCGTGGCCACCGATCGCTCAAGGGGACCACCAGATGCTGTGGTCGGCGAGGATGCTGCGTGCGGCGCGGCGTGGCACGCCCCATGTTCCGTGAACGGTTACGATTACAAATTGCGACCTAAAACTACAGCGCAGGCTTGTTTACTTTACTCAACATGTGGTGGTGTTCGAATAGATCACCTCGGAAGATAGCGGCCCACATCATGCAATCAGGCGGACTTTGCGCCGTAGGCTGAAGAGAGTTTTCCGTAGCTGATGGGGATGTGAGCGGTTTGAGATCGGACTGCGTAAGATCGCTTCAGGAAGACAAACAAAACGGGAGAACGGAAGGATGCGAGTTCTTGTGACCGGCGGGGCCGGCTACATCGGGTCCCATGCCGTGAAAGTGCTGCGTGAGGGGGGCCACGAGCCGATCGTGGTGGATAATCTGTATCGTGGTCACCGTCAGGCCGTGCCCAGTGAGGTCCCGTTCTACCAGGTCGATCTGGCCGACGGATCGGCCCTGCGGCAGATTTTGGCCCGGCACCAAATCGAATGTGTGATGCATTTCGCGGCCTTGGCTTATGTTGGCGAGTCCGTCACCGAACCCTTGACGTATTATGCCAACAACACGGCGGGGGCGATCAGCCTCTTGCAGGCCATGCGTCAAGCCGGCGTGCGGCGGCTGGTCTTCAGCTCTACTTGCGCCACGTACGGCGAACCGGAGACGGTCCCCATCGTGGAGTCCCTGCCACAGAACCCGATCAATCCCTACGGCCGATCCAAGCTGTTCGTCGAACGCATCCTTGCGGACGAAGCCCAAGCCGACGCCGAATTCGCGTACGTGGCCCTGCGCTATTTCAATGTCGCGGGAACGGCATCGGACGCTTCTTTAGGAGAGGATCACGACCCAGAGACGCATCTGATCCCATCCGTGTTGTTCGCTGTTTTAGGTCGGCGGGAAAAGATCGTCGTCTTCGGTACGGACTATCCCACACCGGACGGTACCTGCATCCGCGACTACATCCACGTAGAAGACCTGTGCGCAGCCCACCTGGTGGCGATGGAGGCATTGCAGCCGGGAGAGCGGCGTATCTATAACCTGGGCATCGGCAGGGGATATTCCGTCCGCGAGGTGATCGAGTCGGCACAGCGCGTGACCCGGCAAGCGGTACCGGTGGAGTATGGACCGCGACGGCCGGGCGATCCTGCCGTGCTGTTCGCCGATGCCTCGAAGATTCAAGCGGAATTGGGCTGGCGGCCGCAATATCGGAACATCGACGATATCGTAGCCACGGCATGGAATTGGTTCGCGCGGCATCCCGGGGGTTACGCCGAGGTCTGAAGCCGGCCGGGGACGTGCCCGGCCTTCGGCCCCGTTTCTCAGCTATTCCTGGACTTCAGGTGCTCGCTCGCCCTCCGAGAGGGGGCTACAAACTGGAGTGCTGGGCAATTCAGGAGAACAAGGAAAGCCGTTTTCATGGAAAACTGCCTTCGCCCTCCCATCTCCCCAGGGAAGGTGGGAGGCTGTGACCTCAAGGTGCAAAAGTCCAGTTATTCCAGGCGGTCAGCCGTGCCGTGCCCGAATGTCACGAATGTGACGTGCTTGTCACCCCGAAATCCGCCGCAAGAGCAGCCCGCGGTCATCCGCAACTACTCGGCCTGGCCATCCCACCAGGCATCGAGTTCCTGCCGGAGTTGATCTGTGCGGCTGGGGTCCGCGACGGGGTGCTGCTCGTGAGGGTCTTGCAATAGGTTGTACAGCTCGGTCGGCTTGTTGGGGTCCACCGGCACGATGAGTTTCCAATCGCCTTGAATGATCCAGCGGTACAGTAGGCTCTTGGTAGGGTGGTCGACGTCCGCAACGTCGTGATCGTAGATCTCCCCGAAGATGCTCGTCCGCTTGGCCAATGCCTGATCGTCCAACAGATTCACGCCGGGGAGATTTGCCGGAACCGGTGCCCCGCAAAGCTGCAAGATCGTGGGAGCAATGTCAATGCTACTGACCAGCGTGTTTTCATCCCGCCGCGCTGCGATCTTGCCAGGCCATGCGATCATGATGGGTGTACGGACGCCCCCTTCGTAGGGCGAACGCTTGGATCGCGGCATGAAATGGTGGTCCGGCATGTTGGGATCCTGAATCCAGCCGTTGTCGCTTACAAAGGCGATTACGGTATTGGAGGCCAGCCCCTCGGTTTCGATGAATTGGAGAAGTTGCCCGCACGTCTCGTCGAACCATTCGCACATCGCGTAATAACGCGCCACGGCTGGGCTGGGGACGAGTTTCAAATAACGTTCGAGGATGCGTTGGGGTGGGTTATGCGGGGCGTGAGGGAGCAATGGGGCGTACCACAGGAAAAAGGGCTTGGCCTCCGATTTCGCCTGCCGGATGAAATCGAAGACCGGTTCCAGACCCTCGCGACCGATCTTCAGGCCTTCATCACCGTGGCGCCCGCCTCGCATCGGGTCACCGTGGGTCATCCCGGCGGTGAATCCCCCACGAGAGAAATTCCCCTCCCACCATTTCCCGCTCTGAAAAGAGATGTAGCCGCGTTCCGCAAGCAGACGCGGCAAAGTGGGATCGGTTTCGATACGGTGCATCAAAGTCTCGTAAAATCGTGCGTATTTCGGGTTTCTTCGTCCGATCATGGCGTTGACCTTGGGATCGGGTAGCGCCGGATCGTTGCCCGTGATGCCATGCTGGTGCAGATACAGCCCGGTGATGATGGTCGCTAACGATGGTCGGCACAAAGACGTGGGGACGTAACCCCGCGTGAACAGTCGAGATTGCGACGCCAGCCGGTCCAGGTTGGGCGTGCGGATGATGGAGTGTCCCATGAAGCTGTAGTCGGTCCACGCCTGATCGTCGCCAAGTATCAAGACCACGTTCGGGCGAGTGCCAGCCGATTCCCCCGTGGACTCGGCCGCATCCACGAAAAGACCCGGCCCGAATCCGAAAACCCACAAAATCGCCACCATCCACCCTACGCCGCCGATGACTCCGCGTAATATCATTCTGGTCTCCCATTTCAAAGATAAACCTGAGATCGCTTCTAGGTACCGGAACTTTTTGAATTGCTGAATGGCCGCGCGTGCGGCCGCCTTCGCAGCGACGATCGTATCCATAGCGATCTGATCCATATGGACCCCGTTGGATTACACAATCTGGACTTTTGCAACTTGGGTTCATAAGCTCACCTCTCCCCTCCGGAGATGGCAGAGTGAAGGCGGTTTACTGCGAAAACGGCTTTCGCTATTTGCCTGAATTTCCCAAGCACCCGAGTTGTTGCCGCCTCTCAGGTGGGAGCGAGCAGTTTGCAAAAGTCCAGTACAATCTTTGCACGGAACTCAGGGCCCATTCTGATCGATTTCTCACAAGATAATCAGGCGAACCCTGGCAAGTCAACAAAAGGATGCCCCCGGCCAAATCGGGCAGAGGCTTGTCACGGCCCGACTGGCGACCCCAAAATGGCTTCTCGCCGCAGGGGAGCCGCGGTTTGCCTGTCACCTGCGGCCGCGGGGGCCGGTCCGTGATCGAGCCAAGTATCGACTGCCTGACGCCCCCGGCTTCGGGCAGGAACGTATAGAATGGGAGTCCGTCGCCATGTCCAAGTCTAAGTTCGACAATCGATGGTCGGTGTCTCGTGGGCGACCGCGTCTCTTGAGCGGCCAGGCCAGCATCGGGATGGGGCGAGTCGGCGGGGGTCTCCCGGTGTGGGCTATGGTGGCCCTATGGCTGGTGGGAGGGTCGCCTTCCGTGCGGGCTGAGCAGGAATATCAGAAATCGCAGGAATATCAGAAAGCGGTAGAGGGCATTGAGGTTTTGCCGGATACCGAACCATTGACATGGTCGGACGATATCGCCTCGCGGATGGTGGACGCCATCGATGCATTTCTCTTGCGCAAGACCGGCGACAGTCGGGGTCGCCGCGAAGAATATTGGCGAAAGTCGGCGATACCAAGCGACCTGCCAGCCGGCGGAGAGGCGGACCCCTTGGCAGAAGAGAGAGCTGCGCTCGCCAAGATTTTGGGGATGGCGGATCAGCGCGTGGCGGTGCCGGAGTTGCAAGTGATCGCCTCGCCCGGCTGCACGGGCCGGGTAGGATCAGGCCAAGGATATGAGGTGTACGCGGTCCGTTGGCCGGCCTTCGGAGACGTAACAGGTGAGGGTTTGTGGCTGGTGCCGACGGGTGAGGATTCGACCCATTTGCCCGGTGTCGTGGCCGTCCCGGATGCCGATGTGACCCCTGAAATGTTGACGGGTTTGGTGGAGGGAGTGCCGCCGGAGTGCCGTTATGCCGCAATTCTGGCTGCCGGTGGCTGCCGGGTATTGGTGCCAACGTTGGTCAGTCGGGAGATTGCCGCCCGGCGCAATGTGCAGTTGACGCATCGGGAATTCATCTATCGCCCCGCCTATGAGCTGGGCCGTCATATCATCGGTTACGAGATAC
>DYLS01000197.1 GCA_020721965.1 Blastopirellula marina | reverse complement strand
GAAACTCCAGTCCATCATGCTACAGCGCAACAGCGCAAATTCCGCCTGATTGCATCGTGTGCCCAGCGTATGTTGCCAGACGTCATGTCCTATCACCACAAGATGTTGAGCCGAGCAAACACCTTGCGTTGTGATTCAGCCGCGGTACCCACGGAGCCGCCTTTTCAGCAACGTTGGCGGGGCGACCACGCTGACCCGGGGTTTTTATTTCACGATGAATCCGCGGACTCGATTGTTGCTGGACTTTTGCAAACTGCTCGATCCCCATCTTAGAGAGGGCGACAAGCTCGGACGCTGGGCAATTCAGGAAAACAAGGAAATTCGTTTTCATGGGAAAGTGCCTTCCCACTACCATCTCCCGAGGGAATGGAGGAGCTTGTGAACACAAGTTGCAAAAGTCCAGTTACTGGAGTGGCCACTGCTCACCATCGGCATCCAGGACCGGTGCGGCAGACAGCACGGCCTCGCCCGAAGAGGTCCTCGAATAGCGAAGCAGGAACGGTCGGCCTGAGCCGGGGACGCAGGGGATCTTTTCCAAGTATCGCGGCACCAGTTGCTCCAGCCGCTCGGGATAGTTTCCCAGTTCCAGTTTGTGGAGCCAAATCGCCAGACGTAATTGTGTGACTTTGAAGTACCGGTCGCTGGCCATTCGGGCGAGGAAAACACCGTCCAACGCTGAGCGGATCGACTGGGCTGCACTCCAACCGATTGGCATGGGGGACCATGCCCCAGGCCGGGTGCCCTTCAGTTGCTCCTGAAATTTTCGGGGAAACACGCCGCGTTCCTCGTACTCTTCCGCGAGCGGCAGATACTCGGCGGCGATGCGCTGCATGCGGACCTGATAGAGCTGCCACTCGCCGGGCACCCAATTGACCGAGGAGGGAACGAGAAACATCGCACCGGGCCACCAAGCGACCCTCGGCCCTTCGTAACCCATGCCGTATGGGGCGTCGCGGAGAAAAGCCTCTTGCCAGTACTTGTAAATCAGCCACACGCGGACATCCAAGGGTATCCGCTCGTGGGCAACTGCTTGCTGGATTGCGTGCTGCATTTCGTGTAATGCATCCGGGGTTTGCCCATCGGCATGACTCCACCGCCAGACGATGTTGGCCCACTGCTCCCATGACAACTTTTTCCAGTTTGGGTCGCTCATTTTATGGAACACCTGCGGATAGGTGCGTTCCGCCCGCAGCAGCAAGGCCAGTGCAGCAAGCAGTAACTCTCTCGCCTTGCCCAGCTCGCCCGCCTCTACCGCCGCCCGAGCTAGATTATCCAGAACCGGCGCGGTTAGAAATTCCAACAAAACCCCATCCACATCGCTCGCCGAAGCTCCTGACTCGTTCTCCGCCAGCCCGCAAAGTCGATATTCCACTCGGGCATCCGCGTACTGCTGTTTGGGAAGCTCGGCCACCAGTCTGAAAAAGGCATCCGCGGTCTCCAATCTTCGGAAGGCTTCCCATTTTTCGCGCCACTGTTCGTTCGACAGCTCTTCCTGCGTCCCCGTCCGCGCCGAAAGCAAGTTTGAAGCCGGCATCAAACGGTGCATCTCAACCGCGGCTGCGTATCCACGATAGGCTTCGGGCGTCGAGGGAAACCAAGCCTGCGACTTTGCTTGCAAACGGGCTTCACGGAGCGGTGTGGCATCCGCCTGCGGCACTAAAAGAAAACGGAACCACGGCAGGACGAACCCAACGAGGATCAAGCTCCAGAGCACGGGACTCCGCAAGGTGTCCTTCAGGGAAGCCGCTCGCCGGTCTTCCAACCAGAGCCGTGCCATCCGCCGCGATTGCCAAAGCATTCCGCCGAGAAAAACCACGAAGGTCAACAGGTAATTCAAGCCGGGAACCGATTCGTCCGGCCCCACGGGAAACAGCAAGCTGGGCATCACCCAACCGCACAGCCAAAGTCCTCCCGCCAGGATGATGCTGAGAAAGAAGCTGTTTGCGGCCATGCCTGCCAGTTGCCCCGTTGCGTAGAGAACAATGCTGGCGGAGATCCATGTGCACCAAAAGCTTATACCGTGTTCGTTACCGGCTCCGGTGGTGTTTAGCGTTGTCAGCAGGACCGCCCAGCCCACCAGCAAGGCGATCCAGACCGCAGACCAGGACGCCCCCCAGCGTTGCCGGGCGAGCCAGATCTGGCCGGGCGGAATGTGGCGGGCCGCCAGGAAGGATCGCGTCTTCCACCACCGATCCGGCCCGAACACGAACGCCCCTGTCACTACTTGCATCGCAAGGATTAAGCAAATCCCCGGGAAGAGCAGGATCTCGCCCGACTTTTGCCGGGCTTCGACGGTGAGTTGCGCAAAGATAGCTACGAATAGCCCAACTACGATCGTCAATCCCAAGAGGGCCGCGATCATCCGCATGACCGGTATCAATAGCCCGGCCTGCCGCGCGTGCAGCCACAGCAGTTGTTGCCCTGCCGCTTGATGCAACTCGGGCTGGGCGCCCGACAGGAGCAGGCGTCGAAAGCCGGTCGCCAGCCGCGGCACATGTCGGACCAGGCGGTCCATCGTAGAGTGAAGCCACGAAAGCACGGCTGACCACTCGCTTTCTCGCTCGGGACGCAGCCATTGGCGAATCAATGCGGCATCTACCAGAAGGAGGACGGCGGCCAGTGCAAGCCGATAGTGCGAAAACTCCGCTGCGCGCTCCCAGGTCAACCCGTAAGAGGGCGAAATCAAGCTCATGAGGGCTAGGTCCAAAGAGTAGGCCACCGCAGCGGCAAGAAGGGCAGCCCAGATCACCCGGCGCACCTTCAGCGAGAAGAATACCCCCCACACAAGAAACGCCATGCTCAGCCCCAGCCAATAGATCGCTCCCATCTGGTCCTCGTACAGCCAGGGCAAGCTGAAGAGCCTCCCCTTACCCACCGCGAGATCCAAACTGGCCAACAGCAGGAAGGAGAGGCCCGTCGTGGCGGCAAATCCCAAGATCCCAGCGACAAACAGGCCCATCGTTAAGCGAGATGGCCTGAGAGGCAAGGCTCGTAGAAAGCCGACGGTCTTGTTCTCGTGCTCTGCGGCGAAAGAGGTCGCACCGAAGGCCAGGGCAAACAAACCACCCGCCGCTACGCACAAGTACACGGCCTCGGTAGCGCGAAAGTCGTCGCCATAGGGGTTGAACGCCGCAGACAGGAGAAAAGCTAGCCCGACCAGCACAATCGGCCCCACCGCCAGCGGGATCATCAATCCGCGGCTTTGCCGCCAATACCGCCAGGCATGGGCAAACGATTCCCTGAGGAAACCCGCATCATCGCTCCCAATCGTTTGTAAAAGGCGTTCCTGTGTCATAGCCGACACTCCTGCGGGGAAGGCGTCGCGGAGATTGTTTCCGATCCCATATAAACCGTGAAAATCTCTTCTAATGAACACGCCTGGCATTCCGTGGTCAGAGCACCAACTTCGGCGGCCAAGCGTTCCGGTGCGGATGGCACCCGCGAGCGAATCACGACTTCCACTTGACGGATATCTTGCGTGGCGCGAAGCACGCCCTCGCAAGTGGCGAGCTTGTCACGGGCAATCTGCGCAGCCGACTCCTCGGCAAAGGTGAGAATCAACCGCTGGACCTCGCGTTTGAGCTGATCGAGCGGCTCGACCAGGACAATGCGCCCTTCCTTGAGAAAGGCCACGATATCGGCCACGCGATCCACCTCGTGCACCTGGTGGCTGGCGAGAAAGACTGTCTTGCCGGCCGCCGCACGATCGACCATGCTTTCCAGGAATTGCCGACGAAACAGGACGTCCAAGCCAGAGGTCGGCTCGTCCAGAATGAGCAAATCTGGATCGTGCCCCAGGGCCAAGGCCAGGACGACGCCCGCCCGCATCCCCTTGGACAAGTGCTTGAGCTTTTGCTTCGGCTGGAGACCGAATTGCCGGGTGATCCGCAGGTATTCGGAGAAACAGCCGACCGAGTGGAAGGCCGCGCAAAAGCGTCCGATCTCTTCAACGGTCATCCAATCGTAAAGGACGGGCAACTCGGGGACATAGCCGACCTTGCGGCGGATGGCCAGGTATTCCGTGCGGCAGTCATGCCCCAACACTTCGGCCCGGCCGCTGTCGGGTTCGAGCAGGCCCATCAAGATGCGGATCAGCGTGGACTTGCCGGCCCCGTTGCGTCCCAGCAAGGCCCAGACGGCGCCCGGCGGAACCTCCAGCGAAACGTCGTCCAGGGCTGTTACGTGGGCGAAACGTTTGGACAGCCGCTCCGTACGAATCACGGCGTTCATGACTGCGTCTCCTGCCGGGAATGGGTTTGGATGATGTCCTGCAACATGCTCTGAAGTTGGCGGGGAGAGACCTTGGCGTGGAGGGCTTCTCCAACGAGATGAATCAGCCGTTCGCGGATCCAGGTGGCTCGCTGCTGGCGGCATTTCTCCACGGCGTCGGCAGCGACGGAAAGCCCCAGCCCCCGCTGCGCGTCGAGGACACCTTGCGACTGCAACTCGCGGTAGGCCCGGGCGACGGTGTTGGGGTTGACCGCCAACTGTCGCGCCAGCTCGCGGACGGACGGGACCATCTCCCCGGGAGCAAGGCTGCCGGAGGCCACGGCGAACTGGATCTGGCGGGCGATCTGCTCGTAGATCGGGGCAGCGTCGCCGGGGTCGATCTGAAGAAACATCCGTCTGTCTCCTGTACTAGATAACTAATACAGTATACAGGCCGGCATGAATTCGTCAAGGCCCAGTCGACAAATCGATCATTTTTCGAGGCACCGGCAGCGGTCGCTATGCTCTGGCCTGGGCAGCTTCGGCCCGTCGCCACACCGTGCCGTCCAGAAAATCGGCCAGACCGCACGCAGCCAAGTTGGCCTGCCCACCTTTGTGGCACCTTGGATCGAGCTGGTAGGAACTGGCGACCCGCCGCGAGAAATGCAAGCCGCCAAAGCCAAACAATTTATGGTTTGTGGCTGGTTGGGTTTGCGGACGGGCTTCGTCGCCGCGATCGGCGGACTGCCCACGAGGCCAAACTAACGTACTGGACTTTTGCAAACTGCTCCCCTCTCCCTCTGGGAGAGGGCCAAGGGG
>DYLS01000196.1 GCA_020721965.1 Blastopirellula marina | reverse complement strand
GCTGGTTCTTGTTGTCGTGGCTCTTGCTCCCCTGGCATCGGCGCGGGCCGAGGAGCGTGTTGTCGTCATCCCACGGGACACGACCCCATTCACCGTGGGCGAAGACGAGGTGGTGCGGTTGACCGGCAAGGGCATCGCCGGCGCGAAGATCGTTGCCACCGTCGAAGGTCCGGCAAAGGTGATCGCGGAGAACGCAATCACCGAACGGGTGAAGGGGAAGCCAATCGTCGGTCTCGGCAACCGGGAGTTCGAGATCAAGCCGACCGGCAAGGGCGCGGTCAAAGTGACGATTACTTCAACCCCGCCCACGGGCGACAAGCCCACAGTGACCAGATACAAGTTCGAGGTCGAGTAGCGCGCCGCTGATACCCGTGCTCTTTGGCTGCCGCCGTAAGAAGCAGCGGCTACGGACTCCGCGATTCTCGCGGCTCAAAGCCACCACCAGAAGATCAACAGCCCAAGCAACGCTCCGATGACGCACCACAGACACCCCGGGGGCGTCCGTGTCGGCTTCTCGTCGTCCGGGAGGGCACCCAGGGCGGTCCAGATACGCCGACGACATGGTGCTGCTTGCCGACGACAAGCCCGCCCCTGTGGCACTGGCGTGATGCAATAGGGCCTGCAAGAAGGCCGGCGGGGCTTGCTTGTCGGCTGCCGGCCGTGTAAATATGGAAGTAGCGGCTTTGTCCCGGGTTGTCGTTGTAGACCCGTTTTCGGATCGCACAAGTATCACATACCCGTAGGGCTAAGGGCCGGTTGTCCGACAACCGCAAAGGCGGTTTTTCCGGGGTTTTGTCGGTTTCTTGTGTCGAAAAGATGAAGGCGGAAGGGACGGAGGGCTAAGGACTTACGGCAAACGGCTTCGATTTGCGTCGAGGCCGGACATCGGCTTTTAATCCGTAGGTCTCGGGTTCGAGTCCCGACAGCCTCATTTCAAGTGCAGGTTCACCGCAAGCAGCGTAACGCCGCACGTCACGTCGTATCGGTTGTGCGCAGCGAACGTCTAGCCGCGTTTGAGTGACGCGTGTTGCAGCGGATGGCCGCTGCCCCTTCTAATCCTACAGCGCAAGGTCGCCTGCCTGACTCGCCCACCATACGCTGCAATGCGTTATTTCCCATCACCACAAAAGATGTTGAGAACAACGCAGCGCTGTAGCACTAGTATTACAGTGCAGGGACCGCCTGATTGCAGGACGTGCCCAGTATAGGGTGGGGACATTATGTCCCACCCTCCCACAAAATGTTGGGCCACGCAAAGAACCCTGTGCTGTAGCGACAGGAAACGCGCGGATGCAACTGTACCCGCCCGAACATGCCTCGCCTTCGGCAGCCGACCAGTGCCGCGCCAAACTGGCTATAAGGGTCGGCGCGGCGGAGATGACCAGGAGGTCGCGCCGTAGCAAGGCGTCGCTTTCGACGATCAGACACCCCTAATAGCGGCGGAGGGATTCGAACCCCCGACACGCGGATTATGATTCCGCTGCTCTAACCAGCTGAGCTACACCGCCACAGATATTTGATGCCCCGCCTTAAATTCGCTCAGATTCTCCTCCGTAACGCTGATCGACTGCCATGAAATCGACCATCATCAGGGGCCTTTTCGAGTCGAAACGGGCGTAGCAGAGACCGGACCTTTTGGCTTGTTAGCCCTACCATGACCTTGCCCCGCGTCCGTATTTGCGTCACCTCGGCTGCCTGGTACAGTAGCCGCCAACCAGCCCAACGCCGCTTTGGACTGGACCGCCACTGTTTCGTTTGTTTCGACTTCCGAACCCTGTTTTTAGCGTACAAACGTTTTCGCCCACCGGCAAGAGGGTTCGCCGTGGTGCTCTTTTGCCCTCGCCGCTCCAAAGCAAATGTCTTTCAGTACGTCGAATACTCAAGCCCAAAGTCCGCCCGGGGCATGATGTGCCCAGCGTATCTTGCGAGGCGATATAGCCCATCACGGCAAGATGTTGCGCCAAGCACACAACCTTGCGCTGTTGTACGAACGGCTCAACGAGGCTTTCTGCCAGGGGAAGGACGATAGCCCCGGAGTCCTTGAGCGCAGGCGTCACAAAGGATCGCGATAGTCCTCGTACCCATCAATGTGGTTGCCCGGGCTAGTCGGAGCAGGTCTTGGTGCCATGCAGGTCGTCCCAGCGGGCCGACGGGCTGCCATCGATGCCATGCGAGCGCACCTCCGGCAGACGTGCCCATCTGTGGGATCGCGACAGGCCGAGCTGCTTCAGCGGACCACATTGTCCGGGCGGTCAAAGGTAGTCGGAGAACAGCTCGGGCGATGGACGGGGGATGACCACTTCCGAGACGAGGAGCCCACGGTTACGGACCTCCTCCGCGGCAGCTTGAACGCCGGCGCGGACGTCGGCTACCCCGCCCGTCATGAGGATCAGCCCTTTCCCGCCCAGGGCCATAGCGACATGGATTCGAAAGAGCGTAACGCGGGCGGCTTTTGCGGCGGCGTCGGCGGCTGCCAAAGCACTGGTGCCACTGAACGTTTCCACCACTCCCAACGCGCCCGCGTAATCCTTTCCCAAGACCACGGACTGGCCCAACGCTGGAAATACGGACTCGTGGACGTTGGGAATCAGCAAGTGGTCGATCACGGAGTCGCTGGCCGCTGCCAGCCCGGCCTGGAGGGAAGATTGTACCTGGCTGACACCCCCGCCGACGATGACCAAGTATTTGCCAGAGCATATTGTTCTAGCGATCAGCAAATCCACCGTGGCGGCCTTGAGCATGGCGTCCTCGACCCGATAGCCGACGCCGACGCTGGAAAGTTCGACCGCACCGATTGCCCGAGGTGTAGTCATCGCGCATCAACCCTTTCTTTTGGCCTGACGGAAACTGCTCGGCGGGACGCCTCATTCATATTCGGCTGAATTATTCGGCCGAAATCCAAATCACCGCGTCATCGACGGCCGTCACGCGACCATCGATGGAGGAGTGAACGGGGGCGCCCAGGGCTGGCTTCCCATTGACTTCCGGAGGTACGCCCACGACTTGGCCGCGAAGAACGTTGTCCCCCACCGATACGACGGGGCGGCACGGGGCGCCGACGTGCTGTTTGAGTTTGATCCCCACGCGGCGGGCAGAAACGGCGCGTTCCACCAAGGGACCCCGGTTCGTGAAATGGGTCAGGCCCAATTTTCGCATCAAGCGAGCCGTCGGCGCACGGCGATTCTTGAGATGTCGCTCGGCCCGCTCGGGCACAAACGGCGGACTCTCCCAACGCCGTTTTTCGGATGCCAAACGGCGCTTATTTTGCACGCAAACGTTCCTTGGGTCCAGGTCTTCGGGGCACGAATAAAGGCTGCACAGATTGCATTCGCAACAAAAAGATGTTCCCAACACGTTTGCTTCGCCGACGAGATTGAACCCCAGGCTGCGCATCGCGCGGTGCGGCTCGATAGGATGTCCGAGCAACCAACGCGGACATAATTCGGTGCAATAACTGCATTGATCGCAAGCCGAGCGGCCGATTCGGGCGATCTGTGCCCAATCGCGGCGCCGACGTCGCACAACGACGTGATCGTCGGGGAGAACGATGAGTCCGCCCGTCGTTTTGTCCACCAGGGCCTGGTGATTCTCCTCCAGGTAGCCCATCATCACGCCGCCAACCATGTATTGGGGATTGGAGACCGTAGGTCCGTCCGCGGCTTCGACGCACGCCTCCAGCGTGACGCCAATGGGGACGCGCAGCGTGACCGGCTCGTGGACCGCCCCGGCGACGGTCAGGAATTTTTCGGTAACCGGCTGGGCGGCAGCCTCGGCGACATTCTTGGCCGTTTCGACGTTGATGACGACGGCGCCCACATGCAGCGGGATTCCACCAGGCGGGATGACGCGGCCCGTCGCCTCGTAAACCAGCATAAACTCATCGCCGGAAGGGTACGCATCCGGAAGGGAAACGATCTCTACCCCCTGCGGCAGTCGCGGCCGAAGTAATTCAATGACATCATGATACTTGCCTTTGATGCCAATGATGCCGCGGGAGGCACCGACAAGACGCATCGCCTGCGCTAAGCCGTTTAGCACCTGGTCGGGAAATGCACGCAAGACCTCTTTGTCTTTGTGCAATAACGGCTCGCACTCGGCGGCGTTGATGAGGACGGTGTCGGCCTTGGCGGCCAGCTTGACGTGGGTGGGAAATCCAGCACCGCCGGCACCGACCACGCCGGCATCATGGACTTGTGCTACGGTGACCTGTTCCATCAAAGTCGAGGTCATGGGGTATTGGATTTTCTATAAGAGCCTAGGGAATGGTAGTACCGCAGGCTGCCGAAAGAAAGGATGGATCGCGGATTGGCCCATCCCGCCCAGCCACGGAATGCCAACCTACTTTTCAAGCATACTTTACCGAATGCGTTAGTGGCAACCCGATCTCTGTCGTTTCTTCGAGCCAAAGCCGATCCCCCGCCAATCCCACGCCCATCGCTCCGCTCTGGGCGTGCCACCCGAGCCAGGGCTGGAGGCTTGCGAGGATCGGTGTTCACAGAGCACCCTACGCGGCTGATCCTTATTGCAGCGCTTTGCTCTTCCAGTCCGACCACTCCTGCGGACCAGCGAGAGGCCAATACAAGTTGCCGTCAAGACGTGACTTGGTACAGAGGTTGGACCGGAGTAGATCAAGTAATCCCCGCAGCCCAACCCGGGTTGAGTCCTTTCGGCCCGGAGGCCATTCCCAGCCTGTCCGCAGCAGGTAGACCCACCGCCGGATTGCCTCCTCGACCTCTTCCCGAATCCGATACTTCCCTTCGTTCTTGTGGTAACAGAAGTCGCTCAGAAAGAACATCATTTCCTCGGCGATCTCCATGCAGGTATTGTCGCTTCGGATGTCCTCCTCGCTGAGCGTGTTGTCGAGGGCAACGTTGTCGATCTTGCCATCGAGGTAGGCTTCGATGGCTGTCGCCAGCTTTTCACGGGTATCGGAGCGATTCATCTTTTGGCCCCTCCAGCGACATGAATCTCGTCACTCACGACGGCATGAGGGTAGTCGAGCAGGGCTGTTTCAGACAGTCCATTCTGAAGTGGCCTACTAGCCGCAGTTGATGCCGCAGCTAATCGAAATGCCAGCTTTGAATTGTTTCAACCGTAATGAGACATTTTCGGGGTCTGATTAAGCAACGACTCC